>NZ_JBEZVJ010000016.1:0-151640 GCF_040636935.1 Streptomyces sp. NPDC032940 | reverse complement strand
GCGTCGACGAAGCCCTCTCCCTCAACCCCGACATCGTCTCCACCGCCTGCCCCTTCTGCCTCGTCATGCTCACCGACTCCGTCAACGGCAAGAAGAACGACGGCAAGGCCAAGGAGTCCATCCAGGTCGTCGACGTCGCCCAGCTCCTGCTCGACTCCGTCAAGACCCCGGCCGACCCGGCCGGCGAGCCGGAGCCGGAGAACGAGCCGACGCCGGAGCCGGTCAAGTAGCACCCCGCTCCACACAGCACGACCGACACCCCCGGGTTCTCTGCGGACCTGGGGGTGTCGCCGTATGTCGAACACGTGCATGATTGCCGAACGTTGTCATGGACGTTGTCCATGCTGCTGCCCGATGCGGATGAGGTGAATGGTGCGCAGCCGAAGAGCGACCCTGGCCGGCACGGCCACCGCCGGGTGCGTGCTGCTGCTCGCCGCCTGCGGCCACGGCCCGTCGCACACCACGGGCACAGGCGGAGCCACGGCGACGGGGCACACCCCGGTCCGCGCCGCACAGGCCCCGGCCCTGCTGCCCGTCCCGCACGGCAAGGGCAGCACGACCCCCGACGACTTCAACGGCGACGGCCACCGCGACCTCGTCCTCAACGACCTCGTCAAGGGCCAGAGCCACGCCGACGACGCCGGCATCGGCATCGTCTACGGCTCGGCCCACGGCCTCGTGCCGGGTGCCCGGCAACTGCTCTCGCCGGCCGCGCACGCGGCCCGGACACAGGGCCGGTTGCCGGCCGTCTTCGAGGCGGAGGCGAGCTGCGACCTCGACGGCGACGGCTTCACCGACCTCGCCGTCACCACCGACCCGCCCTACGACGGCCAGGGCCGCCCGCCGGTCCCCCTCCAGCTCCTCTTCGGTTCCCCGGACGGCTTCACCGGCCGCGCGGTGGTCCTGACCGTGCCCGCCCGGGCCCGGCTCGGCAACGACTGGCCGGACCGGCCGGTCTGCGGCGACTTCGACGGCGACGGCGCCCAGGACCTGGTCCTGCACGCCTCCGCCGGCCACCTCAGCCATCTGCGCGGCCCCTTCACCCGCAAGGGCGCCCCGCACGCGGCCGGCGCCCCGCTCGCCGCCCCGGGCGAGGCTCCCACGGGCCCCGCGGCCGACGTGAACCGCGACGGCTACGACGACCTGCTCGTCCGCACCTCGGCGGGCACCGGCACCGCCGCCGTCGTCCTCGGCGGCCCGTCCGGCCCCAGCCGCACCGGCGCCACCCTGCCGTCGGGCATCGACGTGGCCCTCGGCGCGTTCGGCCGGGGCAGGTCCCTGGACGCGGCGGTGGGCACCGCGACCGGCACCGCCCTGCGCTACGACCTCCCCACCGCCGCCCGCGCCACCCTGGACGTCCCCGGCTCGATGCTCGACGCCGCCGACTTCGACGGCGACGGCCTCAGCGAACTGGTCACCGGCGGCACCCACGTGCGCGTCCTGCCGGGCCGCGCGGCGGGCCCCACCACCCGGGGCGCGGTCACCGTGACGCCCGCCGCCCGGGGCACCGCGCGGGTCCTGTCCGTCGGCGACTTCGACGGCGACGGCCACGCGGACCTGGTGGTGCGGACGTCCGAGGGGGACACCGAGGACTCGGTCGAGGTGCACCGCGGCGGCTCGGCGAGGGAACTGGTGACGGCGCAGGCGGCGGTCACCTTCTCGACCTCGCAGTTCCTGACCCCGTAGGCCGCCGTGGCGCACCCCGGACCCCATGCGCACCGTCCCTCGGGGAGGCGTCGGGGGCCTCCCGTAGGGGATGTCACAGCTCGGCCGCAAAGGGCCCCCCGAAAGCCCGGCCCCCGCACGTCACTCTCCGGGACCAGGTACGTTCGAAGGCGTGGCTGGATTCAGGATCGGACGCGGCCGGGACAACGGCGCTCCTCACGCGCGACCGCACAACCCTCCGTACGGGCAGCAGACGCCGCAGGGACCGTCGTACGGCGCTCCCGCGACGCCGCGGCAGCCGTACCCGCAGCCGCCCTACGGGCCGGGCGGTGCCGGCGGCCCCGGCGGCGGACAGTGGCCCGGGGCTCACGGCGGCCACGGCGGCCACGGGGAGCCGGAGTACTTCGGCGACGGCGGCCACGCCCACGGCGGGCAGGCCCCGTACGACCCGTACGCGGCCAACAACCCCGGCCACACCCAGGCGTTCGCGATCGGCGAGGACCCCTACACCCAGGGCGAGACCTACCGCGCCGGCTCGGCGGCACCGCCCCCCGGCCCGGTCGGCCCGCGCCTGCACTGGAAGGCCCTGCTGAAGGGCATCGTCACCGCCCCCAACCAGACCTTCCTCCAGATGCGGGACTACACGATGTGGGGCCCCGCCCTCGTCGTGACCTTCCTCTACGGCCTGCTCGCGGTCTTCGGCTTCGACGGCGCCCGAGAGGACGCCATCAACGCGACCCTGTCGAACGCGATCCCGATCGTCCTGACCACGGCCGTCGCGATGGTGCTGAGCGCCTTCGTGCTGGGCGTCGTCACCCACACCCTGGCCCGCCAGCTCGGCGGCGACGGCGCCTGGCAGCCCACCGTCGGCCTCTCCATGCTGATCATGTCCATCACGGACGCCCCGCGCCTGGTCGTCGCGATGTTCGCCGGCGGCGACGCGCCCTTCGTCCAGATCCTGGGCTGGGCGACGTGGGTCGCGGCCGGCGCCCTGCTCACCTCGATGGTCAGCCGCTCCCACGACCTCCCCTGGCCGAAGGCGCTCGGCGCGTCCGCGATCCAGCTGGTCGCCCTGCTGTCGATCGTGAAGCTGGGCACGTTCTGATCCACGACCGTCACGCGAAGGGCCCCCGGCGTGTGACGCCGGGGGCCCTTCGCACACGGTGGACTCAGGCGTCGAGCACCTGACCGTCGCGCCGCACGACGGGCGGCTGAACGGACCACGGGAAGTTGATCCAGTCATCGGTGCGCTTCCACACGTACTCGCACTGGACGAGCGAGTGGGACTTCTCATAGATCACCGCGCTGCGCACCTCGGCGACCGTGTCGAGGCAGAAGTCCCGCACCAGCTTGAGCGTCTTGCCGGTGTCGGCGACGTCGTCGGTGATCAGGACCTTCTTCCGGGAGAAGTCGATCACGTTGGGCACGGGCGCGAGCATGACCGGCATCTCGAGCGTGGTGCCGACGCCGGTGTAGAACTCGACGTTCACCAGGTGGATGTTCTTGCAGTCCAGCGCGTACGCCAGCCCACCGGCCACGAAGACCCCGCCACGGGCGATGGACAGCACTATGTCCGGCTCGTACCCGTCGTCGGCGACGGCCTGCGCCAGCTCGCGGACGGCGACGCCGAACTGCTCGTAGGTCAGGTTCTCCCGTACTTCACTCATGCGTGCTTCCTGCTCATACCTGGGTCCGATGGAAGTTGATGAAGGACCGGGAGGCGGTCGGCCCCCGCTGGCCCTGGTAACGGGACCCGTAGCGCTCGCTCCCGTAGGGGTGCTCGGCCGGCGAGGTGAGCCGGAACATGCAGAGCTGCCCGATCTTCATCCCGGGCCACAGCTTGATCGGCAGGGTCGCGAGATTGCTGAGCTCCAGCGTCACGTGTCCGGAGAACCCGGGGTCGATGAACCCGGCGGTGGAGTGCGTGACCAGCCCGAGCCGCCCGAGCGAGCTCTTGCCCTCGAGCCGGGAGGCCAGGTCGTCGGGGAGCGAGACCACCTCGTACGTGCTGGCCAGCACGAACTCGCCGGGGTGCAGGATGAACGGCTCGTCCCCCTCCGGCTCCACGAGCCGGGTCAGATCCACCTGCTCGACGGAGGGGTCGATGTGCGGGTACCGGTGATTCTCGAACACCCGGAAGTAGCGGTCCAGGCGCACGTCGATGCTCGACGGCTGCACCATGGAGTCGTCGAAGGGATCGATGCGCACCCGTCCGGAATCGATCTCGGCCCGGATGTCCTTGTCTGAGAGAAGCACGCACCGAGGATACGCAAGGCGCGCGGAGCAGCGACAACCGCGCCGCCGCGCCGCGCGCCAGGTACTGCCGGGGCCCGTGGCCGGAGGCGGCGGTTACCGCTTCTCCGCCACCACCGGCACGGCACTCCGCAACCGCGCACACCGCGGACATCGGACGAGCCGGCCGGGGCCGAGCCGCTCGGCCTGCTGCATCGGGAACGAGGCGGCGGTGAACACGTGCCCATCGGCACAGCGGAGGACGGTGCGATCCATCAAGTCCTTCAAGTCCCTTCCCCAAGAGCCGCGTCTGGCGAACTACGCTGACGACGAAAGCCACATTACGGGATCAAAGAGACGACGCTCCAGGCGGCACTCCGCCCTCCCGAACGCCCGCCGGAACCCCCTCCCGGCCACCCTCGGAAACGCCCCCACCGTACGCCCCAACTCCGGCCCCCCGCAGCCGCTTCCTTCCCTTGAAACGCCGTCAGACCCCACGTCGGAGACACCGGGGGCCGACGATGAGGTAGAGTGATCGAGCGTCCAACACCGACTCGGTCGGCGGATGACGCGGGTGTAGTTTAATGGTAGAACATCAGCTTCCCAAGCTGAGAGCGCGAGTTCGATTCTCGTCACCCGCTCCATGCATAAGCCCCAGGTCAGCGACCTGGGGCTTATGCATTGGCGCGGCCCTTCGGGTTGTTCGGCACGCGCAGCCTCCAAAGATCGCGCGTCGCGATCTCCCCGCGCCAGAAGACCTCAGCCTGTCGTTCCCTCAGCAAGCCCGAAGCGGGTCGCGTACACAGCGACGGCAACGGCTACCGAAGTCCTTTTAGGCAGCGGGGACTTCGAACGGGAAGCCCTCGTCACAGCGGCAGGTCATCGGGCAGGACCCGGAACGCCTTGTGCCGGCCCAAGGGCCGTACGGCACGGAAGTCGCGTCGGTCGAGGGTGAGGATCGCGTCGGTGTCGTAGTCCGCGGCCAGTGCCACGTTCACCGCGTCCGCGAGGTCCAGGTCCAGGGCGCGGTAACGGACACGGACGGACTGGGCCGCGCCCAGATGGTCTTCCGTGATCTCCGGCATGACGACGCGGCCGCGGCTCATCCAGCGGCGAAGGTCGTCGACCGCGCTGACCGCCGCCTCTCGCCCGAGCTCACGCGTAGCCACGTGATCGAGCTCCGCCAGCAGGAGCGGGGACATGACCAAGAGCCCGGCGGACATGATCGCTTCATTCGCCGCTCCGTGCTCCGGGTGCGTCGAGTCGAGGGCGGCCAAGAGGCCGGACGTGTCCGCGATGACGATGATCACGCGGCAGTTCCGGAGCCCGTCTCACGGCAAACCGCGTCAGCGACCGCATCACGGACCTCGACCTTGGACGGCGTACGCCCCGGCCCCTCGAAGGTCCGCGAGAACAGCGGCTCGTCCCAGACCCGGTTCGCCATGGCGGCGAGATGAATCCCCTGACGGATGATCTCAGCCTCGCTTATGCCCCGCCGCTTGGCCGCCTCCTTGATGATCGCCAGGTCCTCGGGGTCGGCATAGACGTTGGTGCGCTTCATGGACATGTACCAAGAGTAGTCCATGTACCAAAATGATGTACAGCTCTAGCCCCCGCTCCGCAGAGTGACGCTCCGGATACCAGAGAAGGATTCCGCCGGGCGGTGCGCCGTCGAGAACCCGGCCCGCGGAAGCCTTGTGCGGCCGTGTCCACCGATCGGTGGACACGGAGTTCAACCCGATACCTCTGTCGGCCAACTGCACTGGCCAGCAAGGCTGTTTGGGATGAATTCAATCACTGTACGCATGGCGCGTTCGAGTGCTCGGCACCCCTGGCGGGCCATCGTCGGCTGGCTCGTGTTCGTGGTGCTGTGCCTGGGGATCGGCAGTGCCGTCGGCACGCACAGCGCGACGACGGCCGACTACCGGGTCGGCGAGGCCGGCCGGGCGGAGGCGATGGCCGCCGAGGGGCATCCGGGTCGGAGATGGACGCAAAGGACAAGGTCGACGCGCTGGTCGAGCAGACCAAGGCCGCGGGGAAGGCCTTTCCGGGGCTGCTGCTGGAGGAGACCGCGAGCCCCTCCATCAGCAAGGAAGTCGACCAGCAGCGCGGCGGCGACCTGGCGCTCTCGGAGAAGATCACGCTCCTCATCACCCTGATCACCCTGTTGGTCGTTTTCGGGTCCGTGACCATGGCGGGGGTGCCGCTGCTGCTCGCATTGTCGTCGATCGCGGCGGCCGTCGGGCTGTCGATGCTGGCGTCACACTTCTCCCCCGACGCCGGGGCCGGCACGAATGTCATCCTGATGATCGGCCTCGCGGTCGGCGTCGACTACACGCTCTTCCACCTCAAGCGTGGTGGCCAGTTCGCCGACGGCGCTGCCCGCGCTGCTGGTCAGGCTCGGGAAGCGGGAGAGCGCAGGGCGCGGCGCCGTGCCGAGCGCGGAAAGCCCGCTCGCCGGACGCGGGACAACGACGGTGGCCGCATGGGAGCGCTGCCCCTCCTCGATGACAGCGGCGCTCGCCGATCGGAGCCGACGGCTCACCCTGAACCGTGCGGGGATGGCTCGACGACCTCGCACTTCTCGCTGAAGTCCTGTGATTGAGGCCCAGGTCATCGACCTGGGCCTCAGTCGTTTCCGGACCGCGTCCGCCGGCCGCCCAGCAGGCGGCGAGGCCCGCGCGGCTCTGGGCGAATGACGGAGGACTCGGCACCGGCGGCAGCCCCCGTTGCCGGCCGGGGCGGTCATACTGGTGCGCGGCAATGCCGAGCGGTGCTGCAGGCGGCGCGTGACGTACGGGGTGGGCGGGTGGGTATGCCGGAGCGCATCGGCGCGTATGCCGTGGAGCGGGAGCTGGGCGCCGGCGGGATGGGCACCGTCTACCTGGCGCGCTCGCGCGGTGGGCGTTCGGTGGCCGTGAAGGTGGCGCGGCCGGAGCTCGCGGCCGATCCGCATTTCCGGCAGCGTTTCCGCGCCGAGGTCGCCGCCGCCCGTCTGGTGGGCGGTTTTCACACGGCGCCCGTGGTGGACGCCGATCCCGAGGCGGAGGTTCCCTGGCTGGCCACCGCCTATGTTCCGGGGCCGACGCTGGCTGATCTCCTCGCCTCCGAAGGGCCGATGGACGAAGGGCGGTTGCGGCGGCTGGGGGCGGCGCTCGCCGAGGCGCTCGCGGCGATCCACCGCTGTGCTCTGGTCCATCGTGATCTCAAGCCCGGGAACATCATCATGGCCGCCGACGGTCCCAGGGTCCTGGACTTCGGTATCGCGCGGGCCATGGAGTCCGCCCGTCTGACCTCCACCGGCGTGGCCTTCGGGACGCCCGGGTTCCTCGCTCCCGAGCAGGCCATGGGGGAGGAGGTCACCGGGGCCGCCGACGTGTTCGCGCTCGGGGCCGTGCTGGTCGCCGCCGCCGGGGGCAGCGCCTTCGGCGGGGGTACGCCGATGGGCCTGATGTACCGCACGGTGCACGAGCCGGCCGATCTGTCGGCGGTGCCACCGGGCCTGCGGCCCACGCTGATCGCGTGCCTGGCCAAGGACCCCGCCCAGCGGCCCACTCCGGAAGGGCTGCTGGATCTGTTCTCGCCGGCTCCGGGCACGTACACCCCCACGGAGGCCGTGCTGTCCCCGATGGACGCGGTTCCCCCGCACCAGGCGCCTACCGCCCTGCCCGCCCCGCCGCCCTACCCGCCGGCCGTCCCCTCGGCGGCCCCCTGGGGCGGGCCGGCCTCCGGGCCGGAGGACGCCGACATCTCCTTCGTCGCCGCGGACGCCACCAGTGCCGTCCTGATCGACGCCGACGGCGTCACCTTCGAATCGGACGTGCGGTACTTCCAGTTCACCTGGAACCACGTCAGCGCGGTCGAGTGCGCGGCAGGGCCGCAGAAGTACCTCTGGGTCACCGTCTGGCTCCTCGACGGCACGGTTCACCGGCAGGCGGTCAAGGCCCGCAAGACGTCCTTGCTCCGCAGGTGGCTGCAGGACCTCCCGCTCGTCGTCGCGTGCTTCCGGTAGGAGCCTTCGGGGGTGTGCTCCGCCTCGGTCCGCGGGGCGTCACCGGACTGCGGCGTCCGGGTTGCCGCGCCTGAGCTGTGCGAGAGGGTGGGGGCGAGGGTCCACGAAGGGAGCTCGCGGTGACAGGTGGTCCCGTCGACGACGCCGACGTGCTCAGCGCGCTTTTCAGCGGTTCGCCCCAGGGGTTGTTCGTCCTCGACGCCCAGCGGAGGGTCGTCCGCTACAACCCCACCGGCCGGGGCGTGCGGAGACTGCCCGTCGAGGACGTCGTCGGGCACGATGTCGAGGATTTCGCGTCCGGTTTCCCGCCGGGTGAGCTGCGGGCGCTGGTCGAGGAGGCGCTCGCGACCGGTGAGCCGCTGCGCGACCGGCTCGTCCGCGGACGTTCCCCGTCGAATCCGCGCCGCACCCTCGCGCTCGAGGTGTCGCTCTTCCCGCTGCCGCCCACGGGCGACGGCGTTCCCGGACTGGTGAGCGTGGTCGAGGACGTGACCGAGCGGGAGGCCGCGTCGGACCGCCTCGCCGTCCTCGGCGCGGTGCACGCGGCGGTCGGGTCCACGCTGGACGTCGGCACGACGGCGGATGAGCTGGTGGGGGCCCTGGTGCCAGGCTTCGCCGACGCCGCCTGTGTCGATCTGGTGGAGGACGGCCCCGCCGAACACACGCCCCGGAGCGGGCCCGTGACGGCGGACGTCCCGCTGCGCCGGGTCTCCGGCGCTCCCCCGTCCTTCGAGACGGGCAGAGCGGAGGGCGACAGCGCGCCGTTCCCTTTTCCGACCCCGTTCACCCAGTCCCTCAACGACCGGCGGGCCCGTCTGGTCCGGGTCGGCGCGGACGCACCCTGGCTGTCGGCCGATCCCGAAGGCTTCACGCCGCTGCTCGACGCGGACGTGCACTCCATGATCGTCGCCCCGCTCACCGTTCGGGACACCGTCCTCGGACTGCTGACGCTGTACCGGAACCGCGTCGATCCCTTCGAGGAAGCGGACCTGGACGTGGCCCGGCAGGCGGCCTCCGTCGCGGCCGCGCACCTGGACAACGCACGCAGCTACCGGTGCGAGCACACCGTGGCCTCCGCCCTGCAGCGCCGGCTCCAGCCCGGCGCCGTCCCACGGCTGTCGGCGGTGGAGACCGCGCACGTGTACCTGCCCGAGAGCGCCGGAGGCGACTGGTTCGACGTCATCCCGCTGTCCGGCACGCGGGTCGCGCTCGTCGTCGGTGAGGTGGCCGGACACGGCATCGAGGCGGCGGCCACCATGGGCCAGTTCCGCGTCGCCCTGCGCGCACTGGCCCTGCAGGACCTGGAGACGGACGAGCTGCTGACGCATCTCGACGAGGTCGCCGCCCAGCTCCCGGACGCCGCCGGGTCGTCCGGTGAGCCGTGCGTGGCGACCTGCGCGGTCACCGTCTACAACCCCGTCACCCGTCGCTGCACGATGGTCCGTGCGGGCCATCCCGCCCCGATCGTCCTCGATCCCGACGGGGTCCCGGTCACGGTGGACATCCCCCAGGGGCCGCCGCTGGGGGCGGGCGGCGGACGCGTCTTCACCCCGGCCGTGCTCGAGCTGGCGCCGGGCAGCCTGATCGCCCAGTACACCGACGGTCTCCTCGGAGCCGGCGACCACGACCGCGTCACCGCCAGGCGTCGTCTGGAGCACATCCTCGCCACCACCACCCTGCCCCTGCCGGAACTGTGCGACACCGCCGTGTACCGCCTGTCTCCCCCTGCCCACGACGACGCCGTCCTCCTGCTCGCGCGCACCCGCGTCCTGCCGGACGAGCACGTCGCGGACTGGAACCTGCCCACCGAGGCCTCCGTCGTGAGCACGGCGCGCCGGCTCTGCGGCCAGCAGCTCGCCGCCTGGGGGCTCGACGAGGCGGCGTACACCACCGAGCTGATCGTCAGCGAACTCGTCACCAACGCCATCCGGCACGGCAAGGGGCCGGTCCGGCTGCGGCTCGTCAAGGACGAAGGCCGGCTCCTGACCGAGGTCACCGACGCCAACAGCAGCAGCCCCCATCTGCGTCACGCGCGGGAGAGCGACGAGGGCGGCCGCGGTCTCTACATCGTCATGCGGCTCAGTTCCCGCTGGGGCGTCCGGCACAGCCGCCGGGGCAAGACCATCTGGTCCGAGCAACGACTGGGCGAGGCGCCGGACGTGTCGGCCATGGCCGACACGTTCGACCTGGCCGACCTGGCGGAGACTCCGGTCAGTCCGGCGGCCGCCGGCTGACCGCCCGGCCGACGGCGCCGCCCGGTCCGAGACGCAGGACCGGCCCCGTCAGGGCCGCGCGCAGCCGGCGGTCGTGGGTGACGACGACCAGCGTCCCCTCGTACTGGGCGAGGGCCGTCTGGAGGTCCTCCACCAGCGAGGGCGAGAGGTGGTTCGTCGGCTCGTCCAGCAGCAGGCCGTGCGCGCCCGTGACCAGGCGGGCGAGTTCGAGGCGGCGGCGCTGTCCGGTGGACAGGTGACGTACGGGCCGGGTCAGGTCGGCCTCGCGGAACAGGCCCAGGGCCAGCAGCTCGTCCGCGCGGTCCTCGCCGAAGGCGGCGAGCAGCGTACGGCTCTCCTCCTCGGGGGAGGCCGGGAGCGCGATCTGGCGCAGGAAGCCGACGCGCGCGGGGCGCCGGACCACGGCACCCGGCTCCGGGGCCAGTTCGCCGGCCAGGACCCGCAGCAGCGTGGTCTTTCCCGCGCCGTTGGGTCCGGTCACCAGGAGGCGGCCCCCGGCGGGGACGTGGAGCGCGTCCAGTTCCAGGCGGCCCGGTACGCGCAGGTCCGCCACCTCCACCGCGCGGTCCGCCGACCCCGCGATGTCCGTGGCGAACCGCAACGGCTCGGGCGGCGCGGCCACCAGGTTCACGGTGAGCCGGTGCAGCCGCTCGTGCGCGTTGCGGATCCTGCTCATGGCACCGTGGGCGCGCGAGCGGGCCCGGAAGGCCCCCGCGCCGCTGAACGCCCACGGGCCCTTGCGGGGGATCGCGCCCAGGCGTCCCGCGTGGGAGTCGGCGAGCCGGGACTGGCGTGCCAGCTCCGTGCGCCACTCCTCGTGCTCCCGCTGCCGCCGGGCGCGTTCCGCGGCCTTGGCGGCGAGGTATCCCGGGTAGCCGTCGCCGTAGCGGCGGACCGACCGGGTGTCGTGGTCGACCTCCAGGATCGTGTCCGTGACCCGGTCGAGGAACGCCCGGTCGTGGGTGACGGCGACGAGGGTGCCCCGGTGGGCGCGCAGCCGCTCCTCCAGCCAGGCCACGGCCTCGTCGTCCAGGTCGTTCGTGGGCTCGTCGAGCAGCAGCAGTTCGGGTGCCGAGGCGAGCGTCGCGGCCAGGGCGAGGCGGGAGCGCCGCCCGCCGGAGAGGGTACCGAGCCGCCGCGAACGGTCCAGGCCGGCCCGCTCGCCGAGGTGGCGCAGGGCCACGTCGACCCGGCGGTCCGCGTCGTATCCGCCGCGCGCCTCGAACTCCGCCTCCAGGGCGGCGTACCGGTCGTACGCGTCGGGGCCGGCGTTCTGGAGCGCGGCACCGGTGGCCTGCAACTGCCGTTCAAGGGCGCGCAGTTCGGCCAGGGCCAGGTCGACGGCGTCACCGACGCGCGCGGTGTCCGGCAGTTCGAGGGTCTGCGCCAGGTGTCCCGTGCCGCCCGGCGCGACGACGCGGACCTCCCCGTTGTCCGGCTGCTCGGCGCCGGCGAGCAGCCGCAGCAGGGTGGACTTGCCGGAGCCGTTGTCCCCGACGATGCCCGCTTTCCGTCCCGGGCGGACCGTGAAGGACACCCGCTCCAGGACGAGGTGGGGGCCGTAGCGCTTGCTGACGTCGGAGACGGTGAGCTGGGAGCCGGCGGTGCCGGCGGGGGCCGCTTCCGGTGCATGGGTCAAGTGGGTCTTCTTTCGTCGACAACAAGAATACGAGACGTATCGTCTCGTTGCGTTCCCACAGTAGGCCATCGACCCCCTCCACGCAAGACGTCACGTCTCGTCACTCGGCCTCGGGCGCCCGGTGCCCGGCGAGTTGTCCGCGAACCTCCCCGGAATTGTCCGTGATCGGTAACGGGCGGATCCCGCGGCCGGCGGCGCTCGTCCTGCCAGGTGGACTCGACGGGAACGAGACGGGCGACTGCGGGAAAGCGGGGCGGACATGGCGCGGCACGGTGGCGGGCGGGGCTGGTACGGCAAGGTCGTCGGGGCGGCACTCGGGGTGACGATGCTCGCCGTCGGCGCGTCGGTGTGGACCGCACAGGCCGACTCCGCGGGCGGGTCGTCGTCGGAGGCCACCGCGCCGGCCACGCCGGGCGGTGCCGCCGAGCAGGTCGACGTGACCATCGCGCACGCCTCCGACGCGGGGGCGCGCGGCGTCAACATCACCATCGACGACGGTCCCGACCCCGCCTGGACCCCTCAAGTGCTCGACATCCTGCGGGAGTACGGGGTGAAGGCCACGTTCTGCGTGACGGGCACGCAGGCGCAGGCCCACCCGGACCTCGTGAAGGCCGTCGTCGCGGCCGGACATCGGCTGTGCAACCACTCGGTCTCGCACGACACCGCCATGGACAAGAAGTCCGAGGCCTACCAGTCGCAGGAGATCCTCGACGCCGAGCGCATGATCATCGAGGCGTCCGGGGGCGTACGGCCGATGTACTACCGGGCGCCGGGCGGCGCCTTCACCCCCTACAGCCGCAAGCTGGCGGCCTCCCACGGCATGCGCCCGCTGGGCTGGAACGTGGACACCAAGGACTTCGAGCGGCCGGGCGCGGACGCCATCGTCGCCACGGTGGAGCGGGAGCTCCCCAACGGACCGACGCTGCTCTTCCACGACGCGGGCGGCGACCGCTCCCAGACCGTCGAGGCCCTGCGCCGCGTCCTGCCCTGGCTCACGGAACAGGGCTACGCCTTCGGCTTCCCGGTGCGCTGAGCCCGGGGCCGGGCCCGTGCCGCCGGGTCCCACCGCGGGAGAGGGGATGCCGTGTTGGCGACCCGTCGTCCCGGAATCGCCGTGGGCCAGGCAGACTCTGGGGTGTAGTTCCGTCGACGGAGGAGGATTCGCGCATGATCACGCTCACCAAGGAAGACGGCCCGGCGGACCTGGACGGTGTGACCCATCTGTCCATCGGCGTCTCCTGGGACCCGACCGCCGGCAGCAGCGGCGGGGTGATGGGCAAGCTGCGCCGCAAGACCGGTACCGACCTGGACCTGATCGCCATCGCCATGCAGGGCGGGGACCCGGTGCGCATCGCCGGGATCGACTCGCTCGACCCGATGGGCAACGGGTCGCTGCTCCACAGCGGCGACAACCAGACGGGGCACGGAGAGGGGGACGACGAGACGGTGACAGTCGAGTTCGCGCGGCTCCCGTCCGTGATCACGTCGATCGTGTTCGTCGCCGCCGCCTACAAGAAGGGCAGCTCCTTCCAGAAGGCGCGCAACGTCAGCTTCAAGGTCTACGACGCGACCGGCGGCAGCTCCCAGCAGGTCGCCGACATCTGGCCCAGCCTGCTCAGCCAGGACAACGGCTGTGCCGTGGCCAAGGCCGTACGGGTCGGCAACGCCTGGAAGCTGGAGGTCATCAACGAGACGGGGAAGATCAAGCAGGGGGACGAGCACGCACTGATGCGTTTCGCCGTCAGCAAGTAGTGCGGGAGGGAGGGCGCGCGCGTCAGCCGTTGCCGGCGGCGGGATGCCGGGGGGCGTCACTCCTCCTCCGCGCGCGCCTCGCCCGGCAGCCCACGCCGGGAGACAGCTCCAGAGATCTTCTACATTGCTGTAGATTCAAAGGCGTGTCCGCGCCGGGTCCGCCTCGTGCGCGCGTCCTTGCACACACGCCGTGCACACGCCGTGGACCCACGACCCGCACTCGCCGAGAAGGAGCACGCAGTGGGAGTTTCCCTGGCCAAGGGTGGCAACGTCTCGCTCAGCAAGGAGGCACCGGGCCTGACCGCCGTCCTGGTCGGACTCGGCTGGGACGTGCGCACCACCACCGGCACCGACTACGACCTCGACGCCTCCGCCCTGCTCCTCGACGCCTCGGGCAAGGTGCCCTCGGACGGGCACTTCGTCTTCTACAACAACCTCACCAGCCCCGACGGATCGGTCGAGCACACCGGCGACAACCTCACCGGTGAGGGCGAGGGCGACGACGAGACCGTGAAGGTGAACCTCGCCGCGGTGCCCGCCGACGTCGACAGGATCGTCTTCCCGGTCTCCATCCACGACGCGCAGAACCGCGGCCAGAGCTTCGGCCAGGTCCGCAACGCCTTCATCCGCGTGGTCAACCAGGCGAACAACCAGGAGATCGCCCGCTACGACCTCTCCGAGGACGCCTCCACCGAGACCGCGATGGTCTTCGGCGAGCTCTACCGCCACGGCGCCGAGTGGAAGTTCCGCGCCGTCGGGCAGGGATACGCCTCCGGACTGGCCGGCATCGCCGCCGACTTCGGCGTGAACGTCTGACGCCGGACCGCGCTCCCCTGCCCGGAACTGCACGCGCTTCGAACGGGCATCCGTAAGGACGAGATAAGGGCGAGACAGACCACTCGAGGGGCAGGCATGGAGATTTCAGGCATCATCAGCGCCGTCGTGATCGGCATCGTCATCGGCGTCCTGGGCCGGCTCGTCGTCCCCGGGCGTCAGCGCATCGGCATCCTGTGGACCATCGCGGTCGGCATCGTGGCCGCCCTGATCGGATCGGCGCTCGCCGCGGCGTTCGGCGTTGCCGACACCAAGGGCGTCGACTGGGTCGAGTGGCTGATCCAGATCGCCCTCGCGGCTCTCGGCGTGGCCGCACTCGACCGGGCCAAGGCCCGCCGCTGACGGGCGTCGTCCCCCTCTCGGCCGGTGTGCTTCTTGTCTCGGCAGGGGTGTCACGGCGCCGCCCACGGTGTCTCTCGCACCGAGACACCCACCGGGGCGCCGGGACGCCGTCGTCGGAGGTCACGACGCCGCGAGGGGCGGGGCCGCCGGTGGACCCTGCGATGGCAGCGGAGCAATATCTGTGGCCATGAGGGGAGAAATCGACGGCACGCCACAGGAATATTCCCCACGCGGCCGTCAGGGGCGGATTATTCCCTGCGCCCGTGCGATCACGGCATGCTACTGTCGATGGGAGTTGCAGTAGTGGTTGCCTGAAGGTTTTTCCGACGGGGTGATCATCGCGGCGACCGGAGCACGCACAGGGCGGGCTCCGAGCACCGTTTCCGAAGGAGATTCAACATGGCCACCGGTACCGTGAAGTGGTTCAACGCCGAAAAGGGCTTCGGCTTCATCGAGCAGGACGGCGGCGGTCCCGACGTCTTCGCCCACTACTCGAACATCAACGCCCAGGGCTTCCGTGAGCTGCTGGAAGGCCAGAAGGTGTCGTTCGACGTGGCGCAGGGCCAGAAGGGCCCGACGGCGGAGAACATCACCCCCGCCTGACGCTCACACACTTCGCAGCTGGGGCCCGCACCTCGAGGGGTGCGGGCCCCAGCTCGCGGTGTTTCGGAGGCGGATTCCGCATTCCGCGGTCTCCCGCCCTCCCATTCACCCGAGTTCTGTCGCTGTCAAGTTCTGTCTTGGACTCGGCTTTCTCGACTTTCTCGATCTTTTCGATTCACCCGATTCTCCCGGTTCGCACGGCTCACTTCGCCGGAGCCGACCGGGGCCGGCTCGTTCTTGCGATTCCCTGCGCTGTTCCTCCGCTGCGGGACTCCCTCGATACGTGCCGTATCAAGGAAGGTTCCGCATGAACCGCACACGAACGAACAGCCGCTTCTCCCGCACCCGTGGCGGAGCCCAGGGCTCCGGGCGGTCCGGCGCGCCGCGCCGCTCCTCCGGCTCCGGACGCCGCCCGGCCGCTCCCCAGGGCGAGTTCGCGCTGCCGAAGACGATCACCCCGGCGCTGCCCGCCGTGGAGGCGTTCGCCGACCTCGACATGCCGCCGGCCCTGCTGGCCGCGCTCGGCCGCGAGGGGGTGACCGAGCCGTTCCCGATCCAGGCGGCGACCCTGCCCAACTCCCTGGCCGGACGTGACGTGCTCGGCCGCGGCCGCACCGGGTCGGGCAAGACCCTCGCCTTCGGCCTCGCCCTGCTGGCCCGTACGGCGGGACGCCGTGCCGAGCCGCGGCAGCCGCTGGCCCTCGTCCTCGTCCCCACCCGCGAGCTCGCCCAGCAGGTCACCGACGCGCTCACCCCGTACGCCCGCGCCGTCGGCCTGCGGTCGGCCACCGTCGTCGGCGGCATGTCGATCGGCAGGCAGGCCGGCGCCCTGCGCGCGGGGGCCGAGGTCCTCGTCGCGACGCCCGGACGCCTCAAGGACCTCATCGACCGCGGCGACTGCCGGCTGGACGACGTCGCGATCACCGTCCTCGACGAGGCCGACCAGATGACCGACATGGGCTTCATGCCCCAGGTCACCGCCCTGCTCGACCAGGTGCGTCCCGACGGGCAGCGGCTGCTCTTCTCGGCCACCCTCGACCGCAACGTCGACCGGCTCGTGAAGCGCTACCTGACCGACCCCGTGGTCCACTCCGTCGACCCGTCGGCCGGTGCCGTCACCACGATGGAGCACCACGTGCTGCACGTGCACGACACGGACAAGCACCGCACCACCACCGAGATCGCGGCGCGGGACGGCCGGGTCATCATGTTCCTGGACACCAAGCACGCCGTGGACCGGCTGGTGAAGCACCTGCTGAACAACGGCGTCCGCGCCGCCGGTCTGCACGGCGGCAAGTCCCAGCCGCAGCGCACGCGCACCCTCGCCCAGTTCAAGGACGGACACGTCACCGCGCTGGTGGCGACCAACGTCGCGGCCCGCGGCATCCACGTCGACAACCTCGACCTGGTCGTCAACGTGGACCCGCCCACCGACCACAAGGACTACCTGCACCGCGGCGGCCGTACGGCCCGCGCGGGCGAGTCCGGCAGCGTCGTCACGCTGGTCACCCCCGACCAGCGGCGTGACATCAGCCGGCTGATGGCCGCGGCCGGCATCACCCCGCAGATCACCCCGGTCCGTTCGGGTGAGGCGGAGCTGACCCGCATCACCGGCGCGCAGGCACCCTCCGGTGTGCCCGTCGTCATCACCGCGCCGGTCGTGGAGCGCCCCCGGCGCGCCGCGTCCGGGGGCTCCTCGTCCCGTGGCCGCCGTGGCCGCGGGAGCGGAGCGGGCCGCGGCGCGCAGGGCGGCGGCACCGGCCAGGGGCGCACGGGCCAGGGCCGTTCCGCTCAGGGCGGCCGGTCCGCGCAGGGCGGCTCCGCCCAGGGGCGGTCCGCCGGTGAGACGCCCCGGCGCAGGCCGCGGCGGCAGTCCACCGGGGACTCGGCGGCCTAGTCAGGCACCGTTCCGGCAGCACGCCGACACCACGCCGGGGCCCGCCTACGGGCCCCGGCGACACGGTTCCCACGCCGTTCCCCTCAGCCGGTCATCCGAAGCTCCCCGATCCCGTCCCCTTCCCCCTGTGAGGCACCATGCGCTGCGTCATCGCCCGGTACCCGTTCGACCTGACCAAGGACGGAGTGCTCAGCTCGATGAAGGGCATCACTCCCGAGCCCATCACGGGTGAGTCCGTGACCATCGGCCGCCGCCGCTACCCCGTCAAGCAGGTGGGCGCGGTCATCACCCGCCAGGACCGCCGCGACTTCACCGGCGGCGAAGTCACCCGGGCCATGGCCCGCCTCGGCTTCACCTGCCATCCCGACCCCGCGGCCGTTCCCGCGCCGTCGCCCGCCGTCTCGCCGGTGCAGACCGCCTCGGAGCTGCTCGGAGGCACCGCGCCGCTGGAGGACTGAGGGCCCCGGGAACGCGGGACGGCGAGGGCCCCGGCGTCAGCCGGCGGCGGCCAGACCGGCCGCCCGGCCCTCGTCGTCCCACCGGACCTCCAGGATCCGCACGACGGCGTCCCGGTCGACGGGGCCGAACACGTGCGGGAACAGGGTGCCTTCGGCCACCCCGGGCGGCGGAACGGGGTCCGCCGCCTCCCACACGCACGGCGCGGTGAGCCGCTTCTCGTCGACGACCAGGGCGAGCAGGGGCCGGGGAGCGGTGCGGTAGAAGGCGTCGGCGACGGCGAGGGTCGTCCCCTCGTCCGGGGAGCAGTGCACGAATCCGTCCTCGGCGAGCGACGCGGGCGCGTACGGCCGGTCCGGCTCGGCCTCCCAGTCGGCGAACGGTACGACGTGATAGATCATCGTCCGATTGTCCCGGCGGGACCGTCTCCGGGCGGGGCCGATGTCGCCGGTGCCGTCGGCCCGTCGTCCGGGGGCGTGCTCGTGGCGGCGGAGGGCACCGTGGGGGCGGACGTACCGGTCGCCCCCCAGCTCGGCTCCTGGCCCGGACTCGCGGACGGTGAGGCCGTCGGCGTGGGCGCGGACCGCGTGGGCTCGGACGGCAACGACGGCGACGGGGTCGGCGTCGGTTCGGCCGGGGGCGGAGCCGGCGGTGCGGCCGGGCGGGCCGGTGGGCCGGGGTTCACCCACTGACCCGGCAGCACCAGCAGGGCGGCAGCGGCGGCGCAGGCCGCGACGGCGGCCCCGGCGGCCGTGCGCAGCAGCCTCCGCCGGGACGCCGCCCGGCGGATCGCCTCGTAGCGGCCCGGCGGCGGGCCCAGGAAGTCCGGTCCCGGGCGCAGCACGACCAGCAACGGGTCGTGCGGGTCGTCGTGGGCGTACTCCGGGCCGTCCGGATCGTCCTCAAAGCGTGTGGTCAAGGCTTCTCCTCAGATGGACGCGGAGCAGTTCGCGGGCCGCGTGGAGGTCGGCCTTGACGGTTCCTTCCTTGCGCCCGGTCAGCGCGGACACCTCTCGGATCGGCATGTCAGCGTAGTAGTGGAGCAGGATCGGTACGCGCAGTCGCTCCGGCAGGGACTGCACGAGCAGCCGCACCGAGGGGTCGGCCTGCTGGGGATGCGGGCGCACGGCGACCTCCGCGGTGACCCGGCGCACGGCGCGGCGCTCGCGCTCCAGCTTGCGCCAGTGGTCCCGGACGAGGTTGGCCGCGGTCACGTAGAGGAAGCCGCGGGGCTCGTCGACGGACGTCCAGCGGGCCCACAGCCGGGTGAAGGCCTCCGAGGCGATCTCGTGGGCGGTCTCGTCGTCGTCGACGAGCCGGCGGCACCAGCCGGCCAGGCGGGGGTAGAGGGCGGCGAACAGCTCGGACGCCGCCCTGTCACGGGACCGTTTCAACGCTCTCCATGGTCGGGGTGGGGGCAGGGGGAAGACGCGGCTGCGGGGGTCCTCGTTCCCGGGTTCACGACGGTGCGGAAGCCGTCGGGACGCCCGCGGCCCCCGTGGTCGTGGCGGTCAACTCGGCGAAGACGATGACGTTGTCCCGGTAGCCCGTGCCGTCGTGCGGGCCGCCGCACGTGATGAGCCGCAGCTCCGGGCGGTCCACGTCCCCGTAGACGTCCCGGGTCGGGAACGCGGCCTTCGCCACCGTGCGCAGGGACGTGACGGTGAAGACCGCGACCGTGCCGTTCTCCAGGCGCGCCTCGATCCGGTCGCCGCGGTGCAGCCGCGCGAGGTGGCGGAAGACGCCGTCCCCGTGGCTGCCGACCGTGACGTGGCCGAGCACGACCGACGGCCCCACCTGGCCCGGCGTGGGCGAGTGGCGGTACCAGCCCGCACGGTCGTGGGCCGTGACGGGGGGCACCTGCACCGTGCCGTCGGGTTCCAGTCCCAGCCTCATCACCGGGGTGTCGACCCCGATGGCCGGGATGCGCAGGCCGACCGGGACCGACCGGGTGAGGGGCCGGACCGGGCCGTCCTGGGTCTGCGCGGACGGCGCCGTGCGGGCGGACGGTGCGGTCGCGGTGTCCTCGGTCCCGTGCCCGCCGCCGCAGCCCACCAGCAGCGCGACAAGGGCGAGGCCGGCCAGGGCGCGCCCGGAGAACGCGGTCACGCCCCGGTCGCCCGGCGGCGGCGTACGACGAAGGCGACCGCGCCGCCCGCGGCGAGCAGCGTGCCGGCGCCCGCGCCGACGAGCGTGCCGGAGTTCCCGGCGGACTGCGGGGTCGTCGCGCCGGTGTCGGGCGCGCCCTCGGGCACGGCGGAGACCTGGCCGCCGTCGGCCGGCGGGCTGGTCGGCTCGGCGGACGGGGCCGGGGAGCTGACGGACGGGGCGGGGGAGCTGACGGACGGCACCGGCGACGGCGCCCGGGTGGGCTCGGTGCCGGTGCTCGGGGTGGCGGTGGCCGGCGGGCTGCTGGGGGCCGCGGTCGGGTCGTCGGCGAACGCGGGGGCGGTGCTCGCCAGTACGGCGGTGCACGCGAGTGCCAGGGCACTGAGGATGGTCCGGCGCATCGGGTCGCTCTCTCTCGTCGGTCCGCCCGCCCGCCCGTGGTCGGCGGGCGGGGACGCGGGGTCGCGTGGTGCGGATCGAGCGGAGAGACGAGGCGGCGCCGGAGCGGGTTGTAAAGAAAGGGCAAAGTCACCGGTGCCCGGACACGCATGAGGGCCCGCACCTCACGGTGCGGGCCCTCATGTGCGGTTCGCGCGTGTTACGCGGGAACGATGTTCTCCGCCTGCGGGCCCTTCTGGCCCTGCGTGACGTCGAAGTTCACCCGCTGGCCCTCCTGGAGCTCACGGAAGCCCTGGGTGGCGATGTTCGAGTAGTGGGCGAAGACGTCGGCGCCGCCGCCGTCCTGCGCGATGAAACCGAAGCCCTTTTCGGCGTTGAACCACTTCACGGTACCGGAAGCCATGTTTTTCTCCTTGGCAGTGCTGGAGACCCACACCGTGCGGGCCTTCCCATCGCTGCGATGATCACCTGCCCGGAAAAACCGGTAACGCAAAGGGCAACCACAACTGCAACTGACATCGACACTAGCACGGAATATCCGGCCCGGGCGGGCAAGAAATCCAGTCGAAAATCACTGCGGAAAGGGGAATGCGGAAATCTTCTCGCTTACCCGCGAATATCTGTTTCCCCGGTGTCAGATTTTCGCCCGCCGCCGCGGCCGCCGCTCCCGGGCCGCTCGGCCGCGCGGCGCAGCTCCTCGTTGATCCGCAGCGCCTCGTCCAGGTCGTCCTCGAGCCGGACGATGCGGCAGGCAGCCTCGATCGGCGTGCCCTGGTCGACCAGCTCACGGGCCCGGGCGGCGCGGCGCAGCTGCTGCCGCGAGTACCGGCGGTGTCCGCCTTCCGACCGCATGGGGCTGATCAGGTCCGCCTCACCGAGCGCACGGAGAAATCCGGGTGTGGCACCGATCAGCGCGGCCGCCCTGCCCATGGTGTACGCCGGGTAATGATCGTCGTCGAGCCTGTCGGCGGCCTGCGTCCGGCCTTCGGCGTCCAGCCTGCTCTCCGAGGGCATGCATACCTTCCCGCGGACCGCAGTGGACACGGCCCGCCGTGGGGAATCCCGTTCCCCCACACCTGAACTCTAGTCGCGCCGGTCGGATACCTGTCGCGGCGAACACATATCCGACCGGCGCGGCGGGCGGGATCAGGGCGCCCGGCCGGCGCGCCGGGCCGGGGCGTCGGGCCAGGCGCCGGGCCGGGGCGTCGGGTCAGGACGCCAGCGGCGCAGGCCCCACGAGTTCCGTCAGGACGTCCTCCATCGTCACGAAGCCCAGGACGGTGCCCGTCTCCCCGGTGACCGCGGCCAGATGGCTGTCCTCGGTGCGCAGGGCGGTGAGGGTGTCGTCGAGGGGCGTGTCGATGCGGACCCGGGTGACCCGGTGCAGGGCGCTCCGCGGGAAGGGGCGGTCGCGGTCGGTGACGCCCAGGGTGTCCTTGATGTGCAGGTAGCCGAGCACGGTGCCGCCGGGGCCGGTGACCGGGAAGCGGGAGTAGCCCGCCTCGGCGGCCAGGCGTTCCAGCGCGGCCGGGGTGACCGTGTGCGGGACCGTGCGCATCTTCGGGACCGGGACCAGGATCTCGCCGACCGGGCGCGTGCCCAGTTCCAGCGCGTCGCGCAGGCGCTCGCCGTCGGCCGGGGTCAGCAGTCCGGCCTCGCTGGCGTCGACGACCATGCGGGCCAGCTGGTCGTCGGTGAAGACGGCCTCGACCTCGTCCTTGGGCTCGACCCGCAACAACCTGAGCAGCGTGTTGGCGAAGGCGTTGATGCCGAAGACGACCGGCTTCAGGGCCCGGGTCAGCGCGACCAGCGGCGGGCCGAGGATCAGCGCGGTGGTCGCCGGGGCGGCCAGCGCGATGTTCTTCGGGATCATCTCGCCGATCAGCATGTGCAGATAGGTCGCGAGGGCCAGGGCGATGGCGAAGGCCACGGGGTGGACCAGGGCGTGCGGCATGTGGACGGCCTCGAAGACCGGCTCCATCAGGTGCGCGATGGCCGGCTCGGCGACCGCGCCCAGCACCAGCGAGGAGACGGTGATGCCCAGCTGGGCCGTCGCCATCATGGCCGACAGGTGTTCCAGGCCCCACAGGGTCATCCGGGCCCGCTTGTCGCCCTCCTTCGCGTGCGGCTCGATCTGGCTGCGGCGTACGGAGATCAGGGCGAACTCGCCGCCCACGAAGAAGGCGTTGGTCAGCAGCGTCAGGGCTCCGATGAGGAGCTGCACGGCGGTCATCGGGCCACCTCCGGCTCCCGCTCGGCGGACGGCAGCGGCGCGGGGGCGGTCACGCGCAGGCGGTCGGCGCGGTGGTGGTCGACGTCGAGGACGTCCAGGCGCCAGCCGTCCAGGTCGATGACGTCGCCCACGGCGGGGATGCGCGCCAGGTGCGTGGCGACCAGTCCGGCCAGGGTCTCGTAGGGACCGTCCGGGGCGGTCAGGCCGATGCGTTCCAGATGGTCCAGGCGCAGCGAGCCGTCGGCCTCCCAGGCCGCGCGGCCGTCCGGGCCGGCGGGGGCGGGCAGCAGGTCGGGGGTCTCGACGGGGTCGTGCTCGTCGCGCACCTCGCCGACGACCTCCTCCACGATGTCCTCGACGGTCGCCACGCCCGCCGTGCCGCCGTACTCGTCGATGACGACGGCCATGGTGCGGGTGCGGCGCATGCGCTCCAGGAGGCGGTCGGCGGGCAGGCTGTCCGGCACCAGGAGCGGCGCGGTGGCCAGCTCGGTGACCGGGGTGGCCGCGCGCCGGCCGGGTTCCAGGGCCAGCACGTCGCGGATGTGGACGGTGCCGACGACCTCGTCCAGGCTGTGCCGGTAGACCGGGAAGCGGGAAAGGCCGGTGGCGTGCGAGAGGTTCGCGGCGTCGGCGGCGGTGGCGTGGGCCTCCAGGGCCTTGACGTCCACGCGCGGGGTCATGACGTTCTCCGCGGTCAGCTCGCTCAGGTGCAGGGTGCGCACGAACAGCTCGGCGGAGTCCGCCTCCAGGGCGCCCTCGGCGGCCGAGTGCCGGGCGAGGGCGACCAGTTCCTCGGGACTGCGGGCGGAGGCCAGCTCCTCGGCGGGCTCCAGGCCGAAGCGGCGGACGAAGCGGTTCGCCGTGTCGTTCAGGTGGCGGATGAAGGGGCCGAAGGCGGCGGTGAAGCCGCGCTGCGGACCCGCGACGGCCTTGGCGACGACCAGCGGACTGGAGATCGCCCAGTTCTTGGGGACCAGCTCGCCGACGACCATCAGGACGACGGTGGAGACGGCCACGCCGAGCACGGTCGCCACCGTGGAGGCGGCGCCGCCCAGGCCCATGGCCGTCAGCGGGCCGCGCAGCAGCACCGCGAGCGACGGCTCGGCCAGCATGCCGATGACCAGCGAGGTCACGGTGATGCCGAGCTGGGCGCCGGACAGCTGGAGGGTCAGGGACCGTACGGCCTTCAGGGCGCCGTCGGCGCCGCGCTCGCCGGACTCGGCGGCACGCTCCAGGTCACCGCGCTCGACGGTGGTGAGCGAGAACTCGGCCGCGACGAAGAGCGCGCAGGCCAGGGTGAGAAGGAGGGCCAGCAGGAGCAGCAGGACCTCGGTCACCGTGCCACCCCGCTTCCCTCACGCGCAGACAGGGCGAGATGCGGGCCGTCCGTGGCACGGCCGGTACTAGGGGGCTCCATTACGGAACGGGACTCCTTAACGGGGTCGGTGGGGGCCGCTGCGGGCCACCCGGGGATGCCTTCACATGGTAAAGGACGAGCAAAGAGATCGGGAGTCCCTGGACCCCTATGCTTCTACTCGCCTGTAGAGAACGGCGGGACGGTTCCGGTTGTTCCCGCACGTGTCCCGCACGTGTTCCCGCACCGAAGTCTCCCCGCACGAACGTGAAGGAGTGGACGCCTCGATGGTGTTCAAGCGGTTGCTCGGTTCCTTCGGCGTGGGCGGGCCCACGGTGGACACGGTCCTGGACCCGGGAGCCGCCCGGCCGGGCGGTGCGCTGTCGGGCCGGGTCGACCTCGTCGGCGGCACCACCGGCTTCGACGTCGAGCGGCTCGCGCTGGAGCTGGTGGCCCGGGTCGAGGCCGAGCACGCGGACGGGGAGAGCGAGGGCGTCGTCGCCTTCGGCCGGTTCACCGTCGGCGGCGGCTTCCGGCTGGAGGCGCAGGAGCGGCACAGCGTGCCCTTCACGGTGACGCTGCCCTGGGAGACCCCGGTCACCGAGCTGCACGGGCAGCCGCTGGGCGTCGTCCTCGGCGTGCGCACGGAGCTGGCGGTCGCCGGCGCCCGGGACAAGGGTGACCTGGACCCGCTGACCGTGGCGCCCCTGCCCGCGCAGGAGGCCGTCCTGGAGGCGCTGGGGCAGCTCGGCTTCGGCTTCCGCTCGGCCGACCTGGAGTACGGCCGCATCGGCGGCACCGGGCAGCAGCTGCCCTTCTACCAGGAGATCGAGCTCACCCCGGCGCCGCGGTACGCCGGTCAGGCGGACGAGATCGAGCTGACCTTCCTGGCCGCCCCCGGCGGGCTGGAGGTGGTCCTGGAGGCGGACAAGCGCGGGGGGCCGTTCGGGGGCGGCCACGACGCCCTGAGCCGTTTCACCGTCCCGCACGAGGGGGTCGCGGGCCAGGACTGGGGCAGCCTGGTCGACGGCTGGATCCGTGAACTCGTCGAGCACCGGGCGTCCTACGGCTCCCACGCCGTGTACGGGCACGCGGGCGGCCACGGGCACGAGCCGGGGCACCACTCGGGTCCCGGCACGGGCACCGCCGTCGCGGCGGGCGCGGCCGGGCTCGCGGTGGGCGTCGCGGGCGGGATGGTGGCGGCCGAGGCCGTCGACGAGATCGGGGACTTCTTCGAGGGCGACGAGGACGACGGGGGCGAGGAGGAGTGACGGAGGTGTGAGCGGCGGGGGCACGGCGGGCCGCCGGCTGATAGCTTCTACACATCTGTAGATGCAATGCCTGACGTGTCTGCCGTAGATTCCGACCGGGCCCGGGTCGCGGGCCCGGACCGCATGCCATCCGGGGAGCGCCGTGTTCGGACTGAGCGAGCTCGCGATCATTCTCGTCGTCGTCATAGCCGTCCTCGCCGTCAAGCGGCTCCCGGATCTGGCCCGCTCGGCGGGCAAGTCGGCGCGCATCCTCAAGGCGGAGGCCCGCGCGGCGCGGGACGAGGACGCGCCGGGGGCCCCGCGGATGATCCCCGGCGAGGCCGTGCGCCGCGAGGACGCCGGCCCCGGGTCGTCCCAGGGCGGCGCCCGGGCGTGACGGGTGCGCCTCAGGACGGGTCCTCCGGTACGGCCGACAGCAGGCTGTGCACGATCGGCCCCGCCGAGCCGCCGCCGGTGACGCCCTCCTCGACGACGACCGCGACGGCGACGCCGCCGCGGTGGACGACGAGCCAGCCGTTGTTGTCCTGGTCGTCGGAGACCTCGGCGGTGCCGGTCTTCGCCCCGACCTCGCCGGGCAGGTCGGCCAGGACGTGCGCGGTGCCCTCGGTGACGGTGGCGCGCAGCATGCCGCGCAGCTGGGAGACGACCTCGTCGGGGAGCGGCTCGGTACGGGTCCCGTCCTGGTCCCCGGGGGTCAGGGACGGCTGGTGGAACACGCCGGAGACCGCGGTCGCCGTCACCGACGCCATGATCAGCGGGTTGGCCTGGACCCGCCCCTGGCCGATCATCGACGCGGCCTTCTCCGTCTCGTCCTTCGGCACCGGCACGGAGCCGTCGTACGTCGGGATGCCGACGTGCCACTCCTGGCCCACCCCGAAGTAGGTGCGCGCCACCTTCCCCAGCTCCCCGTCGTCGAGCTTGCCGCGCAGGCTGATGAAGGCGGTGTTGCAGGACTCCGTGAAGTCCTTGCGGAAGGTGGCGCCCGGGTGCTCGGAGGTCTCCACGTTGTGGAACTCCTTGCCCACCGTCAGGTACTTGGGGCAGTCCACGACATCGTCCGGTTTCACGGCACCTTTGAGCAGCAGGGCGCTGCTGGTCACGATCTTCCAGGTGGAGCCGGGCGCGTAGGTGCCGGAGGCGGCGCGGTTGAAGCCGTCGGCCGGGGAATTGGCGAGGGCCAGGATCTCGCCGTCGTCGATGCGCAGGGCGACGAGGGCGGCGTTCTTGCCGTCGGCCTCGGCGAGGGCCCGTTCGGCGGCGGACTGCCAGCCCGCGTCCAGGGTGGTGCGCACGGGCCGTCCCGCGGTCGCCGGGTCGGGTTCCTCGCCGAACCTGGCCTCGGTGCGCACGACCTCGCCGGTGGCCCGGTCGATCAGCTCGACCGCGCCGCGCGGGCCGCCGCCGGACGACCCGGCGATGGGGCCCAGCAGCGGGGCCAGGGACGGGTGGTCGGCGCCCTTGAGGGGGGTACCGGAGCGGTCGGTGACCTCGGGCGGGGCCGTCTCCTCGCGCTCCAGCCGGAACTTCTCCGTGCCGCTCAGCCGGGGGTGGACCACGGACAGCCGCCAGTCCACCTTCCAGCCGCCGTCCTCCTGCTCGCGCAGCGGCAGCCCCGACTCGTACGTCCAGGTGCCCAGGCCGGTGATCGGCATCCTGGCGGTGAAGGGGACGGTCAGGGTGCCGTCGTCGGCCTTCCTGGCCTCCGGCGCCGCCGTCAGCGCGGGTTTGTCGATGTCGAGGCCGGCGGTGAAGCTCTGCAGCACCTCCTGGGCCTTGCCGGGTCTGGTGGTGCGGCCGGCCGCGCTCGGCAGGCGCCCGGCGGCCCAGTCGGCGAGGAAGGCGCGCGCCTGCTTCATCGCGGCGGGATCGGGACCGTCGTCGCCGCGGGCGAAGGGGCCGAGACCGGCGGCGTACGAGCCGCCCGCGGCGATCGCGAGCACCACCGCCACGGCGGTGACGGCCCGCACGCCGCCCCGCGGCCGACGGCGGCCGGGAGGGGTGAGGAAGGGAGTCTCCGGCATCAGGGTTCCTGTTCTGTGGGACGGGACCGCGGCGCGGGTCGGGCGGCGGCGAAGAAGTCGAGGATCGTGTCGGTGGCGTCCAGGGCCCGGCTGGTGGGGCCGAAGCCGCGGGGCGGGGTGACGGACGAGCCCGGCCAGGTGTGGCCGGCGTCGTGGACGACGAGGAGCTGGACGGTGTCCGCGGGATCGGCGGCCAGGTGCCAGACGGTGCGGTCGTAGCCGCGTGCGCGTGCGGTGACCGGGCGTCCGGCGTGCCCGGCGGCGGCGAAGGCCGCCGCGCTGTCCCGGGCCGACCGGGTCGGCACGATGGGCTCCTCGGGGTCCGGTGGCGGGGAGGGCCAGCCGGCGAGGGGGCGTACGGGGTCGTCGGCGCCGTAGACGACCATGACGGGCACCGGGCCGGCGGGTTCGACCGCGGCTGCGCCCGAGGGCAGCTGGCCGGAGACCGAGGCCGCGCCCGCCACCAGGCCGGGGCGCTGGGCCGCGACGCGCAGCGCCATCGAGCCGCCGTTGGAGAAACCGGCGACGTAGACCCGCCCGGGGTCGGCCCGCTCGGTGCGCACCAGATGCCTGACCAGGGCCTCCGTGAACCGCACGTCGAGGTCCGGGTCCGGGCGCTGCCGGGTGCTGCGGGTTCCCGCGCCCCAGCCCTGACCGAGTCCTTCCGGGTAGGCGACGAGCATGCCGCGTGCCCCGGCGGCCTCCTCCAGCCGGGCCTGCTCGCGCAGCCCCGCGGCGTCCGAGCCCCGGCCGTGGAAGGCGACGACCAGAGGCCGGGGGCCGTCGCCTTCCCCTGCGGGACGGTGCAGGAGGTAGCCGCGGGTACGGCCGTCCACGCGCAGTCGTCCGCGGGTGCCGGGCGCTCCGGTCGCCGGGCCGCCGGGTGCGGTCGCGCTGCTCGCCGCCGACGTCGCGGCGGGGCGGTCGGTTTCGGTGGCGGCGGCACAGGCCGACAGGGGGAGCGTGAGGGCGAGGGCGAGCGTGCCGGGCCACCGGCGGCGGGGGAACGGGACGAGGTCGCGGAGGGAGCGCATGCCCCGAGGAGAGCAAGCCCGTCGGACCCGTGTCCAAGATCCATATGGATGTCGGATCGATCAATGCCCGATATGATTACTGGTCGTGGACCTGGTGCGGCACCTGGAGTGCTTCGTGGCTGTTGCAGAAGAGTCACACTTCGGGCGTGCCGCGGCCCGGCTGGGCATGGCGCAGCCACCGCTGTCGCAGCGCATCCAGCGGCTGGAGCGCGAGCTCGGCGTCCGGCTCTTCGAACGCAGCAGCCGACACGTGACGATCACCGAGGCGGGCACGCTGCTGCTCGCCGAGGCCCGGGAACTCCTCGCCCGCTCCGAGTCCCTCCTGGCCACCGCGCGCCGCATCCGCGACGGCGAGACCGGGCTGCTGCGCGCCGCGCTGTCCCCGGACGTCTCCGGGGAGACCGTCGCCGCGCTGATGGCCGACTTCCGGCGCCGCCGCTCCGGCCTCGAGCTGGAACTGCGCGAACTGTCCACCGCGCAGCAGCTCGCGGCGTTCGCCGCGCACGAGCTGGACGTCGGCATCGTCCACCACCCGTGCGACGTCACCGGCCTCGAACTGGGGCCGCTGCTCCGCCGCGACCTGGGCGTGCTGCTGCCGCGCGGCGCGGCCCAGGCCGGGCTCGGCGAGGTGCCGCTCGCCGCGCTCACCGGGTACGACCTGGTGCTCTTCCCGCGCGACAGCGCGCCCGCGGTCTACGACGACCTGCTCACGGCCTGCGCGCGGGGCGGCTACACCCCCGCCGCCGTACGGCACGGGCAGGGCGTCAGCTTCGTGCGGGGCCTGGTGCTGTCCTCCGGGGCGGTGGCCCTGGGTCCCCGGGACACCCCGCTGCTCGCCGGCCCCGACGGCCGGGACCCGGACCTGGTCTGGCGCCCGCTCGCCGGGGCCCCGCTGGCCTGGCGGCACTCCGTCGCGTGGCCCAAGGGGCGCGGTGACGCGGCCGTCGGCGCCTTCGCGGACGCGGCCACGCACGCGCTCCGCACGACGGCCGACGCCCGCACCGACGCCCCGTCCCGGCCCCTGCACCTGCGCCCGGCGTCGGAGTTCTGGCTGTGAGCGGCACCGTCACGGGACATCGGCCCACCGGCGCCGACGGCCGACCGCACTCTGGCGCCGGAGCATCCGCACCGGCAGCACCCGCACCGGCCGGCACCGGACTCGGGTACGCGGCCCTCGACGCCGCCGCAACCGCGACCGAGGCACGGCCCCGCACCGGCGCCGCCGCATACGCCCCGTCCGCCGGCCCCGGGCACCCGCACCGAGCCGAAGCACGGCCCCGGCGCTCGGAGCCGCCCGCCGTCGCCGGCGGCACCCGCACCCCGACACCCCCTCGCCCGGCACCGGAGCACTGACCATGAGCGACACCGTCACCGGCCGTCTGCGCGCGGCCTTCGCCGACGCCGGGGTCACCGGCTGGCTGCACGCCCTCGACATCGACTCCGGGGCACAGGTCGACGCGGGCGCCGACCAGCCCGTGTGCACGGCCAGCGTCCACAAGCTGTGCGTCCTCGTCACCCTGCACGAGCAGGCGGCGGCCGGGCTGCTGGACCTGACCGAGCGGGTCGAGTGCCCGCCGGCCGGCCGCACCCCGGGCCCCACGGGCATCGCCGCGATGCTCGACCCCGTCGGACTGTCCCTGCGCGACGCCGCCTTCCTGATGATGTCCGTCAGCGACAACACCGCCGCCGACCTGCTCCTCCGCCGGGTGGGGCTGGACGCCGTCAACCGCACCGCGGCCCGGCTCGGCCTCACCCGCACGCGGGCCGTGTCGTCCTTCGGCGAGATGCTGGCCGCGATGCGGGAGGACGCGGGGCCGGACGGCGCCCGGGCGCTGACCGACCCGCACGTCATCGGCCGGCTGCGGTCCCTGGACCCCGCCCGCGCGAACCACAGCACCCCCCGCGACATGACCCGTCTGCTCGCCGTCGTCTGGCGGGACGAGGCCTGCCCGCCCGAGTACGGCGCCGCCATGCGCCGCATCCTGGGCCTCCAGGTCTGGCCGCACCGCCTGGCCTCGGGCTTCCCCTTCGACGACGTCCACGTGGCCGGCAAGACCGGCACCCTGCCGACCCTGCGCAACGAGGTCGGTGTCGTCGAGTACCCCGACGGCGGCCGCTACGCCGTGGCCGTCTTCACCCGCACCGCCCACACCGCCGCCACCCTCCCGGCGGCCGACGCGGTGATCGGCACGGCGGCCCGGATCGCGGTGGACGCGCTGCGGGCGCCGTGAATCGGACATAGCAGGCGCTTTATCCCCATTCGGGGTACATAATCAGAACATGAGTACGGCAACGTATGAACTGCTGGCTGCTTCGGACGCGCTCAACCTGACCGCGGCCTTCATCGGCGGTCTGGTGGTCGCAGGCGTGCTGATCCTGGCCGTCCGGTGGGGCATGAGGGCCATGGAGCAGGAATCGCCCCGCCCACGGGCCGAGGAACAACCCCATCTCCCGCCCACCGGTCCCGTCCACGAGGAACGGGAGGTCCGGGAGCCGGACGAGATCCCGCTGAGCACCGACGGGAGCCCACGGCTGATGCCGTACCAGCTCCATCACGCGGGCAGCCGACGAGGCGCCGACCAGAGCCGGCGCCGCTGGCTGCCGGGGTCCAGTGGATCCTTCGGCAGCGGCAGCCCGGGGCGCATCTGACCTGATCCGCACACCGGCCCGCCGGCCGCACCACCCGCAGCGCCTCGTTCGGAGGCGCACCGGTGTGCGGTGCCGGGCCGGTACGCCTTGACTGGAGGGGCCCCGCGGGTCCTCGCGGGAGCGGGTGCGACGAGGTCCCTGGAGGCGACATGGCCGGTCACCGGGCACGGCGGGCGGCGGCGGTCACGGTGCCGGTGGTCCTGGCGGCCGCCGTGCTGGCCGGCTGTTCCGACGACGGCGACGACGGCGGCGCCACGCCCACCGACCCCGCGAGCTCGGCGGTCAGCCGGGCCGCGTCGGCCGCGTCCTCGCTCGCCTCCCAGGGCTCCGACGCCCTGGCCTCGGCGACGGCGGAGGCCGAACGGTGGCTCGAGGACATCACCTCGGGCGCCGACGTCACGGGCGACGTCGAGGCGGCGGCGCCGAGGACGGACGCCGACGGGCGCACCACCGTCGAGATCACCGTCCGCAACACCGCGGACTCGACGAAGTCCTTCGCGGTGCAGCTGAACCTCACGAACCCCGGCGGCACCCTGCTGGACACGGTCGTCGTCACCGTCGACGACGTGCCCGCCGGCGAGTCCGGCCGGGCCACCGCCCGCAGCAGCCACGACCTGTCCGGGGACGTGCGCGCGGCGGTGGCCCACGCCGTGCGCTACTGAGCGCCCGCGCGGCCCGCACGGAGCGGGCCGCGCCGAGCGCGCGCCGCCGCTACCGCACCAGCCAGGCCGTCGTGTCCGGTCCCAGCCGGCCGTCCTCCAGCGGCACGCTGGTCAGCACCACCTCGCCCGCCGGCAGGTCGACCGGCGCGGGGGAGAGGTTGGTGATGCAGCGCCAGCCGTCCGGGCGGTCGAACTGGAGCACGCCGGGCGGCACGTCCTGCGCCCAGGTCAGCGACTCGCCGTCGAGCAGCTTGCGGCGCAGCCGCAGGGCCGTGCGGTACAGCTCCAGGGTCGAGCCCGCCACTCCGTCCTGGGCCTGCACGGAGTACTCCGCGAAGCGCGCCGGCTGCGGCAGCCAGGCCTCGCCGGCGCCGAAGCCGTACGACGGTCCGCCCGTCGTCCACGGCAGCGGCACCCGGCAGCCGTCGCGGCCCTTGCGGACGTGCCCGGTCTGCTCCCAGATCGGGTCCTGGAGGACCTCGGTGGGCAGGTCGGCCACCTCGGGCAGGCCGAGCTCCTCGCCCTGGTAGACGTACGCCGATCCGGGCAGTGCCAGCATCAGCAGCGTCGCCGCGCGGGCCCGGCGCAGGCCCGCCCGCTCGTCGACCGCCGGGGCGTGGCCGCCGGACAGCAGCCAGGCGTCCGTGTCGGTGCCGGGCGGCAGGACCAGCCGGGAGGCGTGCCGGACGACGTCGTGGTTGGACAGCACCCAGGTCGCGGAGGCACCGGCGGCGTGCGCGTCGGCCAGCGAACCGGCGATGATCTCGCGCAGCTCCGCCGCGTCCCAGCGGCCCTGGAGGTACTCGAAGTTGAAGGCCTGGCCCAGTTCGTCCGGGCGGGCGTACAGCGCGCGCCGGGCGCCCGGGACCCAGGCCTCGGCCACCGCCATCCGCGGCGGGCTGTAGGCGTCGAGGATCTTGCGCCAGTCGCGGTAGACCTCGTGCACGTCGTCGCGGTCGTAGAAGGGGTGGGTGCCCGGGGCGAACTCGGCGAGCGCGGCCTCGCTGCTCAGCTCGGGGGCGCCGAGGTCGCGCAGCGGTTCGGAGAGGTCCTTGACCAGCGCGTGGGCCACGTCGACGCGGAAGCCGTCGACGCCGCGGTCGCACCAGAACTTCAGCGTGGTGCGGAAGTCGGCGCGGACCTGCTCGTTCTCCCAGTTCAGGTCGGGCTGCTGGGGGGCGAAGAGGTGCAGGTACCACTGGCCGTCCGGGACCCGCTGCCAGGCGCTGCCGCCGAAGACGGACTGCCAGTCGGTGGGCGGCAGCTCGCCGTGCTCGCCGCGGCCGTCCCGGAAGACGTAGCGGTCGCGGGCGGCCGAGCCGGGGCCCGCGCGCAGGGCCTCCTGGAACCAGGCGTGGCGGTGCGAGGTGTGGTTGGGGACCAGGTCGACGATCACCTTCAGGCCGAGCCGGTGGGCCTCGGCGGCCAGGGCGTCGAAGTCGTCCAGGGTGCCCAGGCGCGGGTCGACGTCGCGGTAGTCGTCGACGTCGTAGCCGCCGTCGGCCAGTTCGGACGGGTAGAACGGGCTGAGCCACAGGGCGTCGACGCCGAGGGCGGCCAGGTGGGTCAGGCGCTGGGTGATGCCGCGCAGGTCGCCGAGCCCGTCGCCGTCGGCGTCGGCGAAGCTGCGCGGGTAGACCTGGTAGATGACGGCCTGCCGCCACCAGTTGGGGTCCTTGGACGACAGATCGGGCGTGCTGGTGGTGCTGCGTACGGTCACGCGGTCTCCTTCGCGATGCGTGCGGGCGACACGAACAGATCTGTCCACATCACCCCAAAAGTGAACGCGCGGGTGGCGGGACGCGCCGGTGACCGTGCCCTGTCCTAGCCCTCCTCGGTGTGCTGGCGTTCGACCGCGCGCAGGTACAGGTCCACGTAACGGGCCACGTCGACGTCCAACGCGACGTCCACGAGCGGCTGTTCGCGCGTACCCTCGTGGATCTCGGACTCGCCGGGGCGGACGCGGCGGTCGACGAGGGTCTGGCCGCGGGCCGGGCCGGGGGCGAGGGACACCTCGACCGGCAGCCGGCGGGTGGTCAGGCCCTCCGGGTCGATCACCGCGCAGACCGCGCCCGCGTCGCCGAGACCGCCGCCGGGGTCGGCCTCGTCGGTGGCGGGGCCCCGGTGGGCGAGCAGCTCACCGGCGAGGCGGGTGCCGGGCTCGGTGCTCGCGCGCAGGCGGCGCACGTCGGGGCCGGGGACGATCACGCGCTGGAAGACGTCCAGCCCGTACATGGTGATCGGCACCCCGGCGGTGAGCAGGATCGCGGCCGCCTCCGGGTCGTGCCAGACGTTGAACTCGGCGACCGGCGTCGCGTTGCCGGTGGCCACGGCGCCGCCCATGAACACGATCCGCTCGATGTTGCGGGTCACCTCCGGGTGGGTGCGCAGCAGCAGGGCGATGTTGGTGGCGGGCGCGGTGGGGATCAGGGTGACCGGGTGCGGGGAGGCGAGGATCTCGCGGCGCAGCAGGGCCACGGCGTCCACGTCGGCCGGGGTGCGGGTGGGCGCGGGCAGCCCGAGGTCGCCCATGCCGTCGTGGCCGTGCACGTGCCGCGCGGTGCGTACGGCCTCGATCAGCGGACGCTCGGCGCCCCGGGGAACGGGGATGTCGGGGGCACCGGCCTGCTCCAGCACGGTCAGGGTGTTGCGCACCACGCCGTCCACGTCGGTGTTCCCGGCCACGCAGGTGACAGCCCGCAGCTCGAGCCCCGGGTGGCGGACGGCCAGCAGCAGGGCCAGGGCGTCGTCGATGCCGGTGTCGCAGTCGACGATCACGGGGACGGGCCGGTGGGAGCGGCGCGGGTGCGGATGCGGGTGCGGGTACTGAGGGCTCGGCACGGCATGGCTCCTTGTGCTGCGCGGGGGCCGGTGCGGCGACCCTACGCGGCATGACCGGCCGGGATCGGCACGGGTCCGCGCGATGCGAGTCCGCGCGATGCGGGTCCGCGCGGCAGTGGTCCGCGCGGCAGTGGTCCGCGCGGTGCGGCATCGGGTGCCCGTGCCGCGTGGGCGGGCACACGCGTGCGGGCGGTCTGGGCCGCGCGGCCCGCGCGATGTCCCGGCGCGAGCCGAGCGGCGCTCCGGCCGGGCCTCGAGGGGCCGGGGCAGAGCCGTCGGCCGACGTACCCGGCCGAAGCCGTACGCCACCCGGCACCTGCCCGACGGGGACGGGCGAGGGCGGGCCGGCACGGTCGATGCGGTGCTCTCCCTCGAGCGGGCGGGCGGCTGACGCGGCCGTACGCCACCGACCGCGTCAGGCGCCGGCCGGGGGGCCGGGCACGCGCGGGCCTCGGCGCCGCCGGGCACGCGCACCCCCGATCCTGGACCGTCGCCGTCCGTGCCGTCGGCCGGAGAGGGTGGGCGTGGGTCACTCGGACGGGGTCCCTGCGCTGGTGGCCGGGGGCGGGTGGTGGTGGTGTGGGGGCGTGATCCCATGTGACGGGCGCCCGTCGGTGGCGGGCGGATGGAGGCGGGCCCGGGGACTGACCCGCGTGCTCCTGCTCTCGGCCGCCCTGGCCGCCTGCTCCACCGCCCTGGCCGCCTGCTCCACCGACGGCCCGGACGCCCACCGCTCGTCCGGGCCCCGGACCTCGACCCCGCAATCCCCCGCCGCGCTGCCGTCGGCCCCGCCGCCGTCGGCCGCCGCGCCGCCCGCGCTCACCCCGGCCCAGGCCAACGCGGCGCTGATCACCGAGGCCGACCTGGGGGAGACCTGGGGACCGACGCTGGGGGCCGCGACCTGGCGGGACGACCTGCTCAAGGCGACCACCGGGGCCCCGGACTGCCGGCGGCTGCTGGACGTCCTCTACACCGAGGACCTGTTCGACACCGCTCCGGACCCCCGCGCGACGGCCGCCCTGGACGACTACGCCGGCGGGGCCCAGCTGCACTACCGGATCGTCTCCGACCGCGCCGCCGGACTCGACCGGACGCTGGCCTGGCTGGCGAAGCTGCCGGACACGTGCGGGCACTTCACCGCCGAGGCCGCCGACGGGGCCGGCCGGGACGTGCGGGTCACCGGCGTCACGCTGCCCGAGGCGGGCGACGCCCGGCACGCGCTGCGGGTCACGGTGGCCGGTACGACGGCCGACGCCGGGCCCGCCGTCCTCACCGTGGACCTCGCCGCCGTCCGGGTCGGCGACGACGCGATCGGCGTGACCAACGGCGCCCTGGGCGAGCCGGACGAGGACGCCACCCTGACCGCCGTGGAGACCGGCGCCGCGCGGCTGGCCGAGATCCGGCGCCAGGGCCGGGCCCAGGTGTGACCTTGCGGTGCCGGCCCGTCAGCCGTCGCGGTCGAAGCGCTGCCGGTGGGTGACCACGTCGCGGGCGACGTCGTGGACGGTACGGCTCCGGGCGAAGGCGGCACCGCGCAACCGGGCCAGCGCCTCGTCGGCGCCGACGCCCAGCTGGGCCATGATCATGCCGACGGCCTGGTGGACCTCGTCGCGGCCGGCGGCCAGCCCGCTCAGCCAGGTGTCCTCCGCGCCGTCGAAGGCGTACTCCTCCCCGCGCGGCAGCGCCGTCAGGGCCGTGGTCATGACCCCGGCCAGGAGGCGGGCCGTGTTCAGCTCGGGCCCGGTGAGGCCCCCGGGGGTCTCGCGGTAGAGGTCGAGCGTGCCGACGCACACCGCCTCGCTGCCCAGCGGCAGCGCGTAGACGGCGTTCACGCCGACGGCCGTCGCCTGCTGGGCGAAGACGGGCCAGCGGTCGGCGTCGGCGCCGGAGCGCAGATCGCGGGCGAGCACCGGGGCGCCCGTCTCGGCGGCCCGCACACACGGCCCGTCGCCGAGGGTGGCCTGGATCTCCGCGAGGTACGCGGCCCGGTCTCCGCTGGCGCACAGCCGGACCGGGAGCCCGTCGCCGCCGCGCAGCGACGCGCTCGCGCCGCTCACCGGCAGCAGCCTGACCGCGACCACGCAGAGGCGTTCCGGCACCCCGCCGGACGGGCTGCCGCGCGCCTCGCCGCCGGGCGGCTCCCCGCCCGGCGGCCACCGGGGGTCGTCGCTGGGCCGCACGCCCACCGCCTCCTTCACTCACGCGGCCGGAAGCCCCGACTACCCGTGGCCCGCCGGAGGAAACGGCGAGGCCCGGCCGCTACAGCGGAGGCTGCGCGGGCGCCGGGCCCAGCGTGGTGGTGCCCGGGGCCGTGCGGTGCCCGAGGCCGGTGCGATAGGCGTCCAGGGCCGCCTCCACCCGCCCGGTGCGGCGCAGCAGATCGCCCAGCAGCCGGCACAGGTCGGCCAGGTCACCGGCCGCGCCCGCCCGCTCCAGCAGGCTCAGCGCGCGCACGTAGTGCTCCTCGGCGGCCTCGGTGTCGCCGGTGTCCTCGGCGATGATGCCCAGCAGCCGGTGCGCGCCCGCCGCGTGCACGGCCCCGCGTTCGGAGGACAGGTCGTGCAGCACCCCGCGCAGCAGTCCGGCCGCCTCGTCGGACTTGCCGCGCCGGTGCAGCACGTCGGCCAGCTCCACGGCGACCTGACTGCTGTAGAGGGCGGCACGGGTGGCCGACAGCATCTCCAGGGCCTGGCGCATCTCCTCCTCCGCGCGGGCGAGTTCGCCGTTCTGCGCGCAGACGTAGCCGCGCATCCAGTGGCAGTTGGCCAGCTCGGTGCGCAGCTGCAGCGTGCGGTACAGCTCGGCCGCCTTGGCCAGGGAGGCATCCGCCTCGGCGAGCCGGCCCTCCGCGAGGAGTGTGCGGGCGACCGAGCGGTGCATGCGGGCCACCAGTGCCGGATCGCCGGCCCGGGGCGCGAGCGCGAGGGCCAGCTCGGCGGCCTGGGCGGCCCGCGCGTGCGCGCCCATGTCCATGTACGGGCCGATGACGCTCGCGTAGAGCAGCAGCAGCGCGTCGGGGTCGTGCAGACCGCCGCGGTTCAGCTCGTCGAGGGTGGTCTCCAGGAGGTAGACCGCGTACCGGAGTTCCCCGGCGAGGTAGTGGGTGAGGGCCCGTCCGCGCAGGGCCGGGACGCGGGCCGGAAGCGGCGCGCCGGCGTCGGTCAGGCACTCCTCGGCCCGCTCGAAGCAGCCCCGTCCGGTCACCAGTTCGCCGGTCTCCACCGCGCACTCGCCGAGCCCGAGCAGTGCCGCGGCCCGCACCTCGGGCAGCTCGTACTCCTCGGCCTCCGCGAGCAGTTCGCCGTACTGCCCGGCCGCCTGCTCGGCGCCGCCGGTGGCCAGCGTGCGCTGCGCCTCGGTGAGCCGGAGCCGCAGGTCGGTGGCGAGCCGTGCCGGACGGCCGGTGGCCAGCTCCTCGTAGCCGACGCCGAGCCGCTCGGCGAGGTGCCGCAGCGCCTCGTCGGAGGGTCGTACGCGGCCCGCCTCGAGGGTGGAGATGTAGGCGGGCGTGTACGCCGGTTCGGCGAGCTGGCGCTGCGTCATGCCGCGTTCGGCCCGCAGCCGCTGCACCCGGCGTCCGATCGCCACGCGGTCTTCACGGTCCCCCACTGCCAACTCCCCCTGTGCCTCTTGCCGTTCCGGCCCGGCGGCCCTAGGTTAAATCGCGAATTAAGCATGCTTAACCGTGCCCGACAGCCTCCCACACCTTCCCCCAGAGGACGCCGTGCCCGACCGCACACGCACCGTCGAACGGTACGCCAGGGGCGCCGTCGCCGCCGTCGCGGCCGTGGCCGCCCTGGTCCTGGCCGCCAACGCGGGCCCGACGCAGTCGGAGGAGCGCCCGTCGGAGAGCGGGATCGGCCTGGTGGAGGACGGCGGCGGCCGGGCCGAGGACGCCGGCGGATCGCTGGCGTCGGCCGTCCGGCCCGAGGAGAGCACGCCGGCAGCACAGCCCGGATCGCGCTGAGCACACCACGATCCCCGGAAGGTCCCGGAGAGTCCAGGAGGGTCCCGGGGACCTCGTCAGTCCGGCAGTGCCTCGCGCAGCGCCTCGTCGAGGCGGGCCGCCAGTTCCGCGTCGCCCGGCGGGTACTCGGTGAACAGTGCGCCGAGCTGGGTGGTGAAGGTCTGCGTGAAGGCGCCGTACAGCGGGGTGCGGGGGCGGTGGACCGCCCGTTGCAGGGCCGGGAGCAGGGTGTGGCGGGCGTAGGCCGGGCGGCCCGCGGCGTCGCGGGGCATGGTGTCGGCGCCTTCGCCCGTGGGGGCCGCCGAGGGCATCGCGACGGGCACCGCGCAGGTCACGGCGTCGTCCACGTAGGCCGAGGTGCGGGTGGCCGCGAACCCGGCGTCCAGCAGGCAGCGTTCGCTCTCCTCGCCGGTGAGGAACCTGATCAGGTCGGCCGCCTTCCCGGACCGCTGGGACGCCGAGGTCACGGCGAGGTTCTGGCCGCCGAGCACGGCCCGGCCCGGCAGCGCGGTGACGCCGAGCCGGTCACCGGGGAAGGCCTGCGAGAGGGCCGGGTAGGCGTACGGCCACTGCCGCAGGAACGTGGTGCGGCCGGCGGCGAAGTCGCCGAGCGAGGCCGCCTCGTCGGAGTGGGCGGCGTCCGGGAGGATGTACGGCGCCTCGGTGCGGCCGCGCAGCTCGGCGATGCCCCGTGTCAGCTCCTCGACGGTGGCGTCGTAATGGCCGTCCTCGTCGGTGAGCGTGGCGCCGGGCACCGCCGACGCGAACGCCTCGACGGCGTTGACCGTGCGTCCCTCGTACGCGGCCAGCTGGGTCGTCCAGCCCTTCTCGTAGCCGGTGGGCTTGTGGTCGTTGAGGGTCTCGATCAGCTTCCGCAGCCGCGTCCAGTCCACGCCGGCGCCCAGGTCGGTGTGCTGGACGCCGGCCTGCCGCAGATGGTCGCGCCGGTAGTAGAGCAGGCCGACGTCGCTGTTGAAGGGAACGGCGTACACCTCTCCGTCCCAGCGGGCCGTGCTCGCCACGGGGGCGATGACGTCTTGGTCGAGCAGCGACTCGGGCAGCGGTCCGATCAGCCCGGCGGCGGCGAACTCCGGGACCCAGGTGACGTCCAGGTTGACCACGTCGTAGGCGGCGCTGCCGGACTGGAGGGCGCCGAGGAGCTGGCTGCGCTGCTCGTCGGCGTTGCCGGGGAGCTCGACCAGCCGGGCCCGGTAGCCGGAACCGGCCTTCTCCTGCCGGTCGTTCCAGGCGTCGATGAGCCGCTGGCGGACGCCGTTCTTGCCGGTGACGTCCCGGCCGCTGGCGACCACGATGTCGCCGGGCACGTCCGCCGACGGGGACGCCGCAAAACCGCCGCCGGCGTCCCCGTCCCCGGCGCCGGTGCAGGCGGTGACGGGCAGGAGCAGGGCCAGCACGACCGGCAGGGCCCAGCGCGCGGCGAGCCGTCGCCCGTGTGAGAGCCGTGGGCGCATCAGTCCTCCCCCGTTCCGGTGCGCGCGACCTCGTCGTGCAGGGCGGCACCGAGGTCGTCGTCGGCGTCCAGGCAGCGGCCGCCGCTCGCCTGGGAGATCCGGGCGTCCGGCTTCCCCGGGTCGCAGCCGCCCCCGGCGAGCGAGACCATCGCGACCGGCACCTTCACCGCACGCGCCAGGGTGAGGACGTCCTCGAGGCGGTCGCCGGTGAGCCGGGACACGTCCTCGTCGTCGGTGACGAAGACGATCAGGCCGGGGCGCTCGTCGTCGACGCCCCGCCGCTCCATGTCGTCGAGGGCGGCGCGCAGCGCCCGGTACGGGTCGGCCTGGGCGTCCCGCACCTCCGCCGTCCGGTCGACGGTGCGCTCGGCGTCCTTGCGGGCGTGGCGGCCGAAGGGCAGCAGGGTGTCGTACGGGTCTCCGTCCTCGCCGTACACCGCCCACACGCCGTACTCGTCCCGGGCGCCGAGCCCGCCGAGCGACTGTTTCAGCAGTCCGGGGCCGCCGCTGGGCCCCTCCCAGCGGCCGGCCATCGAGCCGGAGCTGTCGAGCAGGAACAACACCCGGCCGGGGCCGCCCGCGGCCCGGTAGCTCTCCAGGGACGCCTCCATCGCGTCCCGCCCGGCCGACTCGGTCAGCGGCGCCGGCGCCCGCAGCACCGAGCCGGGGTCCTCGGGGGTGTCCAGCAGGGCGCGGCTGCCGGTGGCCGCCCGGAACCCGGCCCGGGCGAACGCCTCGCGCCCGCGCTCACCGGTGAGCCAGGTCCGGAACCGGCCGGCCGCGTCGTCCCGGTCCGCCTCGTCGCGGTCGGCGCCCTGCCAGCGGACGCGGACGAAGACGGGCTCCAGACCGGGCACGTCGCCGGGGTACTGGGCCATGCGCGGGGTGCGGCGGGCGCTGTCGCAGCCGACGCCGCTGCGCATCAGGAACTCGGGGACGAGGGCGGCGGTGCGGTCGTCCACGGCGTCGTCGTCGGGCAGCGTGCACAGCAGGTCGGCGGCGGTCGGGGAGGGCGGTCCCGGCTGGGCGACGCGGTCCTCGGCACGGGGGTCGCCGGGGGCGGTGCCGGCGTACAGGCCGACGGTGGCGAGCAGGCCGGTGTCGGTGAACTCGGGGTCCGGCCGGCGCACTTCGGCGTCGGCGCGCCGGGCGAGCAGGGCGTCGATCATGCGGTTGAGCGGGGGGCCCGAGCGTTCGTCCAGCGACTCGGCGGCGACGGCCTGCGGGACGGCGAGCACGATCGGGGAGTACGCGAACGCCTCGTCGTCCGGTTCCAGCACGGCCACGGCGTCGGTGTCCTGGCCCTCGGCCACGCGGGCGACGTCGGCGCGCGAGCCGGGTATCCAGACGTCCGGCTGCGGGCCGACGTCGCGCTGCGGGTTGGTGTCGTCGTCGCGGGGCTCCTGCCAGGCGCCGGTCCGCTTGCGCAGGGCGGTGACCGTGTCGGCGGCGCCCGCGCTGTACACGGTGATGCCGCTGCGGCGGCAGCCGTCGCCGGTGGTGTTCTCCTCCGACGTCAGGTACGCGTCGGAGGCTTCGCGGACGGTGGCCTCCAGGTCGGGGTCGGTCAGGACGCGCAGCTCCAGGGGCGGTGCGCAGGAGGCCGACGGGTCGCCGCCCGGCGCGACGATCCGGTACAGGCCGACGCCGACGACGGCCAGGAAGGCCAGCAGAAGCCCTCCGGTCCCCAGCAGCCCCGGCCACGGCCGGCGCCGCCCCGACCCGCCCCGCCGCTGCGGGTCACCCGGTCCCGCGCCGCCCCGGCGCCCCGGACCCGACGGCATCGGCCACCGGCGGAAGCGTCCCGCCCCGTCCCGCCGTTCCGCGGCACCCGCCGGACCGCCGGCGCCCCGCGGCCCCTCGCCAGGCCGACGCTCCGGACCCGCCGGCCCCAGCCACCGCCGAAGCCGGCCCGGACCACGCCGCCGCTCCGGGTCACCCGCCCGGTCGCCGGCGCCCCGCCGGCCCGGGCCCGGCTCCCCGTCCGAGCCGCCCCGCCCGCCGGTGCCGGCCTCGCCGGAGCCGTGGGCCGGAACGCTCGCGTCCGGCTTCCGTCCGTCCCCGTGGCCCGGGCCCTCGGGACGCCCGGACGGGCCGTCGCCCCGCCCCGGGCCGCCCCCGCGCCCCGAAGAGCCGCCCTGCCGCCCCGCGCTCGAGCTGCCTTCCTGCCCCGGGCCGTTCCCGGGCCCCGACGAGTCGCCCTGCCTCCCCGGACCGTCCCCACGCCCCGGGCGGTACCCGTCCTCCCGGCCCGCCTCCGCGCCGCCCCCGGCCTCCTCGCCCCGGCCCGCCTCCGCGCCGCCGACGAGGTCCGCACCCGCCCCGCCGACGGGCACCGCACCCGCCCCGCGCCCGGGCTCCGGGCCCCTCCCCGGCTCCGTACCGGGTCCGGACGGGTGCCCGTGCCCGGCCCCCGCATCACCGTCCTCCCCCGGACCGGCGCCCCCGCCGGGCACCTTCCCCCGCCCGGACGACGGCGCCGCCTCCCCGCCCGCCGGGTCATCCTGCCCTCCCGCGTCCCCCGCCTCCGGCGCACGGCCGGGCGCGGCCACCCGGCGCCACGGGAACCGGGTGGCCGCGCCACCGCCGGACGCACCCGCCGCGAGCAGGACGTCCTCCTCCGGCTCGGTGCGGCTCTGCGGTTCCCACGGGTCGCCGCGCACGGTCCGGTGGCCGTCGCCCGTCATCCGCGCGCGCACCGCGTCCGCGAGGCCGCGGAACCACACCTCCTCGTCGCCGTTGTCCAGCAGCGCGACGAGCTCCTCGGTGAAGGGCGTCGGGGTGCCCGGATCGCCCGCGTCGATCCGGTGGTTGGCCTGCACGCTCATCAGCAGCAGCACGCGCCGCTTGTCCCGGAACGTCTCCCAGATCCAGGCCGCGTTGCCCGCGAAGCAGCAGTCCAGGACGACGACGATCCGCCGCGCCGCACTCGCCGCGAGCACCGTCAGCACGGTGCTGAACATCTCCGCACCCGGGAAGACCGCGTGCCCGCCCGCCACCACGCTCGCGTTGCGCATCTGCAGGAACAGCTCGTCGCCCGCGCTCGGTATCGCCCCGTGCCCGGCGAAGTACAGCAGCAGGACGCCCTCGGCCTCGTCGGCGGCGGTCCGCAGCGCCCGGCCGAAGTGGACCTGGTCCGGCGAACGGCACACCGTGATCTCCCGGTCGCGGAAGACCCGGCCGCGCCGCAGCGCGTCCCGCAGCCGGTCCAGGTTGTGCCGGACCGCGGGAAGATCGCCGGGCACCCCGTACGGCGGCTCGGTCAGGTCGTACGTGGAGACCCCGACCAGCAGCGCCCGGTTCTGCTGCCCCCGCGGGTCGTGACCGGTCACCGGTCGCCTACCTGTCGTCGAGGTTCACCGGCTCGACGCGCGCCTCGGGCGGCTCGCCGTCCTCCACCTCGCTGCGGTTGGCCCGCCATGCCTCCACGGCCCTCTTGACCTGGTCCAGCACCTCCTGGACCACCACGGCGGCGCCGCCCCCGACGAACGCCACGACGATCTCCATGCCGATGCCCATGGGCGCGCCGGCCTCGTCGGCCCGGCGCCGTTCGTCGATGCGCAGCCGGCCGGCGCGGACCAGCTCGTCGAGCGGTTTCTCCCGCGCCAGCCACTTGTGCAGGGCCCCGATGTCACTCTCGCTCGCGGTGCCGTCCAGCCGGACCCGGACACCGCACGTCACCACTCCGTCCCCCTCAGCCATAACTCACCATCATGGCACCGGTGTTGCACACAGGGGAGGTCTCGGACGCCGATGCCGCGAGGGAGTGGGCGTCAGCCCTGGGTCTGCAACCGGCTGAGCCCCCGCTGCACATGGTCCAGCGCGCCCTCGCGCCGCCCGGGGACCCTGCCCCGCAACGCGGCCAGCGCGGCGCCCAGTTCGCGGGCCGCCGCGGCATCGCGGATCCGGCCCCACTGGTGGTGGGCCCGGTCCACGGCCGCCTCCACGGCGGGCGTCCCCGGGGCCTGCCCGGCCCGCAGCCGGGCCTCGGCCACCGTCAGCCAGGCCCGGCAGCTGCGCACCGCGTCGCCGGCGAACATCGCCAGGTCGGCCCGGACCTCCGCCCAGTGCAACGCGTCCTCGGATGCGGGCCCGAGCGCCAGGGCGGCGGCCCGCTCGTGGCGGGCGGCGAGCGCGTCGGCGTCCCCGTGCCGCCCGGCCCGTACGGCGTCGGCGATGACGGCGTGCGGGTCGCCCGCCGGCGGCGCCGGCGTCAGCACCAGATCCGCACCGCTGCCACCGGCCTCGTCCGCACAGCGGGCCAGCGCCTGCTGGTGCAGCTGGTCCGGCGGCGGCCGGTGCCCGCTGCGCAGGATCGTCGCGATGCCGCGCATGTACGCGGGGGCGGCCACGGTCCGCCGCCCGGGCGGCGGCGCGATGCGACCGTAAACGGCGTTGTCGCGCCCCGAGTCCAGCGGGTGGGTCCGCAGCCACTCCCAGGTCTCCTGGTCGGCGTGCAGATCGAGCAGCAGCGTCGTCGCACCGGTCGGACGCAGCCGCAGTTCCTCGCGGATCCAGTGCCAGGGCAGGGCGGTGTAGCGGACCGTGGCGGGCGTCGTGCGGGCCAGCGCCAGATGGGGCAGGCGCTCGCGCCGGTCCAGCTGGAGCTGCCCGGTGATGTACACGGTGAGCGGGCCGGGGGCCGCCGCCGCGGCGCGGAGCCGGGTGAGGACGGCCTGCGGCTCCAGCGGGTCGGCGAGTTCGACGACGTTGGCCGTGTCCGTCCCGGCCAGCACGGCGGGCGGCACGGCGGCGAGCACGGGGAGCACGGAGGCCGCGTCCACCAGGCACCCCCGGCCCACGGGCGACGCCGCGAGCAGCAGCACGGTTCCGGGCATGTCCCCTCCCCCTGTCGATCACGTACGGCAGCACGGTAACCGCTGCGGCTGCAAAGCGGGCACTCAGCCGGCCGGGCCGTCCGGGCCGGCGAGGTCTTTCAGCCGCCGCACCGCGAACACCGTGGTGTCGTCGACCAGCCGTGACCGGCTGTGCCGCAGCGTGCCGTCCCGGACGAGGGCCACCAGCCGCCTCGGGGCCGCGCTGCGGCGGTCGGCGGCGACGGCGCGGGCCACGTCGTCGGCGAGCGGGTAGAAGCGTCCCTCGTGGTCGCGGGACTCGGTCACGCCGTCGGTGACCACCAGCAGCGTCTCGTCCGGGGCGAGGGCCAGCCGGTGCACCACCACCGACGGGCCGGGGACGAGGTCGCCCATGCCCAGCGGCAGTCCGCCGACGGCCGGCAGACGCCGCACCCCCCGCGGGCCGACCGCCAGCGGGGGTTCGTGGCCGAAGACGACGGCGTCCACGGTGTCGGGCCGCTCGGGGGAGAACTCGACCAGCACGGCGGTGGCGAAGCGGTCCCCGCCGGTCTCGCCGACGGCCGCCGAGTGCCTGCGGTGGCGCAGGATGCGGACCTCCAGGCGTTCGGCGACCGTCGCGAGGTCCTTCTCGTGATAGCCGGCCTCGCGGAACGTGCTGAGCAGCGCGGCCGCCGTCTCCACCGCGCCCAGCCCCTTGCCCTGCACGTCGCCGACGAGGACCCGGGTGCCGTACGGGCTGGGCTGGACGTCGTAGAAGTCGCCGCCGACGCGGGCCTCGGTGTCCGCGGAGAGATAGACGGCCGCGAGCTCCAGGCCCCCGAACTCCTCCGGGAGCGGGCGCAGCACGGTGCGGCGGGTGGTGTCGGCGATGTCCCGCATGTGCAGCATGCGCCGCTCGCCGCCGACCCGGACCCCGGCGGCGGCCACGGCGATGAGGCCGCCGAGGACGACGAGGACCAGGCCGGACACGGTGGTCCGCGCCTGGTGCTGCCAGACGTTGTCGGCGAGGACGTAGACGACGACCGATAGCACCGCGAGGGCCGCCGTGCCCAGCACTCCGCAGACCGCGGCGGCGACGCCGGGCACCAGAACGGTCCAGGAGATGATCTCGAACGTGCTGGTGCTGACGTCGGTCGCGGCGATGCCGCCGAGCAGGACGAGCGGGAAGAGCCAGGCGACGTTCCTGCCCCGCACGCTCAGCAGCCGGTGCCGGGACGTGGCGTCCCCCCGGCCGGCGGCCCGCACGAGCTCCTCGATCAGCCGCCACCGGCCGCGCACCGGCCCCTCGGGGCGACCTCTCGCGCGACCCCTCACGGACCTCAGCGAAACACGTGCTCCCTGGGCCCGCATCCTGACTTGCCACCCGACGCCGCCGGGTGTGCTCTGGTAGACGGGGGCGAGGAGAGGAGTGCTCTCATGGCTCACGCGGTACCCACGCGCAGAACGTCCGCCGGCACCCACCGCAGCACCGACGTCTTCGGCCCGCGGACCCACCTGGTGATGAAGTGGGCGGTGCCCGTCGTGGCCGGGCTGGTCTACGGCTACTGGGCGGCGGCCAACCGGCGCTACGGCGGTCCGGTCACCGGCTGGAACCTGCTGTTCGGCTTCATGACCGCGCTCGCGTTCGTCATCCTGTACGCCGTCGTCCGGTCGGTGGCCGAGCGACTGCCGCGTGAGGGCCACGCGGTGCTGTGGGGCGCCTTCGCCGGCAGCGCGCTGGGCTTCCTCTACGCCCAGAGCGGCGTGGCCATGTTCACCTGCATCCTCGCGTCGCTGCTGCTGGCGGGCGCGGTGGCGGCCGCGTTGTTCTACGTCTTCTACTCGCGCGAGGACGCGACGGGCCACCGCGTCACCTGAATCCCGCACCCGGCGGCGGTTCCCACGCGCTGCGGCTCCCGGGCCCCGGCCACCCGGCCGGGGCCCGCCCGTGCGCCCGGCCGTACGCCCTGCGGGCCGGGCCGTGTTCGGCCGTTCGGAGCGTCCGGCGACGCCATATGCAGTCACCCCGGTCGCCCGGACCGCCCCGCAGGCCTTGCCTGGAAGGGTGCCCTCACGTCTCCGGAGCGCCCTGTCGGCCGTCCTGATCGCCCTCGCCTGCCTGCTCGCACCGTGCGGCACGCTGGCGGCCTGGGCGGCGTACGGGCTGGGCGACACCGGACGGTACGTCGCCGCCATGGCGCCGCTCGCCACCGACCCGGACGTGCGGGACGCGGTCGCGGACACGGTGGGCGACGGCGTCGTGAACGAGGTGGGCGCCGGTTCCCTGCACACGCCCGTACGCCTCTACGTCGAGGACGCCACCCGCTCCTTCACCCGTACCGAGGCCTACCGTGCGGGCTGGGACGCCGCCAACCGGGCGGTCCACACCGCCGTCCTGCACGCCCTGCGCGACGAGCGGACCGCCGGGCGCCCCGTCACCGTCGACCTGGCCCCGGTCACCGCGCGGGTCCGCAGCACGCTCGTCCGGGACGACGTCCCGATGGCCCGGCGGATCCCCGTCCTGCACACCGAGGTCACCGTGCTCCCGGCCCACGAGGTGGACCGGCTCAGGAAGGGCTACCACGTGCTCGACGTCGCCGCCTTCTGGCTGCCGCTCGCGGCCGTCGTCTTCGCCGTCGCCGGCATCGCCCTGGCCGCCTGCCGCCGCCGCGCGCTCACCGCCACCGGCCTCGGCACGGCCGTCGGCGGGGTGCTGCTCGCCCTCGCCGTCCTCCTCGGCCGCCGGCTCACCCTGGCCGAGCTGCCCGGCGCGGTGGACGCCCCTGCCGCCGGCGCGGTCTACGACGCCCTCACCGCGACCCTGCGCACCGCGTCCTGGCTGCTGGTCGCCCTCGGCCTGACCGTCGCCGCGGCCTCCTGGCTCACCGGCCGGTACGGACATCTGCTGCGCCGCCGCAGGCCCCCGACGGGACCCGCCGCCGAGCCGGCCCCGCGGCCGACCCGCACCCGGCTCTGAAAACCGCCTGGCGACCCCCGCGCCCCACGGCTAACGTCGCCGACCATGACCACGACCGAGACCGAGACGACGAGCCGGACGACGACCCTGTGGCGCCCCACCGGCCCCGAGGAGCTGGCCCTGGTCGAGGCCTCCGGCTGGACGGCCTGGCCCCCGCGCCTGCCCGAGCAGCCGATCTTCTACCCGGTGCTCAACGAGGACTACGCGGTCCGCATCGCACGCGACTGGAACGTCCCCGCGTCCGGCTCGGGCTACGTCACCCGCTTCGAGGTCGACGCGGAGTTCCTGGAGCGCTACCCGGTGCGTCAGGCCGGCGGCGAGACCATCCTGGAGCTGTGGGTCCCCGCGGAGGAGCTGGCGGAGTTCAACCGGCACATCGTGGGCCGCATCGAGGTAGTACGGGAGTTCCACGCACCGGCGTAGAGCGAAGGGCCAGGATGTGGGCACCGAGAACGGCACGGCGACCGCCGGGACCCGCGGCGGCGGGCGTCGCTTCGGGGCGTGGTGCGCCGGGCTGCTCTTCGCCGGCGTGAGCGTGGTCGTCGGCTGCCGGGTGGCCGACACCGACGGCATCACGCCGGTGCCGCAGCTCCTCGCCTTCCTGCCCTGGCTGCTGGTGCCGACCGGGGCCGGGCTGCTGCTGACGCTGCTCGCCCGCTGGTGGCCGGGCGCGGTGTGGGGCGTGGCGCTGCTCGGACTGCTGGCCTGGTTCATCGAGCCGTACGGCAAGACCGTCGAACCGTCCGGGCCGCCCGTCGCCGAACTGCGGGTGCTGACGTCCAACGTCGAGTTCGGGCAGGGCACCGACGCGCTGATCGACGCCGTGCGCCGCGAGAGACCCGACCTGCTGTTCGTCCAGGAGTGCGAACGCACGTGCGACGCCGCGCTGCGGCACGCGCTCGGTGCCGGCTACCCGCACCGCCGGGCCGTCGAGGGCGACGGCTCCGAGGGGTCGGTGATCCTGAGCCGCTTCCCGCTCGCACCCGCCCCCGGCGTCCCCGGCACCATGGGCATGCCCGGCGCCGTCGCCGACGTGCGCGGCCACGCCGTACGGCTGCAGCTCGCCCACCCCATGCCGCCGCTGCCGGACCAGGTGGGCCTGTGGCGCGAGGAACTGGGCCGGCTGCGCGACGCCGCCGCCGAGGACGGCGGGTCCCCCACCGTCCTGGCCGGCGACTTCAACGCCTCCCAGGACCACGCCGCCTTCCGGCGCATCCTCGACACGGGGCTGCACGACGCGGCCCGGCTGTCCGGGGCCGACCGGACGGTCAGCTGGCCGGCCCGGACCGCCCCGGCGTTCGGCGCGCAGATCGACCACGTCCTGGTCTCACGGGACTTCGCCGCGCGCGGCGCCCGCTTCCTGTCCCTGGCCGGCACCGACCACCGCGCACTGGTCGTCGACCTGACGCTGCACGCGGGGCGCTGAGCTGCGGGCGCCGGACCGCGGGCGCCGGGTGACGGGCGGCGGGTGACGGGCGGCGGGAGCCCGGCGACGGTGGGCTCAGACGCCGATGTCCCGGCCGTCCGCGCGCCACACCGCGACGACCGCCGGGCGCACGATCTTCCCGGGTCCGTCGGGCCAGGTGCTGGCCGGCTTCTCCACGGAGGCGCCGTCGACCTCGCCCGGGTGCTGCACGGCGACCAGCACACGCCGGTCCTGGACGAGCGGGCCGCAGGTCTCCGCGCCGGTCGGCACGGTCAGGAACTGCTTCAGCTCACCGCGCCGGTCGCCCTTGGTCGCCACGCCGAAGAGGCCGTCGTGACTGCCGAGCGCGTTGCCGTCGGTGGAGATCCACAGGTTGCCGTGGCTGTCGAAGGCGACGTTGTCCGGGCAGGAGATCGGGCTGACCCGGTCCTTGGGGAAGCCCGCGAAGTACGTCGCCGGGTCCTCCGGGTCACCGGCGACGAGGAACAGCGACCATCCGAAGGCGGTGGCGTCGGCCCGGTTCCGGCGCTCGGTCAGCTCCAGGACGTGGCCGTGCTTGTTGGAGTTGCGCGGGTTGGCCTCGTCGGGGCCCGCGTAACCGGCCTTTCCGCGGTTGGAGTTGTTGGTGAGGGCGACGTACACCTTGCCGGTCACCGGCGACGGCTCGATGTCCTCGGGCCGGTCCATCTTGGTCGCGCCGACCTTGTCACCGGCGAGCCGCGTGAAGACGCACACCTCCTCGGCACTCATCCCCTCGACGTGTGAGACGGCGCCGCGCTCCGTGGCGGTGACCAGCGGAATCCACTCGCCGCTGCCGTCGAACTCGCCGTCGCGCGGCAGCGTGCCCGTCCCGTCGATCTCGATCGACGGGGAGTCGCCGGAGAGCTTGGCGACGTACAGGGTGCCCTCGTCGAGCAGCGAGAGGTTGTGCTCGCGCGCCCAGCGGGAGTTCCCGTGCCGCATCCGCTTGCTGCCGACGAACTTGTAGAAGTAGTCGAACCGCTCGTCGTCGCCGGTGTAGACGACCGGCCGCCCGTCGTCGGTCAGCCGCACGGTCGCGGCCTCGTGCTTGAACCGGCCGAGCAGCGTATGCTTGCGCGGCGTCGAGTCCGGGTCGTACGGATCCAGCTCGACGACGTACCCGAACCGGTGCACCTCGTTCGGCTCCCGGGCGACGTCGAACCGCTTGTCGAACCGCTCCCACTTGCGCTCGGTGGCGCCGGTCCCGATCCCGTACCGCTTGTCGGTGTCGCTGGAGGCGTTGGCGAAGTACTGGTTGAAGTTCTCCTCGCCGTGCAGCGTCGTCCCCCACGGGGTGGTGCCGCCGGAGCAGTTGTTGAGGGTGCCGAGGACCTTGCGGCCGGTGCGGTCGGCGGAGGTCTTCACCAGGTCGGACCCGGCGGCGGGCCCGGTCAGCCGGAACTCGGTGGTGGCGGTGACCCTCCGGTTGAGCCGATGCCGCGCCACCGGCGTCAGCCGCCCGCTCCGCCGCTCCTCCTCGACGGCGACGACGGACAGCCCGTGCGCGGCCCAGGCGATCTCGACCTGCTCTCGGGTGGGGTTCTCGGGGTCGTAGCCGCGGAACATGAGCACCTCGTCGGTGTACTCGTGGTTGGCGACCAGAAGCTGACGGCCGTGCTCGCCGTGCAGCGGCAGCAGCGCGAGGAAGTCGTTGTTGTACCCGAACTGCCCGGCCTGCGCCTTCGCGCTCTGCCTCTCCGGGTCGAAGGCGGGCGCCCCGCGCAGAATGGGTTCACCCCAACGGATGACGACGTCCTGCCGGTACCCCTCCGGGACGGTCACGGCGTCGCGGGTGTTGGGCGCGACGGGCGCGAACCGCAGCCCGCGCGCGCCGGACGTCTTCGCGGACTGCCCGTGCCCCTTCCCGGCGGCGGGCGCGGCCTGCGCCGACGGCGCCCCCGCCACGCCCACGGCCCCGGCGCCCGCCGCGGCGACGGTCACGACGGCGGCGGCCCGCATCATGGACCGGCGGCTGAGCGCGCCGGCGATGACGTCACCGACGTACTCGTTGGAGCTGGTGTTGGGCACCTCGTGGAAGCAGGCGTCACCACACCGGAAACGGCAGGTCATCGCGGACCGGCCACCCGGGTGCGATCCGGACGGCGTTCCGATCAACGGCAGCAGCTTGCGCACTGTGTTCTCCCCTTGAGAATCCCTGTATGCCCTGGTGTCAGCGCGACCGTAGGGGCACATACGTGCGAGAGCCGGGCGTAGCGGTGAACGGTGGGTGAACCCGGGGCATCCGAGGGGGAATTGCGGCGACGTCTCGAACCGCCCTTGACGCGCCGCCGCCCGCATGGCAGACCCTGCACAAGATCACAAGCCGGGACCGCTAACCTTACGTGTCCGTCCTGGCCAGGGATTGACGGCACCAACTCACCCGAAGGGTTGCGCACATGGGCATTCTCACTCTCCTGCGGAACGCGTTCGGCCGGTCACGCAAAGAACGGACCGCCCAGGCGGAGGGTGCGACGCAGGAGACGGCCCCGCCGGTCACCGCGCCGGAGCCGAAGCTCCCGTCCCAGCCCACCGCACCCGAAGAGCCCGCGGAGACCACCCAGGTCCCGGAGCCCCGCATCGACGAACACGAGCTCGTCAAAGCGGCCTTCACCAACGTCACCATCCCCGCCCAGACCGACAGCCCGGAGACAGAGGCAAAGCCGAAGGCCGAGCCGCAGGCCGGGGCTGAGCCGAAGCCGGAGGCCGAACCGAAGGCCGAGCCGAAGCCGGAGCCGCAAGCCGAGGCCGAGCCGAAGCCGGAGGCCGAACCGAAGGCCGAGCCGAAGCCGGAGCCGCAAGCCGAGGCCGAGCCGGAGCCGGAGGCTGAATCGAAGGCCGAGGCCGAGGGCGAGCCGGAAACCAAGCCCGACACCAAGCCGGAGCCGAAGGCCGAGGTGGAGGCGAAGCCGGTAACCAAGGCCGAGCCCGAGTCTGAGGCCGAGCCGGAAACCAAGCCCGAGCCCGAGCCCGAACTCGAGTCCCAGGCCACGACCGAGCCGAAGGCCGAGCCCAAGGCCGAACCGGAGCCGCAGGCCGCCACCCCCGAACCGGAGCCGCAGGCCGCCACCCCCGAGCCGGCAGCCGCCGACGGCGAGGACGCCCCACAGGGGCCACCCGCACCCGACAGCGAAACCGGCACGGGTGGTGCGGGTGGGAACAAGAACGCCGAAGGCGAAGCCGAGGCGTCGCACCCCCAGCCGGAGGCGACCCCGCACCCGGAACCGGAACCCGAGCCGGAGGCCGAGCCGGAACCCGAGCCGGAGGCCGAGCCCGCCACCCCCGCCACGCCCGCGGCCCGCCTCCGCGGCACCACCCTCACCACCGCCTACAAGGCCGCCGGCACCGCCCTCAAGAAGCACACCCTCACCGGCACCCGCGCCAAGGTCTACCTCGTCCTCGACCGCTCCGCCTCCATGCGGCCGTACTACAAGGACGGCTCCGCCCAGGCCCTCGCCGAGCAGACCCTCGCCCTCGCCGCCCACCTGGACGCCGACCCCACCCTCCACGTCACGTTCTTCTCCACGGACGTGGACGGCACCGGCGCCCTCACCCTCCGCGACCACGAGAACAAGATCGACGAGCTGCACGCAGCGCTGGGCCGCATGGGCCGCACCAGCTACCACGCCGCCGTCGAGGCGGTCCTCGCCCGGCACGACAAGGAGGAGACCTCCGGCACCCGCACCCCCGCCCTGGTGGTCTTCCAGACCGACGGCGCCCCGGACGCGAAGACCCCGGCCACCAAGGCCCTCACGGACGCGGCCGCGAGCCACCCGCACGTCCACTTCTCCTTCGTCGCCTTCGGTGACCCGGAGAACAAGGCGTTCGACTACCTCCGCAAGCTCAAGACGCCCAACGCCTCCCACTTCCTCGCCGGCGAGACCCCGAAGGAGCTCACCGACAAGGAGCTGTACGAGGGCGTACTGGCCGGCTGGCGCCCGTAACCGGCACCGCGACGGGGGGTGGACGGGGAGGAAGCCCCCGTCCACCCCCCGAAACGCGTGTGAGCCCGCCTCCCCCGGACCAGTAGGATTTCGCCCATGGCGGCCACTGGAAACGAGAAGCAGGGGACGAAGGCGTACTACGTCTCGACCCCCATCTACTACGTCAACGACGCTCCTCACCTGGGCCACGCCTATACGACCGTCGCAGGCGACGTGCTCACCCGCTGGCACCGCCAGCGCGGTGAGAAGGTGTGGTACCTCACCGGCACGGACGAGCACGGTCAGAAGATCATGCGCACGGCCGAGGCGAACGGGGTCACCCCGCAGGCCTGGGCCGACAAGCTCGTCACGGAGGCCTGGAAGCCCCTGTGGGAGCACCTGGAGATCGCGAACGACGACTTCATCCGCACCACGCAGAAGCGGCACACCGACCGCGTCCAGGAGTTCGTGCAGGACCTGTACGACAAGGGCGAGATCTACAAGGGCGGCTACGAGGGCCCGTACTGCGTGGGCTGCGAGGAGTACAAGCTCCCCGGCGAGCTGCTCGACGGCGAGGGCGAGTACGCGGGCCAGAAGCTGTGCCCGATCCACAAGAAGCCGGTGGAGATCCTCAGCGAGGAGAACTACTTCTTCAAGCTCAGCGAGTACAGCGAGAAGCTGCTCGCGCACTACGAGGCCAACCCGGGCTTCATCCAGCCCGAGTCCGCGCGCAACGAGGTCGTGAACTTCGTCCGCCAGGGCCTCCAGGACCTCTCGATCTCCCGCTCGACCTTCGACTGGGGCGTGCCGGTCCCCTGGGACGACAAGCACGTCATCTACGTGTGGGTCGACGCCCTGCTGAACTACGCCACGGCGGTCGGCTACAACGAGAACCCGGAGAAGTTCGAGTCGACGTTCCCGGCCGACGTGCACCTGGTCGGCAAGGACATCCTCCGCTTCCACGCGATCATCTGGCCGGCGATGCTGATGGCGCAGGGCCTCCCCCTGCCGGGGAAGGTCGCCGCGAACGGCTGGCTGATGGTCGGCGGCGAGAAGATGTCGAAGTCCAACCTGACCGGCATCAAGCCGCAGGACCTGACCTCGCACTTCGGCGTGGACGCGTACCGCTGGTACTTCCTGCGCGCGATCGCGTTCGGCCAGGACGGCTCGTTCTCCTGGGAGGACTTCTCGGCCCGCTACACCAGCGAGCTGGCCAACGACTACGGCAACCTCGCGTCCCGCGTCGCGGCCATGGTCGGCAAGTACTTCGGCGGCACGCTGCCGGAGGCGACGGCCGACGGGGACGCGGAGAAGGCCGTCCACGACGGTCTGACCAGGGCCGTCACCGAGGCCGACCGGAAGATCGGCGAGGAGCTGGACTTCCAGGGCGGCATCCTGGCGGTCTTCGACTTCGTCAAGCAGGTCAACGGCTACATCACCGAGCAGGAGCCCTGGAAGGTCGCCAAGACCGCATTCGATCATGCTGCTGACGCAGCGGGCTCTCCGGAGGGCAGGGCCCGCCTGGCGACGATCCTCTACACGGCCGCGGAGTCCCTGCGCGCGGTGGCGGTCCTGCTCAACCCGGTCATGCCGGAGACGTCCCAGAAGCTGTGGGACTCCCTCGGCGCGGAGGAGTCCCTCGGCTCCCTCGCGGACCAGCGGGTCCAGGACGCGGCGGACTGGGGCCGCCTGCCGGCCGGTGCCACGGTCACCAAGGGCGCGGTCCTCTTCCCCCGCCTCGAGGAGAAGCCGGCCGCGTAACGCCTCTGCCACAAGCGCGGGGCCGGGGAGGGCAAGATCTTCTCCCCGGCCCCGCGCTCTGCGAGGATTCTGTGAAGACGGCCGGACGGCCGTCGCCATTCACGTGGGGGGATCCATCCATGGCACTGTTCGGCAACGCGCACAGCATCGACCCGGCCCAGGCGCAGCAGGAGTACGCGCGTCTGCTCGGCCAGGGGGAGCAGGTCTACGCGGCCTACCTGCTGATCCGCGACACCATCCTGTTCACCGACCGCCGGCTGCTCCTGGTCGACAAGCAGGGCATCACCGGCAAGAAGACCGAGTACCACTCGATCCCGTACCGCAGCATCACCCACTTCGCGGTGGAGACGGCCGGTCACTTCGACCTCGACGCCGAACTGAAGATCTGGCTCTCCGGCAGCGCGGCCCCGATCCAGAAGACCTTCACCAAGGGCGTCGACATCTACGAGGTCCAGGCGATCCTGACCCAGTTCGTGGCCCGCTGACGCGAACTCCCAGGCCGGAGCGAACGTTCCTTCCCTTCCCGAACGGGTGAAGCTCCGGCATATGCCGGGTGGTCGCGCCGTGAGGGCCCTTCATTGGCGCTCATGGTCACATCGACACACGAGGCCTCCCACCGTCTCTTCCGGGAGCATCCGGAGGCTCTCGCGCCCGTCTTCGAAGCACTGGGGCTTCCGCCACCCTCGAAACAGGACTTCGACGAGCTCTCCCCCGACGCCACCGGGATCCGGCCCATGGAACGCCGCGTGGACACGGTGCTCAGGTTCGCACCCGACATGGGGGAGAACTTCCTGCTCGCCATCGAGTCGCACGGCGAAGCCGTCGAGCACGGCAGAGGGGCCCGGTACCGGAGAGCGATCCGGTGCCGGGCCCCTGTGTGTGCCGTCGGCGGACTACTTCGGCTGCGGCTTGCGCACCGAAAGGTGCAGTTCGCGCAGGCGGGTCTCGTCCAGCTCCGTCGGGGCGCCCATCATCAGGTCCTGGGCGTTGCCGTTGAGCGGGAAGGCGATCGTCTCGCGGATGTTGGGCTCGTCGGCCAGCAGCATCACGATGCGGTCGACGCCCGGGGCGATGCCGCCGTGCGGCGGGGCGCCGAAGCGGAACGCGCGCAGCATGCCGGCGAACTTCTCCTCGACCGTCTCCCGGTCGTAACCCGCGATCTCGAACGCCTTGAGCATGATCTCCGGCTCGTGGTTCCGGATCGCGCCGGAGGACAGCTCGACGCCGTTGCAGACGATGTCGTACTGCCAGCCCAGAATGTCCAGCGGGTCCTGGGTCTCCAGGGCCTCCAGACCGCCCTGCGGCATCGAGAAGGGGTTGTGGGAGAAGTCGATCGCGCCGGTCTCCTCGTCCTTCTCGTACATCGGGAAGTCGACGATCCAGCAGAAGCGGAAGACGTCCTCCTCGAACTGACCGGCGCGCTTGGCGGCCTCGACCCGCACCGCGCCCATGATCTTCGAGACCTCGTCGAACTCGCCGGCGCCGAAGAACACCGCGTGGCCGGGGGCCAGCGAGAGCCGCTTGGTCAGCTCCGCGACGTTCTCCTCGGTGAGGAACTTCGCGATCGGGCCGGACAACGTGCCGTCCTCGCCCACGCGGACCCAGGCCAGGCCCTTGGCGCCCTGCGAGACGGCGTAGTCGCCCAGCTGGTCGAAGAACTTGCGCGGCTGGCCGGAGACGTCCGGCACCGGCAGCGCACGCACGTGCTTGCCGGCGAAGGCCTTGAACTCCGAGCCCTCGAAGACGTCGGTGATGTCGACGAGCTCCAGCTTGGCGCGCAGGTCCGGCTTGTCGGAGCCGTACTTCAGCATCGCCTCGCGGAACGGGATGCGCGGGAACGGCGACGTCACATGACGGCCGTTGCCGAACTCCTCGAACAGCTCGGTCATCAGCTTCTCGATGGGCTGGAAGACGTCCTCCTGCTCGACGAAGCTCATCTCCACGTCGAGCTGGTAGAACTCACCCGGCGAGCGGTCGGCACGGGCGTCCTCGTCGCGGAAGCAGGGCGCGATCTGGAAGTACCGGTCGAAGCCGGAGATCATCAGCAGCTGCTTGAACTGCTGCGGCGCCTGCGGCAGGGCGTAGAACTTGCCGGGGTTCAGACGCGACGGGACGACGAAGTCACGGGCGCCCTCCGGGGAGGTGGCGCTCAGGATCGGCGTCGCCATCTCGTTGAAGCCCAGCGCCGTCATCTTCTGGCGGATCGAGGAGATGACCGCCGTGCGCAGCATGATGTTGCGGTGCATGCGCTCGCGCCGCAGGTCCAGGAAGCGGTACTCAAGCCGCCGCTCCTCGTTGACCCCGTCCTCGGTGTTGATCGTGAAGGGCAGCGGCTGGGCCGCGCCGAGCAGCTCGACCTCGCCCACCTCCACCTCGACCTCACCGGTGGGCAGCTCGGGGTTGATGTTCTCGGCGCCTCGCGAGACGACCTTGCCGTCGACCCGGACGGTCGATTCCTTGGTCAGCTTGTCCAGCGCCTCGTACGCCTCGGTACCCGGACGGGCGACGAGCTGGGTGATGCCGTAGTGATCGCGCAGATCGATGAAGAGGATGCCGCCCAGGTCGCGCCGATTGTGCAGCCAGCCACTCAGTCGGACGTCGGTGCCGACGTCAGAGGAGCGGAGCTCGCCGCAGGTGTGGGACCTGTACCGATGCATCGTCGTTCATCCAGTCTTCGCGGATCGGGGGCTGTGTCCCACGGACCTCACGGGGCTCACCTGGCGTGGTCTCGCGGTCCGTGTTTCACGTGAAACAACCCCAGCGTACCGGGGACCCACGACTCGGTTCCTCACCAATACCGCCGGAGCGAGCGGTGGCAGCCTCCGATCACCTCTTCTTACAGTGGGGCAATGCGCACTGGCGAGCCCCTGCCCGAGGTGGGGGAGGTCCTCACCGCCCTCGCGACCGGCCTCTGGCACTGGGACACCGCCGCCGGAGAGGTCACGGTCGACGCGGAGGCCGCCCGGCTGCTCGGACTGCCCGCCCGGGCGGCCCGGCTCACCGAGGCCCAGGTGCGGGCCCGGCTGCACCCCGTGGACTGGAACGAGATCACCGGCGTGATCCCCCGGGCCGTCGCCGAGAGCACGCTCGCCGAGATCCGCATCCGCATCATGGACGAGCAGGGCCACAACGTCCGGGTGGTCCGCAGCCGCTCCAAGCCCTCCTACGACCGCACGCGCAAGGCGTACGAGCTGATCGGCACACTCCAGGAGGTCGCCGAGCCGACGCCCGGCACACCCGCCGGACGCAGCGCGGTGACCGGCGAGTGGCGTCGTTCCCGGGAGGCCTTCCTGCTGGACGCGGGCCGGGCGCTGGCCGAGGCGCGCTCCACCGCGGAGGTGCTGCGGGTGGCCGCGGCCCTGGCGATGCCCGGGTTCTCGCCGGACGGCCTCGCGGTGTTCGGCGTCTCCGGCGACCATCTGACGGTCATCGGCCACCACGGCCAGCCGCAGAACGACATGAACCCGTTCGTGGACATGCCCCTGGACACCGACTACCCGGCCGCCGAGGTGGTCCGCACCGGCCGTGCCGTCTACCTCTCCTCCCCCGGGCAGTACCGCGCCCGCTACCCGATCACCTGGCCGCTCGCCGAGCGCTTCGGCCGCCAGTCCTGGGCCTTCCTTCCGCTGGTCGCGGGCGGCCGCACCATGGGCGCCTGGATGGCCGCCTTCGCCTACCCCGTCGCCTTCACGCCCGACGAACGGTCGGTGCTGACCACCGTGGCCCGGATGCTGGCGCAGGCGCTGTCCCAGGCGGGCGCCGCCGAGACCCAGCGCGAACTGACCGAAGGGCTGCAGCGCACCATGCTCCCCGCGCTGGGACCGCAGATCCCCGGCATGAGCATCGCCGCCCGCTACGTCCCCACCGGCGGCGGGCTCCAGGTCGGCGGCGACTGGTACGACATGATCCCGCTGCCCCGCGGCCGCTTCGCCCTGGTCATCGGGGACGTCCAGGGCCATGACGTGCGCGCCGCCGGGCTGATGGGCCAGCTGCGCATCGCCCTGCGCGCCTACGCGTCGGAGGGCCACCGCCCCGACGCGGTGCTCTCCCGGGCCTCCCACTTCTTCCACAGCCTGGCCGACTCCGCCGAGGACCCCGCCGACCTGCGCTTCGCGACCTGCTACTACGCCGAGGTGGACCCGGCGACCGGCGTCGTGGAGAGCGCCCGGGCCGGACACCTGGACCCCGTGGTGCGGATGGCCGACGGCACCGCGCTGATCCTGGCCACCGAGGGCGGGCTGCCGCTCGGCGTCGACCCGGACTCCGACTACCCGACCTCCCGGATCGCCCTGGAGCCCGGCGACACCCTGATGCTGTGCACGGACGGACTGGTCGAGACGGGCGGCCACGACCTGCAGACCGGCTGGCACCGTCTCCGGGTCGTCCTGGAGGAGCACGAGGGCGACCTGGAGGAGCTGGCCGACGCACTCGTCCAGGCGGTGCACGGACCCTCCTCGCACCACACCACCGGTCCCCTGGCCGACCGGCGGGAGGACGACATCGCCCTGGTGCTGCTGTGCTGGCAGAACGACGGCTGCGGCCCCGGCACCAGCACGGTCGCCCGGCCCCCCGTACGGCGCACCATGCTGACGGTCGCGCAGGCCGAGCCCGAGCGGATCGGCGTCGCCCGCCGGCATCTGCGCGACCTGCTGCACGACTGGCCCGACGAGGAGCAGCGGGACGCGGCGGTCCTGCTGCTGTCCGAGGTGTTGACGAACGTCCTCGTCCACACCGACGCCAACGCGCTGCTGGTCGCCGAGGTCAGCGGGAATCCGGGCGAGCGCAAGATCCGGGTCGAGGTCACCGACAGTGGCGACGACCTGCCGCACAAGCGGCGGCCCGGGGAGATGGCGTCGTCCGGCCGCGGCCTGATGCTGATCGAGCTGCTCTCGGACGCCTGGGGCGTCGCCCCGCGCGGCGAGGGCAAGAGCATCTGGTTCGAGTTCTACGAATCACCGGAGGACGGCTCCGAGGACGGTCCGGACGACGGGTCCACGGGCGTGCCGGACGCCGTCCCGGGACTCGTGGACGCCTCCCCGGAGGGCGAGTAGCGGGCCTGGAGCTCGTGCACGACCCCGAAGGCGGCCGCGGTGAGCGGAACGGCGAGGAGCATGCCGAGGATGCCCGCCACCGCCGCCCCCGCGGTGAGCGCCAGCAGCACCACCGCCGGGTGCATCTGCACGGTCCGGCTCTGGATCATCGGCTGGAGCACGTGGCCCTCCAGCACCTGCACCGCCAGCACCACCCCGAGGGCCCACAGCGCGATGACGAACCCGCGGTCCGCGAGCGCGACCAGCACCGCGACGGTCCCGGAGATGAAGGCGCCGAGATAGGGGATGTAGGCGCCGACGAAGACGAGCGCGCCGAGCCCGACCGCGCCGGGCACGCGGAGCACCAGCAGCCCCACGGTGATGCAGACGGCGTCGATGAGGGCGATGAGGGTGGTGCCCCGCATGAAACCCTCGACGGCCCCGAAGGCCCGCCGGGCCATCGCCTCGACCATGTCGGCGCTGCGCCGGGGGGCGACGGAGCGCACCGTGCCGACGGCGCGGTCGGAGTCGCGCAGGAAGAAGAAGACCAGCAGCAACGCGAGCACCGCCATGGCCAGCATCTCGCCGGCCACGCTCACGCCGGTGATCACCCCGGAGGCGGCCGTGCCGCCGAACTTGCCGAGCAGCTCGCGCGAGTTGGAGGCGAGGTCGTCCAGCGAGGTCCCGGCCGTCCCGAAGTGTTCGGCGACGCCCCGCGCCGCGTCCTTGAGCGAGGCGATGATCTGGTCGCCGGTGTCGATGAGCGCGGCGACCACGATGTACACGGCCCCGCCGACCACGGCCACGACGGCGACGCAGGTCAGTCCCGCGGCCAGCGACCGCTGCACGTGGGCCTTGACCAGCCGCCGGTGCAGCGGCCTGAGCAGGGCGGTGCCGAGCAGCGCGAGCAGCGCCGGCGTCACCGCGGTGCGCAGCTCGACGCACAGCCGGATCGCGACGTAGCCGACGCCGCTGGCGAGCAGGACGACGGCGCACCAGGCGGCGAAACGGCGGACCGGACCGGGAAGCAGGTGCACCGCTCCAGCCGATCACGCACCGGGCGGGCTGTCCTGCGCGGACGGCCCGCCCGGGTGAGGCCGTGCGGCCTCGGGGCCGGTCAGGCGCCGGGGCCCTCGGCGGACATGCCGTGCACCGCGGGGACGGTCCCGAGGCGGCCCTTCTGGAAGTCCTCGAAGGCCTGCATCAGCTCGTCCTTGGTGTTCATGACGAACGGGCCGTAGTGGGCCATGGGCTCCCGGATCGGCCGCCCGCCGAGGAGCACGACCTCCAGGTCCGGCGTGTGCGAGTCCTGCTTCTCGTCCGCGCGGACGGTCAGCGAGCCTCCGGCCCCGAACACGGCCGTCTGCCCCAGGTGGACCGGGCGCCGCTCGGCACCCACCGACCCGCGCCCGGCGAGCACGTACGCGAGGCCGTTGAAGTCCTCCCGCCAGGGCAGCGTCACCTCGGCGCCCGGCGCGAGCGTCGCGTGGACCATGGTGATCGGCGTGTGCGTGATGCCGGGGCCCACGTGCCCGTCGAGCTCGCCGGCGATGACCCGGAGCAGCGCGCCGCCGTCGGGGGAGGTGAGCAGCTGCACGCTGCCGCTGCGGATGTCCTGGTAGCGGGGGGCCATCATCTTGTCCTTGGCCGGGAGGTTCACCCACAGCTGGAGCCCGTGGAAGAGACCGCCGGACATGACCAGCTGCTCCGGCGGCGCCTCGATGTGCAGCAGGCCTGAGCCGGCCGTCATCCACTGGGTGTCGCCGTTGGTGATGGTGCCGCCACCGCCGTTGGAGTCCTGGTGGTCGAAGATCCCGTCGATGATGTAGGTGACGGTCTCGAAGCCTCGGTGCGGGTGCCAGGGCGTGCCCTTGGGCTCTCCGGGTGCGTACTCCACCTCACCCATCTGGTCCATCATGATGAACGGGTCGAGATGGCGGTAGTTGATCCCGGCGAACGCGCGGCGCACCGGGAAGCCCTCGCCCTCGAAACCGCCGGGCGCGGTCGTGACGGTGAGCACGGGACGGGCCACGGCCTCGGCGGACGCGGATACACGGGGCAGCGTCAACGGGTTCTCGACGGTCACTGCAGGCATGTCGGTACCTCCTCGGGTACGCCCACTTTAGTTGAGCGTTGAACTTCTTGCCACCCAGAACCGAGAAAGCCCGGAGGGCATTCCCTCCGGGCTCGCGATAGCGGCGGCGATGACGGTCAGCCGTACATCCGGCGCATGGCGAAATCGACCATCTGTTCGACGGCCTTCGCGTCGAAGACCATCCGGTGCTCACCCTCCATGTCCAGCACGAAGCCGTAGCCGGTGGGGAGCAGGTCGATCACCTCCGCGCCGGTGATCACGAAGTACTTGGACTCCTTGCCCGCGTACCGGCGCAGCTCCTTGAGCGAGGTGAACATCGGGATCACCGGCTGCTGGGTGTTGTGCAGCGCCAGGAAACCCGGGTTGTCGCCGCGCGGGCAGTAGACCTTCGAGGTGGCGAAGATCTGCTGGAAGTCCTCGGCTGCCATCTGCCCCGTGGTGAAGGCGCGCACCGCGTCCGCGAGCGAGGGAGGCGACGGCTCGGGGTACAGCGGCGGCTGCTGCCCGTACCCGCCGGACATCGGCTGCTGCGGCGGCGCGTACTGCTGCTGCTGAGGACCCGCGGTCTGGTCGTAGCCGTACATGGCGCACAGCGTAACGAGTAACGAGTCACAGATGGGCGGGGCGGGGTTGCTTCTTATTACCGACGGGTAGCATCATCGGAGCTACTAGTTGGTACGTGTATCAGGTGCGAGGAGTCAGTGCCTCGCCGTTCTCTCTCAACGGAGCCGTCGCCATGGGGCACTACAAGCCGAATCTCCGGGACATCGAGTTCAACCTCTTCGAGGTGCTCGGCCGTGACAAGGTTTACGGCACGGGCCCGTTCGCGGAGATGGACACCGACACCGCCAAGAGCGTCCTCGAGGAGCTCTGCCGCCTCTCGGAGAACGAGCTGGCCGAGTCCTTCGCCGACGCCGACCGCAACCCGCCGGTCTTCGACCCCGAGACCAACACCGCGCCGGTCCCGGCGTCCTTCAAGAAGAGCTACCAGGCCTTCATGGACTCCGAGTACTGGCGCCTGGGCCTGCCCGAGGAGATCGGCGGCACCACCTCGCCGCGCTCGCTCATCTGGGCCTACGCGGAGCTGATCCTCGGCGCCAACCCGGCCGTGTGGATGTACTCCTCCGGCCCGGCCTTCGCGGGCATCCTCTTCGAGGAGGGCAACGAGGTCCAGAAGCACATCGCGAAGATCGCCGTCGAGAAGCAGTGGGGCTCCACCATGGTCCTCACCGAGCCGGACGCCGGCTCGGACGTGGGCGCCGGCCGCACCAAGGCCGTGCAGCAGGAGGACGGCTCCTGGCACATCGAGGGCGTGAAGCGCTTCATCACGTCCGGCGAGCACGACATGTCGGAGAACATCCTCCACTACGTCCTCGCCCGCCCCGAGGGCGCCGGTCCCGGCACCAAGGGCCTGTCCCTCTTCCTCGTCCCGAAGTACGAGTTCGACTTCGAGACCGGCGAGCTGGGCGAGCGCAACGGCGTCTACGCCACCAACGTCGAGCACAAGATGGGCCTGAAGGCCTCCAACACCTGCGAGATGACCTTCGGCGACCGCCACCCCGCCAAGGGCTGGCTGATCGGCGACAAGCACGACGGCATCCGCCAGATGTTCCGCATCATCGAGTTCGCCCGGATGATGGTCGGCACGAAGGCCATCTCGACCCTGTCGACCGGCTACCTCAACGCGCTGGAGTACGCCAAGGAGCGCGTCCAGGGTCCCGACCTGGCCAACTTCATGGACAAGACGGCCCCCAAGGTCACCATCACGCACCACCCGGACGTCCGCCGCTCGCTGATGACGCAGAAGGCGTACGCCGAGGGCATGCGCGCGCTGGTGATGTACACCGCGTCGATCCAGGACGAGATCCAGGTCAAGGAGGCGAACGGCGAGGACGCCTCGACCGCCCACGCCCTCAACGACCTGCTCCTGCCGATCGTCAAGGGCTACGGCTCGGAGAAGGCCTACGAGCAGCTCGCCCAGTCCCTGCAGACCTTCGGCGGCTCCGGCTTCCTGCAGGAGTACCCGATCGAGCAGTACATCCGCGACGCCAAGATCGACACCCTGTACGAGGGCACCACGGCGATCCAGGGCCAGGACTACTTCTTCCGGAAGATCGTCCGCAACCAGGGCGCCGCGCTGAACTCGCTCGCCGAGGACATCAAGAAGTTCCTGGCGCTCGCCACCGGCGGCGAGGAGCTGTCCGGCGCCCGCGAGCACCTGGCCAAGGCCGCCGTCGAGCTGGAGGCCATCGTCGGCCTCATGCTCACCGACCTCGCCGCCACCGAGCAGGACGTCAAGAACATCTACAAGGTGGGCCTCAACACCACCCGCCTGCTGCTCGCCTCCGGTGACGTGATCGTCGGCTACCTGCTCCTCAAGGGCGCCGCGATCGCCGCCGAGAAGCTGCCGACCGCGTCCGCCAAGGACAAGGCGTTCTACACCGGCAAGATCGCCGCGGCGAAGTTCTTCGCCGCCAACGTCCTGCCCGGCGTCACGCTGGCCCGCAAGGTCGCCCAGGGTGTCGAGCTGGACCTGATGGAGCTGGACGAGGCCGCCTTCTAGGACCGGCCCGGCCCCCCTCCACCAATTCCACACACCCCTGACGAGGGCCCGCTCCCGCTCGACGGGAAGCGGGCCCTCGTACGTCGTTAAGGTGAACCCATGAGCGCACCCTCCCGCCCGTCACCCGCCGCCGCCCCTGCACGGAGCGCCGCGCGCGCGCCTCTCACCTTCGACCGCGGTCACACCGACGACCTGATGTCCTTCCTGGCGGCCAGCCCGACGCCGTACCACGCGGTGGCGAACGCCGCCGCGCGGCTGGAGAAGGCCGGTTTCCGGCAGGTCGCGGAGACGGACGCCTGGGAGGGGACGACGGGCGGCAAGTACGTGCTGCGCGGCGGCGCGATCGTGGCCTGGTACGTCCCCGAGGGGGCCGCGCCGCACACCCCCTTCCGCATCGTCGGCGCGCACACCGACTCCCCCAACCTGCGCGTCAAGCCGCGGCCCGACAGCGGCGCGCACGGCTGGCGCCAGATCGCCGTGGAGATCTACGGCGGGCCCCTGATGAACTCGTGGCTCGACCGCGACCTGGGCCTGGCCGGCCGCCTCTCCCTGCGCGACGGCTCGACCCGCCTCGTCGACGTGGACCGCCCGCTGCTGCGCGTCCCGCAGCTCGCCATCCACATGGACCGCAACGTGTCCACGGACGGCCTCAAGCTCGACAAGCAGCGCCACCTCCAGCCCGTGTGGGGCCTCGGGGACACCGTGCGCGACGGCGACCTCATCTCCTTCCTGGAGGAGGAGGCCGGTCTGGAGCACGGCTCGGTCACCGGCTGGGACCTGATGACCCACTCCGTGGAGCCCCCGGCCTACCTGGGCCGCGACCGGGAGCTGGTGGCCGGCCCCCGCATGGACAACCTGCTGTCGGTGCACGCCGGGACCGCCGCCCTGGCCGCCGTCGCCGGCTCGGGCGCCGCCCTCCCGTACATCCCCGTGCTCGCCGCCTTCGACCACGAGGAGAACGGCTCCCAGTCGGACACCGGCGCCGACGGCCCGCTGCTCGGCGGTGTGCTGGAGCGCTCGGTGTTCGCACGCGGCGGCTCGTACGAGGACCGGGCGCGGGCCTTCGCGGGCACCGTCTGTCTGTCCTCCGACACCGGCCACGCCGTCCACCCCAACTACGCGGAGCGGCACGACCCGACGCACCACCCGCGCGTCAACGGCGGCCCCATCCTCAAGGTCAACGTCAACAACCGCTACGCGACGGACGGTTCGGGCCGCGCCGTGTTCGCCGCCGCCTGCGAGAAGGCGGACGTCGCCTTCCAGACCTTCGTCTCCAACAACTCCATGCCCTGCGGCACGACCATCGGTCCGATCACCGCGGCCCGGCACGGCATCCGCACGGTCGACATCGGCGTGGCCATCCTGTCGATGCACAGCGCCCGGGAGTTGTGCGGCGCAGACGACCCGTACCTGCTGGCGAACGCGCTGGTGGCGTTCCTGGAGGGCTGAGCCCGTCCTGCGCCTCCCGGCCGGAACACCCCTGCACCGCATGGGTGTTCCGGTCGCGGGTACCCGCTCGGAACCGGGTCGGCCGGAAAGCCGGACCGACCGGATCTACAGGGAGGCGACACTCATGGGCCTCGGCGGGTGCATCATCCTCATCGCCGTGGGAGCCATCCTCACGTTCGCGACCGACTGGGACATGCAGGGGGTCAACCTCGACCTGGTCGGCGTCATCTTCATGGTCGTCGGCCTGATCGGTGTCGCGACCTTCAGCAGCATCGCCCGGCGCCGCCGCGTCGTGATGCCGCCGACGACCCCCGTCGTCGAGGACCGGCCCCACCACCACACGCGCGACGGCTACAGCGACGGCTACGGCGCCTGACCGCCCCGGGCCCCTCCGGTGGCGGCCGTACGGCCAGGACCGGCCGGCGCGCCGGTTCCGCCCTCAGGAGGCTTCCGGGGCCAGCGCGTGTCCGGTGGTCGCGTCCACATGGTCCGGCACCTCGTCGTGCCGGTCGCCGACGGTGAGGGTGCCGGTCGGTTCGAACAGCATGAGGGACGTGGGCACGGGCGCGGACGGCCTGTGCTCGGTGCCGCGCGGGACGGTGAAGACCGAGCCCTTCGGCAGGACGACCGTGCGCTCGCCGGCCGCCTCGCGCAGGGCGATGTGCAGTTCGCCGTCGAGGACGAGGAAGAACTCGTCGGTGTGGTCGTGCACGTGCCAGACGTGTTCGCCCTCGACCTTGGCGACGCGGACGTCGTAGTCGTTGACCGTCGTGACGATACGAGGGCTCCACTGCTCGGTGAAGGAGGCGAGGGCGGAGGGCAGCGAGGTCGGTTCCTGAGTCATGGCGCCATCGTCCGGGGTGACCGGGACGCCGGTCGAGTGATAGGAACCGCAAATGCCGCAAGAATCCTCTCACCGCCCGCGCCCGCACCGTGTCGCGGTGCTCGTCGACGAGGGCACCAATCCGTTCGAGGTCGGCTGCGTCACCGAGCTGTTCGGGCTGCCGCGGCCCGAACTGGGGCTGCCGGGACCCCTGTACGAGACGACGCTGTGCGGCCCGAAGCCCGGGATCCGCATGAACCACGGGTTCTTCACCCTCGCCGACGTGCCCGGCCTGGACGCCGTGGACGACGCGGACACGCTCGTCGTGCCCGGCCGCCCCGACAACGTGGTGCCGCGCGTCCCCGCCGTGCTGGACGCGATCCGGCGCGCCCACGCGCGCGGCGCCCGCGTGCTCAGCCTGTGCACGGGCAGCTTCGCGCTCGCCGAGGCCGGGCTCCTCGACGGGCGGCGGGCCGCGACCCACTGGCTGTGGGCCGAGTCCTTCCGCCGGCTGCACCCGCGCGTGCTGCTCGAACCGGACGTGCTGTTCGTGGACGACGGCGACATCCTCACCGCCGCCGGCAGCGCGGCCGCACTGGACCTCGGGCTGCACGTGTGGCGCCGGGACCACGGCGCCGAGATCGCGAACGCCGTCTCCCGGCGGCTGGTGTTCGCCGCACACCGGGACGGCGGCCAGCGGCAGTTCGTGGAGCGGCCGGTGCCGGACGTGCCGGACGAGTCGCTCGCGCCCCTGCTGGCCTGGGCGCAGGAGCGGCTGGGCGAGCCGCTGACGGTGGCGGATCTGGCGGCGCACGCGACGGTGTCCCCGGCCACGCTGCACCGGCGGTTCCGGGCGCAGCTCGGGACGACGCCCCTCGCCTGGCTGACCGCCGAGCGCGTGACCCTCGCGCGGCGTCTGATCGAGCGCGGGGAGGAGCGGCTGGACGTGGTGGCGGCCCGCAGCGGGCTGGGGACCGCCGCCAACCTCAGAGCGCGGCTCCGACGCGAGACGGGGCTCAGCCCGTCGGCCTACCGGCGGCGTTTCGGAACGCGTTCGCGGGAAGCGGTCAGAGCATGAGATTCCTCGTGTACGACCGGCTCCTCGGCTTCGGTGACGACTACTGGATCGAGGACGACAACGGCAACAAGGTGTTCCTCGTCGACGGCAAGGCGATGCGGGTGCGGGACACCTGGGAGCTGAAGGACGCCCAGGGCCGGGTCCTCATCGACATCCACCAGAAGATGTTCGCCCTGCGCGACACGATGGTGATCGAGCGGGGCGGCGAACCGCTGGCGCGCATCAAGCGGAAACGTCTGTCCCTGCTGCGCAACCACTACCGGGTCACCCTGGCCGACGGCACCGAACTCGACGTCAGCGGCAAGATCCTCGACCGGGAGTTCGCCATCGAGTACGACGGTGAACTGCTGGCCGTCGTCTCCCGGCGGTGGCTGACGGTGCGGGACACCTACGGCGTCGACGTCGTCCGCGACGACGCGGACCCGGCGCTGCTGATCGCGCTGACCGTGTGCGTGATCCACCTGGCGGAGAAGGAACGGGAGGACGACTGAGCCGCCCGCCCCGCCGCCAGGCCTAGCGCCGCGGCGTGTCCAGGCCGAGGACGCGGTCCTTCAGGGCCGGGAACTGCTCCCGGGTCCGCGCCACCTTCGCCGGGTCGAACTCCACGACGAGAACCTCCTCGCCGGCGCCCGCCTCCGCCAGCACCTCGCCCCACGGGTCGACCACGATCGAGTGACCGGCCTGCGGGACCCCGGCGTGCGTCCCGGCCGTTCCGCAGGCGAGGACGAACGCCTGGTTCTCCACCGCGCGCGCCCGGGCCAGCAGCGTCCAGTGGGACCGGCGGCGCTCCGGCCAGCCCGCCGGGACCACGAGGGTCTCGGCACCGGCGTCGACGAGGCCGCGGAAGAGCTCGGGGAAGCGCAGGTCGTAGCAGGTCGCCACGCCCAGGGTCGTCTCCGGCAGACGGACCGTCACCAGCTCGTCGCCCGCCCCCATCAGCACGGCCTCGCCCTTGTCGAAGCCGAAGCGGTGGATCTTGCGGTAGGAGGCGGCCAGGTCGCCGGCGGGGGAGAAGACGAGGGAGGTGTTGTAGAGCCGTCCGTCGGGGGCGCGCTCGGGGACGGACCCCGCGTGCAGCCACACCCCCGCGTCGCTCGCCGCCTTGGCCATCGCCTCGTACGTCGGGCCCTGGAGCGGCTCGGCCTGCGCGTCGAACTCCTCGAAGGCGAACGCGCCCGTGGTCCACAGTTCCGGCAGCACGACGAGGTCGGCGCCCGCCTGTTCCCGTACGAGGCCGGCCACGCGCGCACGACGCGCTTCGACCGTTTCGTCCTCGTTCACGGAGATTTGCATCAAAGAGGCGCGCACACTACCACCGTCCTGGCATTCGAGCCGTCCACTCGGGCCTACGATCGTCACACGAAAGCACTGCCGGGGTGCCGCACAGCAGCGTAACTTAGCGTCCCAAGACGCCCGCCGACCGCAGCCGCAGCCACCTCCCACTGGCACCGCCGCCAGAACCTGCCCGTGTACCGACCGCCGAGGGGTCCCGTTCCGTGAGTCTGCATCCCACCCTCCAGCCCTACGCCGACGCCTGGACTCACTCCATCGAGGCGATATCCGAGCTGGTCCAGCCGCTTGTGGATGCAGAGTGGAACCGCCGCACCCCCTGCCCGGGCTGGTCGGTGCGGGACGTCGTCTCGCACGTCATGGGCCTGGACTCCGAGATGCTCGGCGACCCGCGCCCGATCCACACGCTCCCGCGGGACCTGTTCCACGTCACCAACGAGCACCAGCGGTACATGGAGATGCAGGTCGACGTCCGCCGTCACCACACGGCGCCCGAGATCACCTCCGAGCTCGAGTACATGATCATCCGGCGCAACCGGCAGCTGCGGAACGAGTCGCGGGATCCTGGCACCAAGGTGCGCGGCCCGATGGGCACCGAGCTGACGCTGGAGGAGTCCATGCGCCGGCACGCGTTCGCCGTGTGGGCGCACGAGCAGGACCTGCGCACCGCACTCGGCCGCCCCGGAAACCTCGACTCCCCCGGCGCGCTCGTCGCCCGTGACGTGCTGCTCGCCGAGCTGCCGGGCGTCGTCGCCGAGCGCGCGGACGCGCCGCGCAGCTCGGCGGTCGTCTTCGACGTCCACGGCCCCGTCGAGTTCCTGCGCACGATCCGCGTCGACATCCAGGGCCGCGGCACCCTCGAGACGGCCCCCGCCCTCGGCCCGGCCGCCACCCTCGCCCTCGACTGGGAGACCTACGTCCGCCTGGCCTGCGGCCGCGTGACCCCGGAGGCGGTCACGGACCGCATCAAGACGGAGGGCGACCCGGACCTGACGGCGGCGATCCTGCGCAACTTCGTCGTCACCCCGTAGCTGCGGGGCACGGGTGGGCGCAGGGGCACCCCGGCGGCGCCGGGCCACGCGACCCACCCCCGCCCCGGCACCCGGTGCCTACACCGGCACGTGCACCGTCTCCACCCGGCTGGCCACCGACCGCTCCCGCTCCCGCAGCGCCGCCCGCTTCCGCAACCGCAGGATCTGCGTCACCCCCACCGCCTGCAACACGAACACCGACGAGAACGCCACTCCGTAGTCGTCCCCCGTCGCGTCCAGCAGCACCCCGATCGCGAACAACGTGGTCATCGACGCCACGAAGCCCCCCATGTTCGTGATCCCGGACGCCGTCCCCTGCCGCTCCGGCGGATTGGCCGGCCGCGCGAAGTCGAAGCCGATCATCGACGCCGGCCCGCACGCGCCGAGCACCGTGCACAGCACGACCAGCAGCCACATCGGCGCGTGCTCCGCCGGATAGGCCAGCGTCGCCGCCCACAGGACCGCCGTCGCGCCCACCGTGCCGAGCGCCAGCGGCAGCCGCGCCCCGTGGTGCCGGGCGATGATCTGGCCGTAGACCAGACCGACCGTCATGTTGGACAGCACCACGAGGGTGAGCAGCCCGCCCGCCGTCCCCCGGGACAGCCCCTGGGCCTCCACGAGGAACGGCAGGCCCCACAGCAGCAGGAAGACCATCGCCGGGAACTGGGTGGTGAAGTGCACCCACAGCCCCAGCCGGGTGCCGGGCTCCCGCCAGGACGCGGCGATCTGCCGCCGTACGTACGCGGCCCCCTGGTGCGACACCGGCTCGGGCTCGTACCCGTCGGGGTGGTCCTTGAGGAAGAGCACCAGCAGGACCAGGACGACCGCACCGGCGAGCGCGCTGCCCGCGAAGGCCGCCGTCCAGCCGATGCCGTGGAGCAGCCGGGCCAGGACCAGCGTGGAGACCAGGTTGCCCGCCATGCCGACCAGCCCGGCGAGCTGGGCGACCATCGGCCCGCGCCGGGCCGGGAACCAGCGGGTGCCGAGCCGCAGCACACTGATGAACGTCATCGCGTCGCCGCAGCCCAGCAGCGCCCGTGAGGCGAGCGCGGTGCCGTACGTCGGCGAGAAGGCGAAGCCCAGCTGCCCCGCCGTGAACAGGACGGCGCCGATCCCCAGCACCTTCTTCGTGCCGAGCCGGTCGACCAGCAGGCCGACGGGTATCTGCATGCCGGCGTAGACCAGCAGCTGGAGGATGGAGAACGTGGACAGGGCGGAGGCGTTGACGTGGAAGCGGTCGGCCGCGTCGAGGCCGGCCACGCCCAGGGACGTACGGAAGATGACGGCGACGAAGTAGACGGCGACGCCGATGCCCCAGACGGCCATCGCGCGCCGCCCGCCGGGCGGGTCGCCCGGCAGGGTGTGCCTGCCCGGTGCGGCGGAACTCATCGGACCTCACCCCGCGCCAGGTGCGAGAACCAGCCCACGTGCCGGTGGACCACGCCGACGGCCGCCTCCGCGTCCCCGGAACGCAGCGCGTCGAGGATCTCCTCGTGCTCGGCGAGCGTCTTGGCGATCCGGTCCGGGTGGGAGTGCATGACGGCGACGCCCATGCGCAACTGGCGGTCGCGGAGCTGGTCGTAGAGCCGGGAGAGGATCTCGTTGCCGCCGCTGCGGACGATCTCGGCGTGGAAGCAGCGGTCGGTGACTGAGGCTCCGGCGTAATCACCGGCGGCCGCCTGCTCACGCTGACGGGCGAGCAGTTCCGCCAGCCGTTCGACGAGCCCGGGCGGGGCGGGTACGGCCTTGCGCGCCGCGTGCTCCTCGACCAGCAGCCGGGTCTCCACGACGTCCGCGATCTCCTGGGCGGAGACGGGCAGGACCAGCGCGCCCTTCTTCGGATAGAGCCGGATCAGCCCCTCGACCTCGAGCCGGAGCAGGGCCTCCCGCACCGGGGTGCGCGAGACGCCCACGGCCTCGGCGAGCTCGCCCTCGGTGAGCAGCGTCCCACCCTCGTAACGGCGCTCGAGGACGGCCTGCTTGACGTGGGCGTACACGCGGTCGGCGGCGGGTGGTTGCTTCACGGCCATGGTCATGGCCACAGGATAGATACAACAGGGACGCAAGAGGGACTACGTCCACCATCCGGACGCCCGGTCACCCGTCCGAGGGAAGGGTCCGCGGGCAGCGCAACCGTCCGCCCCCTTCACGTGTCCCACAGGCGCGGCCCATGCTGGTTCGACCACGACGGGACCACGACGGGACCGACCACAACAGGGCCGCACCATCGGGCATTTCACAACAATCGGGGTATCCCTCTTGAGAAACGGCATTCAGGGCATCCGTCTCCGCCGGGCCGTCGCCGTGGCCGTGACCACCGGCGCCGTGCTCGCGTCCGGAGCCCTCACCACCGCGCCCGCACAGGCCGCCGCCCCCGCACAGGCCGCGTCCGCCCCCGCGCGGGCCGCCGCCGTGCCCTCGATCGCGGCCAAGGGCGGCTTCGTGATGAACGACGCGACGGGCGCGGCCCTCTACACCAAGGCCGCGGACACCAGGCGCTCCACCGGGTCCACGACCAAGATCATGACCGCCAAGGTCGTGCTCTCCCAGCCCAGGCTGAACCTGGACGCCAAGGTCACGATCCAGATGGCCTACAGCGACTACATCGTCTCGAAGAACGCCTCCTCCGCCCGCCTGATCGTCGGCGACAAGGTGACGGTCCGGCAGCTGCTGTACGGGCTGATGCTGCCGTCCGGCTGTGACGCGGCCTACGCGCTGGCCGACACGTTCGGCACGGGCAGGACACGGGCGGAGCGGGTGAAGTCGTTCATCGGCAAGATGAACGCGCAGGCCAAGAGCCTCGGCCTGAAGAACACGCACTTCGACTCGTTCGACGGCATCGGCAACGGCACCAACTACTCGACGCCGCGCGACCTGACGAAGCTCGCGAGCAGCGCGATGAAGAACTCGGTCTTCCGCACGATCGTCAAGACCAAGAAGTACACGGCGAGGACGACGACGAAGAGCGGCGGCACCCGCACGATGGCGGCGTGGACCAACACCAACACGCTGCTCGGCAGTTACAGCGGCACGACCGGCGTCAAGACCGGCTCGGGCCCGGAGGCCAAGTACTGCCTGGTCTTCGCCGCGACCCGCAAGGGAAAGACGGTGATCGGCACCGTGCTGGCCTCCACGTCCTCGACCCAGCGCGCCAAGGACGCGACACAGCTGCTGAACTACGGCTTCGCCAAGGCGGGCTGACACCCGGGACGACGGAACCGCGCGCCCCGTGGCGGGACGCGCGGTTCCCTCTCCTCCGTCAGCGGGGCGTCACGCCCAGGTGAGCAGACGCTTCGGCTGTTCCAGGACCGCCGCCACGTCGGCGAGGACCTTGGAGCCCAGCTCGCCGTCGACCAGGCGGTGGTCGAAGCTCAGCGCCAGGGTCGTGACCTGACGTGGCTTCACCTTGCCCTTGTGCACCCACGGCTGGAGCTTGATCGCGCCGACCGCGAGGATCGCGGACTCGCCGGGGTTGAGGATCGGCGTGCCGGTGTCGACGCCGAAGACGCCGACGTTGGTGATGGTCACCGTGCCGCCCTGCATGGCGGCCGGGGACGTCCTGCCCTCCCGGGCCGTCGACACCAGCTCGCCCAGCGACTCGGCGAGCTGCGGCAGTGTCTTGGCGTGGGCGTCCTTGATGTTCGGCACGATCAGGCCGCGCGGGGTCGCGGCGGCGATGCCCAGGTTCACGTAGTGCTTGACCACGATCTCCTGCGCCGCCTCGTCCCAGGACGCGTTGATGTCCGGATTGCGCCTGATCGCGACCAGCAGGGCCTTGGCGATCAGCAGGAGCGGGTTCACCCGCAGGCCCGTGAACTCCTTGTCCTGCTTCAGCTCCTCGACCAGCTTCATCGTCCGCGTCACGTCGACCGTCACGAACTCGGTGACGTGCGGCGCGGTGAACGCCGAGCCGACCATCGCCGCCGCCGTCGCCTTCCGCACGCCCTTGACGGGAGTACGGGTCTCGCGGGCCGTGTCGTACGACACCGCGGGCGCCGGGGCCGCGGGCGCCGGCGTGGCGGCGACGGGGGCCTCCTCGGGCGTCTCGGCCGGCGCGGTGGCGGCCGTCACCGCCGCGTGCACGTCCTCGCGCGTGATGACGCCGTCGGGGCCGGAGGGGACCACCGTCGCCAGGTCGACGCCGAGGTCCTTGGCCAGCTTGCGCACCGGCGGCTTGGCCAGCGGGCGCTCGCGGGTGACCGGCCCGTGGCCGTTCATCTCGGCCTGGATCGCGGCCGACGCCTCCTGGGCCGGGGCATCCGGGCTCTTGCGCGGCCGGCGGCGGGTCGAGGAGGTGGCCACTCCGTACCCGACGAGGACCGGCTGGCGGCCCTCCGGCTTCTTCTCCTCCGCCTCGTCCGCTGCCGGTACCTCGGCCGCTGCCGGCGCGGCCTCCTGCGCCGGGGCGGCTGCGGCCGCTCCGTCGCCGACGGCGACCGCGATGATCGAGGTGCCCACGTCGACCGTGGTGCCCTCGGGGAAGTGCAGCTCGCGGACCACACCGTCGTACGGAATGGGCAGTTCGACCGCTGCCTTGGCCGTCTCGACCTCGCACACGATCTGTCCGTCGGTGACCGTGTCACCGGGCTGGACGTACCACTTGAGGATCTCGGCCTCGGTGAGTCCCTCGCCCACGTCGGGCATCTTGAACTCGCGGACGGAGCCTTCAGTCATCGTCGTCAACGCCCTCTCCTCAGTACGCCAGCGAGCGGTCGACGGCGTCCAGCACCCGGTCCAGGTCGGGCAGGTACTCCTCCTCCAGGCGGGCCGGCGGGTACGGCGCGTGGTAGCCGCCGACCCGGAGCACCGGGGCCTCCAGGTGGTAGAAGCAGCGCTCGGTGATCCGCGCCGCGATCTCCGCGCCCGAGCCCAGGAAGACCGGCGCCTCGTGGACCACGATCAGGCGGCGGGTCTTCTCCACCGACGCCTGGACGGTGTCGAAGTCCACCGGGGAGATGGAACGCAGGTCCACGACCTCCAGGGACCGGCCCTCCTCGGCCGCCGCGTCGGCGACCTCCTGGCAGAGCTTCACCATCGGGCCGTAGGCGGCCAGGGTGAGGTCGGCGCCCTCACGGACGACGCGCGCCTTGTGCAGCGGGCCCGGGATCGCCTCGGTGTCGACCGCGGCCTTGTCCCAGTAGCGCCGCTTGGGCTCGAAGTAGATCACCGGGTCGTCGCTCTGGATGGCCTGCTGCATCATCCAGTAGGCGTCCTCGGCGTTCGACGGGGAGACCACCTTCAGGCCCGCCACGTGCGCGAACAGCGCCTCGGGGGACTCGGAGTGGTGCTCGACCGCCCCGATGCCGCCGCCGTAGGGGATGCGGATGACGACCGGCATCTTGACCTTGCCGAGCGAGCGGGCGTGCATCTTCGCCAGCTGCGTGACGATCTGGTCGTAGGCCGGGAAGACGAAGCCGTCGAACTGGATCTCCACCACCGGGCGGTAGCCGCGCAGGGCCAGGCCGATGGCGGTGCCGACGATGCCGGACTCGGCCAGCGGGGTGTCGATGACCCGGTCCTCGCCGAAGTCCTTCTGCAGCCCGTCGGTGACGCGGAAGACGCCGCCGAGCTTGCCGACGTCCTCACCCATGATCAGGACCTTGGGGTCCGACTCCAGCGCACGGCGCAGCGACTCGTTGATCGCCTTGGCCAGCGCCATCTTTTCCGCTGCCATGTCAGACCCCCTCGGCCTCTGCGAACGACGCCTGGTAGGCGGCGAACTGGGCGCGCTCCTCGTCGACGAGCGCGTGCCCGTCCGCGTACACGTTCTCGAAGATGGCGAACCGGTCCGGGTCGGGCATGGCACGGACCACTTCGCGCACTCGTTTGCCCAACGCCTCGCTCTCCGCCTCCAGTTCCGCGAAGAATCCCTCGTCCGCGTGGTTTGCGGACTCCAGATAGCGGCGCAGGCGCAGGATCGGGTCCTTCGCCTCCCAGGCGGCGCGCTCGTCGTCGTGCCGGTAGCGGGACGGGTCGTCCGAGGTGGTGTGGGCGCCCATGCGGTACGTGTACGCCTCGATCAGCGCCGGGCCCTCGCCGTGCCGGGCGCGCTCCAGGGCCCACCGGGTGACCGCCAGACAGGCCAGCACGTCGTTGCCGTCGACCCGGACGCCGGGGAAGCCGAAGCCCTGGGCGCGCTGGTACAGCGGCACGCGGGTCTGCTTCTCGTTGGACTCCGAGATAGCCCACTGGTTGTTCTGGCAGAAGAAGATCACCGGGGCGTTGTAGACCGCGGCGAAGTTGAACGCCTCGCTGACGTCGCCCTGGCTGGAGGCGCCGTCGCCGAAGTAGGCGATGACGCCCGAGTCCGCGCCGTCCTTGGCGACCCCCATCGCGTAGCCCGTGGCGTGCAGCGCCTGGGAGCCGATGACGATGGTGTAGAGGTGGAAGTTGTTGCTGTTGGGGTCCCAGCCGCCGTTGTTCACGCCGCGGAACATGCCGAGCAGGTTGGTCGGATCCACCCCGCGGCACCAGGCGACGCCGTGCTCGCGGTAGGTGGGGAAGACGTAGTCGTCCTCGCGGGTGGCGCGGCCGGAGCCGATCTGGGCGGCCTCCTGGCCCAGCAGCGAGGCCCACAGGCCCAGCTCGCCCTGGCGCTGCAGCGCGGTGGCCTCGGCGTCGAAGCGCCGGGTGAGCACCATGTCGCGGTACAGGCCGCGCAGCTCTTCGGGGGTGATGCCGGCGACGTACTCGGCGTACTCCGCGTAGGCCGGCTTCCTGACGCGCTTGCCCTCGGGCGTCAGCAGCTGCACGAGCTCCGTCGCGGAGCCCTTCCCGGCAGCCGTGCGGGTGGTACGGGTGGTGCGCTTGGCGCCGGTGGTGCCGGCCTCGGAGCCGGCGGTACCGGCTGCCTTGCTTCCGGCGCTGCGTCGCGGCTTGCGCGCGGCAGTGCTCTCCACGGTCACGTGTGCTCCTCCGTCGGTCCGGCCCCCGGGTTCGCCGGGCGCCAGTGCGGCTCACCTGTGGCCCGTCGGTCGCACAGGGTGGGTGCGGCCCGGTCGGGACAGGCGTGACAGGTGCCCCGGCGAGCGTCCCTGCAAAAGGCACGTTACCCAGTGCTCCACATTTCTGTGAAACCCCTCCTGACCTGCGTTTTTACTCGGATTTCCAAGTAAATCGGCAAAGCGGGGAAGTTTTCCTGGTCACAGCCTTGCAGGGGGCCGGAACAACGGCACGTTATCCCGGCCACCCCGGGCACGGGAAGAGCTGGTGTGTGACACTGAGCGCGTGCACGAAGACGGAAAAATACGGGTATTTCTCCTCGACGACCATGAGGTCGTCCGTCGGGGTGTGCACGAGCTGCTGGCGGGCGAGGCCGACATCGAGGTCGTCGGCGAGGCCGGCACGGCGGCCGACGCGCTCGCCCGGGTCGTCGCCACCCGTCCGGACGTGGCGGTGCTCGACGTCCGGCTCCCGGACGGCAGCGGTGTGGAGGTCTGCCGGGAGATCCGCTCGCACGACGACTCGGTCCGGTGCCTGATGCTCACGTCGTTCGCCGACGACGAGGCCCTCTTCGACGCGATCATGGCGGGCGCCTCCGGTTACGTCCTCAAGGACATCCGGGGCGCCGAGCTGCTGTCCGCCGTGCGGGACGTCGCCGCCGGGAGGTCGCTGCTCGACCCGGCGGCCACCGCGCGCGTGCTGGAGCGGCTGCGCGACGGAGGCGCCCGGGGCGACGACCGGCTGGCCCGCCTCACCGAGCAGGAGCGCCGCATCCTGGAGCTGATCGGCGAGGGGCTCACCAACCGGGCGATCGGCGAACGGCTGCACCTTGCCGAGAAGACGATCAAGAACTACGTCTCGAGCCTGCTGTCCAAACTCGGCATGCAGCGGCGCTCCCAGGCGGCCGCCTACGTGGCCCGCCTGCAGGCGGAGGGCTCCGCCGACCGTCTGTGACGGTCAGTTGCCGCCCACGGGGTCCAAAACGCCGCCGGTCGAGCCGCCGGTCGGCTCACCGGCACCGCCGGTCGGCTCACCGCCACCGGTCGGCTCACCGCCGTCCGTCGGTTCGCCACCGTCCGAGGGCTCGCCACCGTCCGTCGGCGTGGACGGCTCCGTCTGCCCGTCGGTCGGGTCGCCCGTCGGCTCCTCCGACGCGGTCTGTGACGGCGTGTAGGACGGAGTGTAGGACTGCTCCCAGTCGCCGCCGGTGCCGCCACCGCCGTCCTGGTTCTCGTCCCCGTCCGGGTCGGAGCTCTCCTCGGTCGCCTCGTCGCTCGGCGACGAACTGGTCTGATCGTCCTCGGTGCTCTGCGAGGTGGTGGGTGTCGGGGTGGTCTTCGAGCCACCGCCCCCGCCGCCACCACCGTTGTTGAGGGCCAGCGCGACGCCCGCGACGACCGCGATCACCGCGAGGACGGCCAGGACCCACATCTTGCCCCGGCCGCTGCCCCGGTTGCCGTGGCCCTCGAAGCCGCCGTCGTCGCCACCGCCGTAGCCGCCCGGCAGGATCTGCTGGGGGATCTGCGTGGTGCCGGAGCCGTGGTCGGGGTGCGGCAGCACCGTCGTGCCCGCCAACCCGGCCGCCGGGGTGTGCCGGCCGTCGTGCATGCCGACCGGGCCGGTGTTCCAGGTGCCGGTGTGGCCGCCCTGCTCGTACAGCATCTGGAGCCCGTACTGGACCAGGCCGCGCATCTCCTCGGCGGTCTGGAAGCGGTCGTCGGGCTCCTTGGCCAGCGAGCGCATGACGAGGCCGTCCAGCTCCGGCGGGACCGCGTCGGAGACCTCGGACGGGGGCGTCGGGATGTCCTGGACGTGCTGGTAGACCACCGACAGCGGGGTCTCGCCGGTGAACGGAGGACGCAGCGCGAGGAGTTCGTACAGCAGGCAGCCCGTCGCGTACAGGTCGGAGCGGTGGTCGACAGCCTTGCCGAGGGCCTGCTCCGGGGAGAGGTACTGCGGGGTGCCCATGACCATGCCGGTCTGCGTCATCGTCGTGGACGCGCCGTGCAGGGCGCGGGCGATGCCGAAGTCCATCACCTTCACCGCGCCGTTGTGCGTGATGATGACGTTGGCCGGCTTGATGTCGCGGTGCACGATGCCGTGCTGGTGCGAGTAGGCGAGTGCCTCCAGGACGCCCGAGACGATGATCAGCGCCTGCTCGGGGCCGGGCGCCTCCGCGTTGAGGAGGAGGTCGCGGATGGTGCGCCCCTCGACGATCTCCATCACGATGTACGGCACGGACTGGCCGCCGACGAAGTCCTCGCCGGAGTCGTACACGGCGACGATGGCATGGTGGTTGAGCCCGGCCACCGACTGCGCCTCGCGCGTGAAGCGCGCCTTGGAGACCGGGTCCTCGGCGAGGTCGGGGCGCAGCAGCTTGACCGCCACGGTGCGGCCGAGGCGGACGTCCTCGGCGGCGAACACCTCGGCCATGCCGCCCCGCCCGAGCCTGCGGGTCAGCCGGTACCGGCCGTCGCCGACCAGCCCGCCGTTGCCCCAGGTCTCCGGTGCGTCAGCCATACCGCCGCCAGTAGCCTCGGGTTCGGACGGGCCCTGGGCGCGCTGCTGCTGTGCCATCAGTCCTCGCCGTCGTTTCTGCCCGCGGTGCGCGCGGTGTTGTTACGGTCTCCGTCGGCCACGCTACAGCCTTCGCAGGGGCCTCCGGTCCGAGATGGGCGCCGGGACCGGCATCGAGACGGACCGGCCATGAAACCCTGGTTCCGTACTGTCGTGCAAATTCTGTGTACCGGCCGTACTCCCGCTGTAACGCTTGCGCGACGCTTCTTTCGCGTACGGTCACGGAACGGGCACCGCGCTTGACGTGTCGGTGCCCTGGGGCAGACTTGGCCGGGAATAGCACTTTCGATCACCACGCGCTCGCGCCGCTGCCGCTGCCGCCGGCGCCTACGGGGGAAGCAGAGACATGAGCCAGGACGCCGGACAGGGCCGGTACGCGGGGCGGGCACTCGCCGGTGGCCGCTACCAGCTGCGCGACTTGCTCGGCGAGGGCGGCATGGCCTCGGTACACCTGGCGTACGACTCGGTGCTGGACCGCCAGGTCGCGATCAAGACGCTGCACACCGAGCTGGGCCGGGAACAGGCCTTCCGTGAGCGTTTCCGCCGCGAGGCCCAGGCCGTGGCCAAGCTCACGCACACCAACATCGTGTCGGTCTTCGACACCGGCGAGGACGATCTGGACGGCGCGACGATGCCGTACATCGTCATGGAGTACGTCGAGGGCCGGCCGCTCGGCTCGGTGCTCGACGAGGACGTCCGCCAGTTCGGCGCGATGCCCGCCGACAAGGCGCTGAAGATCACCGCGGACGTGCTGGCGGCCCTGGAGATCAGCCACGAGATGGGCCTGGTCCACCGGGACATCAAGCCGGGCAACGTGATGATGACCAAGCGCGGCGTGGTCAAGGTGATGGACTTCGGCATCGCCCGCGCCATGCAGTCCGGCGTCACCTCGATGACGCAGACCGGCATGGTCGTCGGCACCCCGCAGTACCTCTCGCCGGAACAGGCCCTCGGCCGCGGTGTGGACGCCCGCTCCGACCTGTACTCGGTCGGCATCATGCTGTTCCAACTGGTCACCGGACGGCTGCCGTTCGACGCGGACTCGCCGCTGGCCATCGCCTACGCGCATGTGCAGGAGGAGCCGGTGGCTCCTTCGACGGTCAACCGCGCCCTGCCGCCGGCCGTGGACGCGCTGGTGGCCCGCGCGCTGAAGAAGAACCCCAACGAGCGCTTCCCGAGCGCCGAGGCCATGCGCGACGAGTGTCTGCGGGTGGCGGCCTCCTTCCAGGCCGCCCCGCCGAGCATCGTCCCGGGCGCGCACACGCCGAGCGGCTCGGGGGTGGGCTCCGCGGTGTTCCCGCCGGTCGACCAGACCGGCCAGGCGCCCGCGGGCCACGTCCAGACCCCGTACCAGCCGACGCCCGCGCCGCACCCGTACGGCACCCCGGCGCCGGCGGCGCCCTCCCCGGCGTACGGCTATCCGCAGCAGGGCGGCTACCCGACGCCGGCCGCGTCGGCGTACACGCCGCAGCAGGGCGCGCAGACGCCGCCGCCGTACACCATCTCGCCCCAGCCCCAGAGTTCCGGCTCCTCGGGCGGCGGCAAGAGCAACAGGACGGTGATCCTGGGCTCGGCGATCGTCGCCGTGCTGGCGGTGGGCGGTCTGATCGCGGCGCTGCTGATGAACGGCGGTGGCGACGACGATCCGGAGGCCAAGGGCGGCGGCAGCGCCAGCGCCTCCGCGTCGGCGACCAAGGCGGAGGGCTACCGCGGTCCGGACACGACGAAGAAGATCGAGAAGGACGAGTGCACGGAGCCCGAGGAGTCGTACAACGACCCCGACAAGATCCGGGTGCCCGACTTCACCTTCAAGTACATCGGCTCGGTCAAGGAGTGCTTCCAGGCCGCCGGCTGGACGATGAAGATCGTGGAGGTCGACGAGAACACCTACGGCGAGGGCTCGGTCAGGGACCAGTTCCCCGAGGCCGGTACGGACGTCGACCAGGACAAGGTGCCGGAGATCCAGCTCAAGGTGTCGACGGGCAACCCCCCGTCGTCCTGACCCCGCACGCACGGCGAAGGGCCCGGCAGCAGGTGCTGCCGGGCCCTTCGGCCGTTCGTACGTCCTGACGGCCGGCCTACAGGTAGGGGCCGCCCGAGCGGGCGCCCGGGTGGGGCTCCTCGCCGTCGTGGCCCGCGCCCGGCGGGAGGGCGCGGCGCATCTGCTCCAGCTGCGCCCGCGCGGCCATCTGCTGCGCGAACAGGGTGGTCTGGATCCCGTGGAACAGGCCCTCCAGCCAGCCGACCAGCTGGGCCTGCGCGATCCGCAGTTCCGCGTCGGTGGGCGTCCCGTCGTCCGTGAAGGGGAGGGAGAGGCGCTCCAGCTCCTCGACCAGCTCGGGGGCGAGGCCGTCCTCGAGCTCCTTCACGGAGCTGGCGTGGATCTCCTTGAGCCGGACGCGGCTGGCCTCGTCCAGGGGGGCGACACGCACCTCCTCCAGCAGCTGCTTGATCATGCTGCCGATCCTCATGACCTTCGCAGGCTGCTCCACCTGCTCCGTCACCGGGATCTCGCGGGACTCCCCGTCCCCGTCACCGCCCCCGCCAAGCGCCATTCCGTCCTGGCCGACGACCAGGATCTGGGGATTCTCCGGCGACCTGTCGTTCCTCGGCATCTCCATACCGCCATTCTCTCGCACCCCTGTGCCGCATCCGTGTGGTGCCCCCGGAGAAGCGTGATCCACCGCGAACGGCGGAGTCCGGAATGCCCGGAAGGCGGGTAGGTGTGAATCTTGATGCGTCGATTTTTCGACGACCGTTGGTTTTGGCGACTGCTCACCGGGAGGGGGTCACCCACGTGACTCCATGGCTGCGCACCCTGCGCGCGACGGGACTGGCGGGGGTTCTGGGGGCGGCCGTGCTGATGTCCCCCGGAGCGGCGGGGGCCGTGGCGTCCCCCTCCGCCCCGGTGCCGGCGTCCGCCGCGGGCCGGGCGGCGGGGTCCGGGCCGGACGCGCCCGGCGATCCCGACCGTCCCGGCCTCGCGGAGCACCTGGAGCGTCCGGCGGGGTCCGGCCGACCCGACGGCCCGCGTCGTCCGGACGGCCACGGCACACGTCCCTCGTCCGCCGCCTCCGCGACCGTCCACGCCCCCCGCGGCGAGAAGGGCCGCTCGCCGTCCGGTCCCGCGTCCGACGCCGGCCACCGGTCGGCCTCGCCCTCCCCCGTCCGCTCGAAACCGGCCCCGTCCGCCTCCTCGCCGGGCACCGAACCCTCCCGGGCGGGCAGCAGGGCGGGCGAGGGCCGGCAGCGGCCGGGGCGGCCGGAGACGCAGAAGACACCGGACAACGGCGTGAAGGGCCGCACCGACCAGCAGGACGTCGGCGGCAGGGGCCTCCCCGACCGCGCCGGCAGTCCGGCCGCCGCCGTCCCGCCCGGGGAGACCACCCTGCCGCCCGCGACGGCCCCGCCACGGTCCGAACCGACGTCCGCCGCGCGGACCGAGGGGGCCGCCGGGCCCGTCCTGAAGGTCCTGCCCCTGGGCAGCGGGCTGGTCCTCGTCGGCCTCGGGCTGGCCCTGGCCTTCGTCGGCCTCCGGCTGCGCCGCGGCGGTGTGTAGGACGGCCGGCGTACGGCCCCACGGCCGGTTCGGCTGGTCCGGCTAAGGCGCCGCGACCAGCAGCACCTTGCCGATGTGGCCGCTCTCCTCCACGACCCGGTGCGCCGTGGCCGCGTCGCTCATCGGGAGCTCACGGTCGACGACCGGGCGGACATGGCCGCCGGCGATCAGCGGCCAGACGTGTTCGCGCACGGCCGCCACGATGGCCGCCTTCTCCGCCGGCGGCCGGGCCCGCAGCGAGGTCGCGCTGACGGCGCCGCGCTTGGCGAGGAGCGCGCCGATGTTCAGCTCGCCCTTCCGGCCGCCCTGCATGCCGATGATCGACAGCCGCCCGTTGACGGCGAGGGCCTGCACGTTGCGGTCCAGGTACTTGGCGCCCATGTTGTCCAGGATGACGTCGGCACCGGCCCCGCCGGTGGCCTCCTTCACCTCGGCGACGAAGTCCTGCTGGCGGTAATTGACCAGGATGTCGGCGCCCAGCTCGGCGCAGCGCTCCAGCTTCTCCTCGGTGCCCGCGGTCACGGCGACCTTCGCACCGACGGCCTTGCCGAGCTGGATCGCCATGGTGCCGATGCCGCTGGAGCCGCCGTGCACGAGCAGCGTCTCGCCGGGGCGCAGGTGGGACACCATGAAGACGTTCGACCAGACCGTGCAGACCACCTCGGGCAGGGCCGCCGCCTCCTTGAGGCCGACGCCCTCGGGGACGGGCAGCAGCTGACCGGCCGGGACGGCGACCTTCTCGGCGTAGCCGCCGCCGGAGAGCAGGGCGCACACCTCGTCGCCGACGGACCAGCCCGACACCCCGGGGCCGAGCGCGGCGATGCGCCCGGAGCACTCCAGGCCGGGGTAGGGGGAGGCGCCGGGCGGCGGGTCGTAGAAGCCCTGGCGCTGCATGATGTCGGCCCGGTTGACGGCGCCGGCCGTCACCTCGACCAGGACCTCGCCCTCGCCGGGCACCGGGTCGGGGACCTCGGTCCAGACCAGCGCCTCGGGGCCTCCGGGTTCGGAAATAGTGATCGCACGCATGGGGCCGACGCTACTCCCCGGCCCCCGGACCGGCCTGCGGACCACGTCGGTGGTCGCACCCGCGTCCGCCTTTGGTCCCGACCGACGGAAAAGCCCGTGCGGGACCGATGAGTTTGCGCGACGGTAAAGGTCTTCCCATGCGTAGCCCAAGAGCGCGGAAGGACCACCACGTATGAGCACACACACGTCGGGCCTGGCGATCGAGACCGCGGGCCTCGTGAAGACGTTCGGCGAGACCCGGGCCGTGGACGGGGTGGACCTCGCGGTGCCCGCCGGCACGGTGTACGGCGTCCTCGGGCCCAACGGCGCCGGCAAGACCACCACGGTGAAGATGCTCGCCACCCTGCTGCGGCCAGACGGCGGCCGGGCCCACGTCTTCGGCCACGACGTGGTGCGCGAGGCCGACGAGGTGCGCGGCCGGGTCAGCCTCACCGGCCAGTACGCGTCCGTGGACGAGGACCTCACCGGCACGGAGAACCTGATCCTGCTGGGCCGGCTCCTCGGACACGGCAAGAAGGCCGCGCGGGAGCGGGGTGAGCGGCTGCTGGAGGCCTTCGGGCTGACGGACGCCGCCGGGAGGCAGGTCAAGCACTACTCGGGCGGCATGCGGCGCCGGATCGACATCGCCGCGTCCATCCTCAACACCCCCGACCTGCTCTTCCTCGACGAGCCGACGACCGGGCTCGACCCGCGCAGCCGCAACCAGGTGTGGGACATCGTCCGCGCGGTCGTCGCCCAGGGCACCACCGTGCTGCTGACCACGCAGTACCTGGACGAGGCCGACCAGCTGGCGGCGCGGATCGCCGTCATCGACAAGGGCCGGGTGATCGCCGAGGGGACCAAGGGCGAGCTGAAGGCGTCCGTCGGCGCCGGGTCCGTCCATGTGCGGCTGCGGGACGCCGCCCGGCGGCCCGAGGCGGAACGGGTGCTGCGGGACCTGCTCCGCGCCGAGGTGCAGCTGGAAACCGATCCGGTGGCCCTCACCGCCCGCCTCGGCGCGGCGACCGGCGACACGGCGGCCGACCAGGCCGCGAAGGCGCTGGGCGAGCTGGCCCGCAGCGGCATCACGGTGGACAACTTCTCCCTCGGGCAGCCCAGCCTCGACGAGGTCTTCCTGGCGCTGACCGGCCATGACACCGGACACGGTGGCGACACGAAGGACGAGGTGGCGGCGTGAGCACGGTCACGAGCACCGAGAGCAAGGAACTCGCCCCGGTCAGCACCGAGTCGCTGGCGACCCTGCTGGTCGGCAAGGAACGCCCACCGCGGCCCAGCTCCCTGTCGACGTCCCTGACCTTCGGCTGGCGCGCGATCCTCAAGATCAAGCACGTGCCGGAGCAGCTCTTCGACGTCACCGCCTTCCCGATCATGAACCTGCTGATGTTCACGTACCTCTTCGGCGGTGCGCTCGCGGGTTCGCCGAGCGACTACATCCAGTTCGTGCTGCCGGGCATCCTGGTGATGTCGGTCGTGATGATCACGATGTACACCGGGGTCTCGGTGAACATCGACATCGAGAAGGGCGTCTTCGACCGCTTCCGCTCGCTGCCGATCTGGCGGCCGTCGGCGATGGTCGGCTATCTGCTCGGCGACGCGCTGCGCTACACCATCGCGTCGGTCGTCATGCTCGCCGTGGGCCTGCTCCTCGGCTACCGGCCGGACGGCGGCTTCGTCGGCGTGGTCGCCGGGGTGGCGCTGCTGCTCGTGTTCTCGTTCGCCTTCTCGTGGATCTGGACGATGTTCGGGCTGATGCTGCGCACCGAGAAGTCCGTGATGAGCGTCAGCATGATGGTGATCTTCCCGCTCACCTTCCTGTCCAACGTCTTCGTCGACCCGAGGACCATGCCGGGCTGGCTCCAGGCGTTCGTCAACAACAGCCCGATCACGCACCTCGCCTCCGCGGTTCGGGAGCTGATGGCGGGTGAGTGGCCGGGCGGCGAGATCGCCTGGACGCTCGGCTGGGCGGCGCTGTTCCTGCTGGTCTTCGGGCCGGTGACCATGCGGCTCTACAACCGCAAGTAGGCCGTCGTCAGTCGCGGGGCAGCGGACGGGCGTCGGGGGCCACCTGGGTGGCCGGCGACGCCCGGACGATGGTGATCAGACGGTCCGTCAATTCCAGAGTGCCGACGGCCGGGTCGTCGTAGCCGAGCACCCGGTGGCCGCGCAGGACGCTCACCACCAGGTCCTCCGTCTCGCGCGGGCTCTTGCCCACCTCCGCCTTTATGACGGGCCGTTCGACGAGGTCCAGCCCGCTGCCCTGGCTGATCAGGTCCTCCATCACCATGCCGGCGGCGGGGCTGAGCACGGAGAGTCCGAGCAGGCGGCCCGCGGCGCTCGCGCTGGTGATCACCGCGTCCGCACCGGACTGCTTGAGCAGCGGGGCGTTCTCCTCCTCCCGCACCGCGACCACGATCTTCGCGGCGCGGTTGAGCTGGCGGGCCGTCAGCGTCACCAGGACCGCGGTGTCGTCGCGCTGGGTGGCGATGATGATCTGCTTCGCCCGGAACACCTCGGCACGGTTCAGCACATCGCTGCGCGTCGCGTCGCCGACCACGCCCGCGAATCCGTGGGCCGTCGCGGCGTCGATCGCCTTGCCGCTGGGATCGACCACGACGACCTGCTCCTTGCGCAGGCCCGTCGCGCACACGGTCGCGATCGCCGACCGCCCCTTCGTCCCGAAGCCGACGACGACGGTGTGATCGCGCAAGGTGGACCTCCAGCGGTTCAGGCGCCACTCCTCCCGAGTGCGCTCGGTGAGGGCTTCCAGCGTGGTGCCGACCAGGATGATCAGGAACAGCACGCGCAGGGGCGTGATGACGAAGATGTTGGTCAGCCGGGCGGCATCGCTGACCGGGGTGATGTCTCCGTACCCGGTGGTGGAGAGGGTGACGGTGGCGTAGTAGAAGGCGTCGAGGAGGTCGACGGTGCCGTCCGAGTTGTCGGTGTACCCGTCGTGATCGGCATAGACGATCACCGCGGTCGCCAGCAGGACCACCAGGGCCAGGGACAGCCGCTTGCCGACCTGTCTGATCGGGTGCTCGACCAGCTTCCTCGGGAGTTTCACCCGATGGGTCACGAGGTGCTCGTCCGCCTGGCGGGCGATCGCGTCCTGGCCCGGAAGTTTCACGTGAAACACACTCCGATTCCGCCGGTGGTCCACGGCAGGTCGAGCAACTCGGTCTCCTCTCCCGGCCGCACCCCGCCCGGCGGCACGACGGCCAGGGCGTCGGCCGCGGCGATGCCGCGCAGCATGGCCGGACCGTTGTAGTGCAGCGGCACGGCACCCTCACCGCGCAGGACGACGGGGACCAGCCGGGTGTCGTACGGGTGTCCGTGCACCCCGTCCCGCAGCGGCAGCGTGTACGGCTCCGGCGCCGGGCGGGCCGCGCGGGTGCGCAGCAGCGGCTCGGCGAGCGTGAGCAGTCCGGAGACGGCGGCGAGGGGGTTGCCGGGCAGGCCGACGAGGTGACGGCCCTCCGCGATGCGGGCCAGCAGCATGGGGTGCCCGGGGCGCACCTTCACCCCGTCCACGAGCAGCTCGGCGCCGATACGCCGCAGGGTCGGGTGGACGTGGTCGACGGGGCCCGCGGCGGTGCCGCCGGTCGTCACGATCAGGTCGGCCTCGGACGTCGTGACGGCCCGGTGCAGGGCGTCGGCGTCGTCGCCGATCCGCCGTACCGTGCCGACCTCGGCGCCCAGGGCCCGCAACCAGGGCGGCAGCATGGGGCCGAGCGCGTCCCGGATGAGGCCGTCGTGCGGCAGGCCCTCGGTGAGCAGTTCGTCGCCGAGCACCAGGACGTCGACACGGGGGCGGGGAACGACGGTCAGCGTGTCGTATCCGGCGGCCGCCGCGAGGCCCAGGACGGCCGGGGTCACGAGGGTGCCGACGGCCAGCAGCTGGTCGCCGCTGCGGCACTCCTGACCGCGCGGGCGGATGTCCTGGCCGTGGACGATCTCGCGGGTGGGGTGCAGACGGTCCCGTTCGTCGGTGCGGCCGTGCTCGCTGCGCAGGACCGCGGTGGTGTCCAGGGGGACACGGGCGCCGGTGGCGATGCGGACGGCCTCGCCGTCGGTGAGCGGCGCGGGCTCGGCGTGCCCGGCCAGGACGCCCTCCTCCCGCACGGTCCAGGGGCCCGGGCCGGCGACCGCCCAGCCGTCCATCGCGGAGGTGTCGAAGGAGGGCAGGTCGGTGAGGGCGGCGAGGGGGGCGGCCAGGGTGAGCCCGAGTGCGGCGTCGAGCGGCACGGAGACCGGGGCGCGGCGGCTCGCGCGGGCGCCGGACCGTCCGGCGCGCTCGGCGGCCGACCGGGCCTCGGGCCACGGGGTCGCACGGTGCCGGGGCTCCGCCGGCCGGTGCGGGGCGGCGCGGTGACCGGGGTGCGCGTCACCGCGGTCACCGCCGGCGTGCGCCTCGGGTCCGTGGTGCGGGGCGGACGCCGGGCCCGGGCTCTCCCGTACGAGGGCGAGCGCCTCCTCGACGTCCAGGTCTTCGGCCTCCTCGCCGGCCCGGGTGCCGGGGGAGTTCATCGGGCGCCCGGGCGGGTGTCGGGGGTGGCGTCGGGGGCCGCGTCCGGCTTGCCCTTCGCGGAGTCGGCGCCCGCGGCCTCCTCGGCCCAGCGCTGGGCGAGGGCGGCGGCCTTGCGGGCGGCCTCGGCGACGGCCTCGGGACCTCCCCCGGCCCGCGCGGCGGCGTAGCCGACGAGGAAGGTGGTCAGGGGAGCCGCGGGCCGGGCCACCCCGTGGGCGGCGTCCCGGGCGAGGTCGAGCAGGGCGCGGGTGTCGACGTCCAGGTCGATGCCCAGCTCGTCCTTGACTGCGGAGATCCATTCATCCAACACGTGCCCATGCTCCCTGATCCGTGCCCTGGCGGTGGCGATGTCGTCCCAGGTGTCGCAGTCGAAGGAGGCGACGGCGTCGGGGACGCGGGTGAGACGCAGACCGGCGGTCAGCCGGCGCAGCGGCAGCCCGGTGAGTTCCCCGCGGTCGCCGGCGACCGCGGTCAGGCCGCGGCGCAGCGCCGACGCGCGGTACGCGGCGACGAGGGGCTGGTCGCGGCCGTCGGCGTCCGTGAGCAGCACGCCGTCGGCGTCGCTCGCGGCGAGGGCCGCCGTCAGTCTTTCCACGGCCGGCCCCGCGAGGAACGGCAGGTCGGCCGAGACCACCACGACGTGCTCGGCCGTGGTGCGGCGCAGCCCGGCGGCGAGCGCGGCGAGGGGCCCGCCGCCGGGCGGCTCCTCGCGGGCCCAGGTCACCGGCCGTGCGGTGGGCCGGGGTTCGGCGACGACGACGGTGGTGCGGGCCCCGGCGCAGGCAGCGAGCACCCGGTCGAGCAGGGCCCGTCCGCCCACGCGCAGACCGGGCTTGTCCGCGCCGCCGAGCCTGCGGGCGGCCCCGCCGGCGAGCACGACGGCGTCGTACACGGCAGGGGCCGTCCCCGGCGCGGGGCCGGTGGCTGCGCCGGGCTCACCCGGGGGTTCGTACGCGGTCACCCCCCGAGTATGCGTGCCCGGGCGATCACAGGGAACGCGGGGGAGCCCGCGCAATGGAGTCCGCGCGCGGGCACCGCCGTCACAGTGTGCGCAGGAGCACCGCCGGCTGTTCCACACAGTCCGCCACGTACCGCAGGAAACCGCCCGCCGTGCCGCCGTCGCACACCCGGTGGTCGAAGGTGAGCGACAGCTGGACGACCTGACGCACCGCCAGCTCACCCTCGTGCACCCACGGCTTGGGGACGATGCGGCCGACGCCGAGCATGGCGGCCTCGGGGTGGTTGATGATCGGCGTGGAGCCGTCGACGCCGAACACGCCGTAGTTGTTCAGCGTGAAGGTGCCGCCGGTCAGCTCGCCGGGGGTCAGCCGGCCGGCCCGGCCCGCCTCGGTCAGCCGGGCGAACTCGGCGGTGAGGTCCTCGGCGGTGCGCGCGTGCGCGTCCCGGACGACGGGCACGACCAGGCCCCGGTCCGTCTGGGCGGCGAAGCCGAGGTGGACATGGCCGAACCGGACGATCTCCCGGGCCTCCGTGTCGACGGTGGAGTTCAGCTCGGGGAAGCGGGCGAGCGCGGCCGTGCAGATCCGGGCCAGCAGGGCGACGAGGGAGATCTTCGGGCCGCCCGCCGCGTTCATCGCCGCGCGGGTCCGCAGCAGCTCCGTCGCGTCCGCGTCCACCCAGCAGGTGGCGTCCGGTATCTCGCGCCGGCTGCGGGAGAGCTTGTCGGCGACGGCGCCCCGGACGCCCTTGAGGGGGGTGCGGACCTCGGCCGGCGACGCCCCTGCCACCGGTGCGGACGCCGGGTGCGGGGCCGTGCCGGTCTCCGGGGCCGCCGGCCGGCCGCCCTGTGCCTCGGCGGCCCGCAGCGCGTACTCCACGTCCGCGCGCAGGATCAGCCCGTCGGGGCCGGAGCCGGTCAGCTCGCGCAGGTCCAGGTCGTGCTGCCGGGCGAGCCTGCGCACGAGCGGGGAGATCACGGGGACCGGCCCGTCCACCGGCTCGGCGGCACGGACCCGGCCGTTCGCCACCGCGGGCGCGGAGGACGCGGAGGGTGCGGGGGACGCCGTGACCGTCCGTCCGTCCGCGCGTACCCGGCGGCGCCGCGCGGGCGCCTCGGAGGTGCCGTACCCGACCAGGACGTTCCCCGAGCCCTCGGCGCGCTCGCCCCGGGGCCGGGCCGGCGGCTCCCCGGCGCTCTCACCGCCGGTGCCCGCAGGCCGGCCGCTCCCGCCGGAGGCCTCCTCACCGACCGCCACCGTCAGCAGCGGCGCACCGACGGGCAGCTCCGTGCCCTCCTCGCCGAAACGGGCGGTGACCACACCGCCGTACGGGCAGGGCACCTCGACCATCGCCTTGGCCGTCTCGACCTCGACGACCGGCTGGTCGACGGCGACCACGTCACCGACCTCGACCAGCCAGCGCACGATCTCCGCCTCGGTGAGCCCTTCACCGAGGTCGGGGAGCTTGAACTCCAGCACCTGTGCCATCAGCTTTCGGCCTCCCACTGCAGGCGCCCCACGGCGTCCAGGATCCGGTCCACACCGGGCAGGTGGTGGCGCTCCAGCATCGGCGGCGGATACGGGACGTCGAACCCGGCCACACGCAGCACCGGCGCCTCCAGATGGTGGAAGCAGCGCTCCGTGACCCGGGCCGCGATCTCCCCGCCCGGGCCCCCGAAGGAGCCCGACTCGTGGACGACGACCGCGCGTCCCGTCCGCCGCACCGAGGCGCACACCGTCTCGTCGTCGAACGGCACCAGGGAGCGCAGATCGACGACCTCGAGGTCCCAGCCCTCGGCCCGGGCCGCCTCGGCCGCCTCCATGCAGACGGCCAGCGACGGCCCGTACGTGATGAGCGTGGCGCTCCGGCCCGAGCGCCGCACCACCGCGCGGCCTATGGGCTCAACGGGTGCCGGCTCCTCGGGGTTCCAGGTGTCCTTCGACCAGTAGAGCCGCTTGGGCTCCAGGAAGACCACCGGGTCGTCGGAGGCGATGGACGCGCGCAGCAGCCCGTAGGCGTCGGCGACGGTCGCGGGCGTGACGACATGGAGCCCCGGAGTCGCCATGTAGTACGCCTCGGACGAGTCGCTGTGGTGCTCGACGCCGCCGATGCCGCCGCCGTAGGGCACGCGGATGGTCAGGGGGAGGGGCATCTTGCCGCGGGTGCGGTTGCGCATCTTGGCGACATGGCTGACGACCTGCTCGAACGCCGGGTAGGCGAAGGCGTCGAACTGCATCTCCACGACCGGGCGCAGCCCGTACATCGCCATGCCGACCGCGGTGCCGAGGATGCCGGCCTCGGCGAGTGGGGTGTCCGTGCAGCGGTCCTCGCCGAACTCGGCGGCGAGCCCGTCGGTGACCCGGAAGACACCGCCGAGGGCGCCCACGTCCTCGCCCATGACGTGCACGGCCGGGTCGGCGGCCATCGCGTCGCGCAGCGCCCGCGTGAGGGCCTGCGCCATGGTGGCCGGCTTGACGGCGACGGTGGTCATCGGTGTCCCCCCTCGGGCGCCTCGGCCTCGGCCGCCAGCTCCGCGCGCAGCAGGTCACGCTGCTCGCACAGCTGCGGGGTGGGCTCGGCGTAGACGTGCGCGAAGAGATCCATCGGGTCGAGCTCCGCGTCCTGGTTCATGCGGGCGCGCAGGTCGGCTGCCATCTCCTCGGCGGCCTCGCGGGCGGCCGACACGCCCTGCTCGTCGAGCAGGCCGCGCTCGGTCAGCTCCCGCTCCAGCAGCTCGAGGGGGTCGTGCCGGCGCCAGGTCTCGACCTCGGCGTCGCCGCGGTAGCGCGTGGCGTCGTCGGCGTTGGTGTGCGCGTCGATGCGGTACGTCACCGCCTCCACCAGCGTGGGCCCGCCACCCGCGCGGGCGCGGCGCACGGCGTCGGAGAGGACCTCGTGGACGGCCGCCGCGTCGTTGCCGTCGACCAGGCGGCCGGGCATCCCGTAGCCGACGGCCTTGTGGGCCAGTGACGGGGCGGCGGTCTGCTTGGCGAGCGGCACGGAGATCGCGAAGCCGTTGTTCTGCACGAGGAAGACGACCGGGGCCTGCCAGACGGCCGCGAAGTTCAGCGCCTCGTGGAAGTCGCCCTCGCTGGTGCCGCCGTCGCCGACCATGGCGAGGGCGACCACGTCGTCCCCCTTGAGCCGGGCGGCGTGCGCGAGGCCCACGGCGTGCGGCAGCTGGGTGGCGAGCGGCGTGGACAGGGGGGCGACCCGGTGCTCGTAGGGGTCGTAGCCGGTGTGCCAGTCACCGCGCAGCAGGGTGAGGGCCTCGACGGGGTCGACTCCGCGGGCGACGACGGCGAGCGTGTCGCGGTAGCTGGGGAAGAGCCAGTCGCGCTCCTCGAGCGCCAGCGCGGCGGCGACCTCGCAGGCCTCCTGGCCGGTGCTGGACGGGTAGACCGCGAGCCTGCCCTGCTTGGTCAGGGCGGTGGCCTGCGTGTTGTACCGCCGGCCGCTCACCAGCCGGGCGTACAGCGTGCGCAGCAGCTCGGGGTCCAGCTGCTCGGCGGCCTTCGTGCCGAGGACGCGGTACGGCTCCGCGTCGGGCAGCAGCGGCGCGGGGTCGGTACGGGGCTGCCAGGCGGGCGGCGGTGTGGGCCGGTACGCGCCCCGCTGCTCCATGACCGTCATGACGGCACCTCCTCGTGGGAGCGGCTTCGGGCCCGGCACGGGTGTGACGGGCCTCACCTACCGATTGTTCGGTCGCCGGCACATTTTGGCTACAGGCGCCCCCAGGCTGTGGACAAACGGTTCTCCACAGCCTGAGATGGACGCAGTACGTCCATGGTAGGAAGGCGGGGGCACATGGCATCTGAACAAATGGCCGAACGCCAGGGAGAGGCCGCCGGCCCGGACGACGCCGCCACCCCGCCGCCCCCGCGCCCGCTGGACGCGATCGATCAGGACATCCTGCGGATGCTCCAGGCGGACGGCCGCGCCTCGATACGGTCGGTCGCCGAGCGGGTGCACGTCTCGCGGGCGAACGCCTACGCGCGCATCAACCGGCTCGTCGAGGACGGCGTCATACGCGGCTTCGGCGCCCGCGTCGACCACGAACGCGCGGGACACGGCACCTCGGCGTACATCACGCTGAAGATCGTGCAGAACTCCTGGCGCACGGTCCGCACCCAGCTCAGGCAGCTCCCCGGCGCCTCCCACATCGCCCTTCTGGGCGGCGACTTCGACGTCCTGCTGCTCGTGCACACGCCCGACAACCGGGCCCTGCGTGAGCTGGTCCTCACCCGCCTCCAGGCCATCCCGGAGGTGCTCAGCACGCGCACGCTGCTGGTGTTCGAGACGGAGGACCTGGAGCCGCAGGGCTGAGCGCGGGGCCTGTGCCCGGCAGGCTCAGGAGGCCTTGCGCAGCCCCCCGAACACCAGCCGCGCCACCGCGTCCACCACCTCGCGCTCGCCCGCGCCGCCCCGGCCGTCGGGACCGTCGGGGCGGTACCACTCGACGATCGAGTTGATCATGCCGAAGACCAGCCGGGTCGCGAGGCGCACCTCCACGTCCGCGCGCACGTCGCCCTCGGCCGCCGCCGCCCTGAGCAGTTCGGCGACCCGGTGGTCGAACTCGCGCCGCCGCTCCAGCGCCCAGCGCTCGGTGCCGGTGTTGCCGCGCACCCGCAGCAGCAGCGTCACGTACGGCAGTTCGGCCATGAGCACCTCGACCATGCGCCGCACGACGTACTCCAGCCGGCCGGCGGCGGGGCCCACGCGCGCGTGCTCCTCGTCGAGGATGCCGAACAGCTCGTCCAGGGCCCGGCTCACGGCCCGGCGCAGGAGTTCCTCCTTGCCCGTGACGTGGTGGTAGATCGAGGACTTGGAGATCCCGGCCGCCTTGGACAGGTGCTCCATGGAGGTGCCGTCGTAGCCGCGCTCGATGAAGACCTGCACGGCGACGGACAGCAGCGTCTCCGGCGTGTACGTGTCGCGCCTGGCGGTGGTCATGAGGAGCTGCCCTCCTGCTTGCCGGAGGCGTACGCGTGGCGGTAGAGCGCCAGGGAGGGCGCGTACCGGCCCGTGGGCGCGCACTCGTGCAGGTTGTCGAGGACCGCGCAGGCCCAGTCGCCGCCGAGGCGACGGCTCCACTCCAGCGGACCCAGCGGGTAGTTGACGCCGAGCCGCATCGCGGTGTCGATGTCCTCCTCGGTGGCCACGCCCTTGGCGACCGCCTCGACCGCCAGGTCGATGATCCGCGCCACCGTGCGGGCGACGATCATGCCGGGGACGTCGCCGATGACGCTGACCTTCTTGCCGAGCGCCTGGAACAGGCCGGTGGCCTCGGCGAGGGTCCGCGGGGAGGTGGACTGCGCGGCGGACAGGGCGATGCGGGACGCCTTGCGGTAGTCCAGCGCGAGGTCGAAGTAGACGACGTCCCGGAACTCCACCGAGGTCTGGCCGTCGGCGAGCACCAGCTGGCCGCCGCTGGGCAGGACTAGGCGCGTGCCGTGGTCCTCGTCCTCCTGGCGGACCTCGATGCCCGCCTCGCGGATCATCGCGACCAGCTCGGCGGCCGGCGCCAGATCGCCCTCGACCACGACGTACGCGGGCCGGTCGGCCGGCTCGGCGGTGTGCGGCTCGGGCCGCTCGGCGCCCTCCCGGTAGTCGTACCAGCCCTGCCCGCTCTTGCGGCCGAGGCGGCCGGACTCGACCAGGCGGCGCTGGGCGAGCGACGGTGTGAAGCGCACGTCCTGGAAGAACGCCTGCCACACGGAGTGCGTGACGGACTCGTTGACGTCCTGGCCGATGAGGTCGGTCAGCTCGAAGGCGCCCATCCTGAAGCCGCCCGACTCGCGCAGCACGGCGTCGATGGTGGCCGGGTCCGCGCCCTGGTCCTCGTGGACCGCGAAGGCCTCCGCGTAGAAGGGCCGGGCGATGCGGTTGACGATGAAGCCGGGGGTGTCCGCGCAGGCGACGGGGGTCTTGCCCCAGGCGCGGGCCGTCTCGTACGCGCGCGTGGCCGAGGTGACGTCGGTCGCGAACCCGGAGACGACCTCCACCAGCGGCAGCAGCGGGGCCGGGTTGAAGAAGTGCAGTCCGACGAAGCGGCCGGGGACCCGCAGCGCCCCGCCGATGGCCGTGACGGACAGGGAGGAGGTGTTGGTGGCGAGCAGGCAGTCGTCGGCGACGACGTCCTCCAGCGCGCTGAACAGCTCCTGCTTGACGTCCAGCCGCTCCACGATCGCCTCGACGACCAGCGCGCAGTCGGCGAGCTCGGTGAGGGTCTCGGCGGGTTTCAGCCGGGCGCGGGCCGCGTCGCGGTCGGCGGCGCCGAGGCGTTCCTTCTCGACGAGCCGGTCGAGCCGGGCGCCGATCGCGTCGGCCGCGTCACGGGCCCGCCCGGGTGCGGCGTCGTACAGCCGTACGGGGTGGCCCGCGACCAGCGCCACCTGGGCGATGCCCTGGCCCATGGTGCCGGTGCCGACGACGGCCACGGGGCTGCTGAGGTCGAGTGCTGTCATGTGCGCGATCCTCCCGCACGGGGTTTTCCACAGATGCGGCGGTCCCCCTTGTACCGACCGATCGTTCGGTTACTCTAGCCGTGTCCGCCCACCCGTCGCCCACCACCACCCTGCCCGAGGCGCTGCGCGCCGCACCTTTTGCCCACCCGTCGCCCACCACCACCCTGCCCGAGGCGCTGCGCGCCGCACCTTCTGATATTCCTGCCCAGGTTTCCCCCGAGGTCACGACTCGACGGAGAGCTCGTGAGACGAGGAGTTGGTCCCGCATGGCCGCCGAACTCACCGCGCACCAGCTGATCGACCGGCACCGGCCGACACTGGACCAGGCGCTGGAGACGATCCGCACGCGCGCGTACTGGTCCCCGCACCCCGAGCACCCCAAGGCCTACGGGGAGAACGGCAGCCTGGACATGGCGGCGGGCAAGGCCGCCTTCGACGCGCTGCTCGGCACCCGCCTCGACCTCGGCCAGCCCGGCACCGACGGCTGGGTGGGCGGCGAGACCTCCCCGTACGGGATCGAGCTGGGCGTGGAGTACCCGCACGCGGACCTCGATGTGCTGCTGCCCGCCATGAAGGCCGGGCAGAAGGCGTGGCGGGACGCGGGCGCGGAGCTGCGCGCCGTGGTCTGCCTGGAGATCCTCGGGCGGATCGCCGACCGCACGATGGAGTTCGCGCAGGCGGTCATGCACACCTCCGGACAGGCCTTCATGATGGCCTTCCAGGCGGGCGGCCCGCACGCGCAGGACCGCGGCCTGGAGGCGGTGGCCTACGCCTACGTGGAGCAGGTCCGCACCCCCGACACGGCGGAGTGGACCAAGCCGCAGGGCAAGCGCGACCCGCTGGCGCTGACCAAGCAGTTCACGCCGGTCCCGCGCGGCATCGGCCTGGTCATCGGCTGCAACACCTTCCCCACCTGGAACGGCTACCCGGGCCTGTTCGCCTCCCTGGCCACCGGCAACGCGGTCCTGGTCAAGCCCCACCCGCGCGCGGTGCTGCCGCTCGCCCTCACCGTCCAGGTCGCCCGTGACGTCCTCTCCGAGGCCGGCTTCGACCCGAACCTGGTCGCACTGGCCGCCGAGCGCCCCGGCGAGGGCATCGCCAAGACCCTGGCGACCCGCCCCGAGATCCGGATCATCGACTACACCGGCTCGACCGCCTTCGGCGACTGGCTGGAGGCCAACGCCCGCCAGGCCCAGGTGTACACGGAGAAGGCCGGCGTCAACACGGTCGTCGTCGAGTCGACCGACGACTACCGGGGCATGCTCGCCAACCTGGCGTTCTCGCTGTCCCTCTACAGCGGCCAGATGTGCACCACCCCGCAGAACCTGCTGATCCCCCGCGACGGCATCCGCACCGACCAGGGCGACAAGTCCTACGACGAGGTCACCGCCGACCTGGCCCGCGCCGTCGACGGCCTCCTCGGCGACGACGCCCGGGCGAACGCCCTGCTCGGCGCCATCGTCAACCCGGACGTCAAGGCCCGCCTGGAGGCCGCCGCCGGACTCGGCGAGGTCGCCCTCGCCTCCCGCGAGGTGACGAACCCGGACTTCCCGGACGCGGTCGTGCGCACCCCCGTGATCGTCAAGCTGGACGGCGCCAAGCCCGACGACAAGGCCGCCTACACCAGCGAGTGCTTCGGCCCCGTCTCCTTCGCCGTCGCCGTCGACTCCGCCGGGCACGCCGTGGACCTGCTGCGCCACAGCATCCGCGAGAAGGGCGCGATGACCGTCGGCGCCTACACGACCGACCCGGAGGTCGAGCAGGCCGTGCAGGAGGTCTGCCTGGAGGAGGCGGCCCAGCTCTCCCTGAATCTCACCGGCGGGGTGTACGTCAACCAGACGGCTGCCTTCTCCGACTTCCACGGCTCGGGCGGCAACCCGGCGGCCAACGCGGCCCTGTGCGACGGCGCGTTCGTCGCGAACCGCTTCCGGGTGGTGGAGGTCCGGCGTCAGGCCTGACCTACGCGGGCGATGCGCCCCCGGTGGCGCTCCAGTGGTACAGCGTCATGGCCACACTGGTCGCGAGGTTGTAGCTGGACACCTGGGGGCGCATCGGCAGCGCCACCAGGTGGTCGGCGCGGGCGCGCAGCTCCTCCGACAGCCCGCTGCGCTCGGAGCCGAACGCGAGCAGCGCGTCGTCGGGCAGCTTCAGAGCGCGGATGTCCTCGCCCTCCGGGTCCAGCGCGAACACCGGCCCGGGCGGCAGCCCCGCCACGTCCAGCCGCTCCACGGCGGTCGCGAAGTGCAGCCCCGCGCCGCCGCGCACCACCGTGGGGTGCCAGGGGTCGAGCGGGCCCGTGGTGACCACGCCGGTCGCCCCGAAACCGGCGGCCAGCCGGATCACCGCCCCGGCGTTGCCGAGGTTGCGCGGCTGGTCGAGGACCACGACGGGGCTGGTGCGGGGTGTGTGCGCCAGCGTCCGCAGCGCGGCCTCGCGCGAGGGGCGTACGGCCAGGGCGGCCACGGCGGTGGGGTGCGGGCGCGGCACGAGCGCGGTGTACGCCGTGTGCGGCACCTCGGTCAGCAGACCGTCCAGCGCCTGCCGGACGTCCGGGGCCAGCTCGTCGGCGAGGGCGAGGACGCCCACGCGGTCGCTGGTGACGGCCACCGGCACGTCGGCACCGAAGCGCAGGGCGTGCTTGAGGGCGTGGAAGCCGTCGAGCAGCACACACGCGTCGGCGTGCCCGCGCCAGACGGAGAGCGCGTCGGGGCGGGGCCCGGGGGCGGGGTCGGTCATGCCATGAAGCCTACGTGCGCCTGACCGGCGTCCTCCCGGGCACCGCGCGGCCGCGGCACCTTCCCCGTGCCGTCCCCGTGCGGCACCACGCGGCGCCGCGCGCGTTGCGCCCACCCGCCCAGGCGGCGCAGGAACGAGGTCGGCAGGAAGACCGAGTCGGCGGCGATCATCGCCAGCGAGAAGAACGGCAGCCCGAGCACCACGGCGATCACCGCGTGCTCGGTGATCATGGCGGCCAGCAGGACGTTCTTGATCCGCCGGTTGAACAGCGTGAACGGAAAGGCGACCTGCACGGCGACCGTGCCGTAGGTGATGAGCATGACCATCGTGCCGTTGGCCGCCAGCGCCTCGGACAGGCCGGGCCAGGGTGAGAAGTACTCGAGGTGGAGGGGGTAGTGGACGGCGGTGCCGTCCTGCCAGCGCGAGCCCTGGATCTTGTACCAGCCGGCGGTCGCGTAGATCAGGCAGGCCTCCGCCATGATCACCAGCAGGGCGCCGTTGTGCACGATGCCGGCGACCACGTCGAGCAGCATCCGCGGCTGGCCGGTGCGGGCCCACCGCCCCACGCCCCACCACAGGCCCTGCGCCGACCACACCGCCCACAGCAGCGCCGGCACGAACCAGTCGCCGTCGAGCCGGCCCGCCAGCGTCACCAGGAGCAGCGCGAAACCGAGCACCGTCCACAGGGCGGGCCCGGTCCGGTCCACGACGCGCTCCCCCCGCGCGCGTGCCTCGGCCGCGCGCCGGGCGCGGCGCGCGTCCAGCGACCACACCTGGCCGCAGCGGGTGAGGACCAGGTAGATGCTCATCAGGTGCAGGACGTTGTCGCCCCCGTCCCCCATGAAGATGCTGCGGTTCTGCAGCGAGAGCACCCCGACCATGAAGAGCACCGACGCGGTCCGCGTCCGCCACCCCAGCAGCAACAGCAGGCTGCTCAGCACGGCCAGCGCGTAGACGGCCTCGAACCAGGCGGTGCCGTCCCACCACACCAGCGCCGTGAACGCGCCGTTGTCCGCGATCAGCTGCTCGGCCAGCTCACGGCTCCAGGGCCCGTCGGGCCCGTACAGCTCGTGTCGGTGGGGGATCTCGCGGAGCAGGAAGAGCAGCCAGGTCGCGCTGAAGCCGATGCGGATCACCGCGGTCTGGTACGGGCCGAGCGCGGACCCGGTGACGCGGGCGATCCCGCGCGAGACCGACTGCACGAGGCCGTTCACGCGACGCCGCCTTCCGCCTCGACGGCGGGCACCTGCCACCAGGGCAGCTCCCGGTACACCGGCCGGCCGGAGACCGTCTCACCGCTCCACTCGGGCGGCGGCACATCGGTCGTGCGGGAGCGGTACTGGACGCGCTCGACGGTGCCGTCCGGACCGGCGGCCTCGTTGCGGTCCAGCCGCAGGACGGCGACGCGGCGCAGATAGGTCTCGGACAGGGCGCCCCGCAGGCCCACCGGGCGGTTGTCCGTGTCGTGGGTGGCGACGAAGAAGTCCCAGGCCCGGCGCAGCTCGTTCTGCTGGGTGTGGCTCGGCAGCGGATTGCCGTCGATGGCCCGGCCGTCCTCGGCGGACAGGTCGTACCAGCCGGTGGTGCGTATCCCGCCGTCCGGGGTGCTCACCTCGGCGCGGACCTGGACGGAGATGTTCTGCTGGAGCGGGTTGGGCGCGAAGAGCTTCCAGTTCTGCTCGAACTCGGGGTAGATCCACTCGTCGACCACGGAGCCGTGCTGCTTGGACAGGGTGTTCGCCGGGGCGACGTGCAGGAAGGTCAGTCCGATGTGGGCGCAGACGGCGGTCGCGACGACGGCGAGCGCGAGCACGGCCCCGACCTGGTAGCGCGGGGAGAGGGCGGCGATCCCGCTGCGAGGAGGCCCGCCGGGCGGCTCGGCGTGCGGCTCGGCGGGCCGGTCCGGGGCGTCCGGCCCGTCCGGCACCCGCCGGACGCCCGAGCCTGTGTCGTGCACGTCCATTCCGCCCCGTTCCCCGGTCCGTCTCTCCGCCCGCCCTGCCGCGGGGGCGCCGTGCGGCACCAACGCTGCGGATGCTCACGACGCTCGAACGGGAACGGTACTCAGGACGGCCCGTCGGCACAGCCCCCGGCGGACCGCCCGCACCGTGGCCGTCACCACATCCGCGCCGCGGGGACCGCTAGAGGACGTGCCCCGGCTCGCCCTTCGCGTCGACGACCGGCCGGCCGGCGGCGGCCCACACCTGCATGCCGCCGTCGACGTTCACCGCGTCGATGCCCTGCTGGACCAGGTACATGGTGACCTGGGCCGAGCGTCCGCCGGAGCGGCAGATCACGTGGACCCGGCCGTCGGCGGGCGCGGCCTCGGTCAGCTCGCCGTAGCGGGCGACGAACTCGCTGATGGGAATGTGCAGGGCCCCTGCGGCGTGGCCCGCCTGCCACTCGTCGTCCTCACGGACGTCCAGCAGGAAGTCGTCGTCCTTGAGGTCCGTGACCTCGACCGTGGGCACACCAGCTCCGAAACTCATGCCCCCGACGCTACCGGACCCGCCGGCACGGTTGGGCCGCCTCCAGGGCCTGTCCGACAACTCCCGTCGCCGCCCGGAGGGCGGCCTCGCCGCGTCAGGTGCGTGCTCTCGGCGTGCCGGGCGTAGAGCCTCGTACTGGACGTACTCGGCTCTGCGCCCGGTGCGGCGAGTGGGGGTGCCCCCTCCGGGGGAGCGTGCATGGCGTCGCGAGGCAGGCGGGAATTGTCCGACAGGCCCTAGCCCAGCAGCTCCGCCAGCTCGGCCTCCCGTTCGCTCACCTGGGCCGCCAGCTGTTCGGCGATCTCCTCCAGGAGGCGGTCGGGGTCGTCCGGGGCCAGGCGGAGCATGGCGCCTATGGCGCTCTCCTCCAGCTCTTTGGCGAGCACGGTGAGCAGCTCCTTGCGCCGGTCCAGCCACTCGAGGCGCACGTACAGCTCCTCGGCCCGGCTCGGGCGCCGCTCGGGCGCCGGGCCCGCGGCCCACTCCTCGGCCAGGGCCCGCAGCTCGGTCTCGTCACCGCGGGCGTAGGCGGCGTTGACGCGGGTGATGAACTCCTCGCGCCGGGTCCGCTCGCCGTCCTCCTGCGCCAGGTCGGGGTGGGCCTTGCGGGCCAGGTCCCGGTAGAGCCGGCGGGCCTCCTCGCTCGGCCGCACCCGCTTCGGCGGACGGACCGCCTGGTCCGTGAGCATCGCCGTGGCCTCCGGGAACAGGCCGTCCCCGTCCATCCAGCCGTGCAGCAGTTCCTCGACGCCGGGGATCGGCATCAGCCGGGCCCGTGCCTCGTCGGCCCGGCGCCGGTCCTCGGGGTCGCCGCTGCGCGCCGCCCTGGCCTCGAGGATCCGCGCCTCCAGCTCCTCGAGCCGCGCGTACACCGGGCCGAGCCGCTGTTCGTGCAGCCGCGAGAAGTTCTCGACCTCCACGCGGAAGGTCTCCAGGGCGATCTCGTACTCGATGAGCGCCTGCTCGGCGGCCCGTACGGCCTTCTCCAGCCGCTCCTCGGGCCGCGGCGCACCACCCTGCTCGGGCTCAGCTTCCGGGGTCGTCACCCGACCAGCCTAGGGCACGGACCGCCCCCGCCGTCCGGCCCGCCGCCGGGCCCCCTCACACCCCCGTCTCCGCCGCGATCCGCCCCGACCGCACCGCGGCGAGCAGCTCGGCGTGGTCCGCCTCGGTGCGGTCGGCGTAGGCCAGGGCGAAGGCGGCCACCGCCTCGTCCAGCTCCTCGTTCTTGCCGCAGTAGCCGGCGACCAGGCGCGGGTCGACGCTGTGTGCGTGGGCCCGGGCCAGCAGGGCGCCGGTCATCCGGCCGTAGTCGTCGAGCTGGTCGGCGGCCAGGGCCGCGGGGTCGACGCTGCCCTTGCGGTTGCGGAACTGCCGCACCTGGAAGGGCCGCCCGTCGACCGTGGTCCAGCCGAGCAGGATGTCGCTGACCACCTGCATGCGCTTCTGCCCGAGCACCACCCGGCGGCCCTCGTGCGCCACCTCGGGGACGGCGAAGCCGGCGGTCGCCAGATGGGGCTCCAGCGCGGAGGGCCGGGCCTCCTTCACCTGGAGCACGAGGGGCTCGCCCCGGTGGTCCAGGAGCAGCACGACGTACGACCGCGTGCCCACGCTGCCCGTGCCGACCACGCGGAAGGCGACGTCGTGCACGGCGTACCGGGCCAGCAGCGGCAGCCGGTCCTCGGACACGGTCGCCAGGTAGGGCTCCAGGGAGGCCGCGACCGCCGCCGCCTCCCGGTCCGGCACCCGGCGCAGCACCGGCGGCGCGTCCACGAAGCGGCGCCCGCCGTCCTCGGTTGCCTCGGTCGACCTGGCCGCGAACCGGCCGCTGGTGTTGGCCCGCGCCTTCTCGCTCACCCGCTCCAGCGTGCCGAGCAGGTCGTGGGCGTCGGTGTGGGAGACGAGCTCCTCGTCGGCGATGGCGTTCCAGGCGTCCAGCGCTGGCAGCCCGGCCAGCAGCCGCATGGTGCGCCGGTAGGCTCCGGCCGCGTCGTGGGCCGCCTCCCGGCAGGTGTCCTCGTCGGCGCCGGCCTCCCGGCCCGCCAGCACCAGGGAGGCGGCGAGCCGCTTGAGGTCCCATTCCCAGGGACCGTGGACGGTCTCGTCGAAGTCGTTCAGGTCGATGACCAGGCCGCCGCGGGCGTCCCCGTACAGGCCGAAGTTGGCCGCGTGCGCGTCGCCGCAGATCTGCGCGCCGACGCCCGTCATCGGCGTGCGCGCCAGGTCGTACGCCATCAGCCCCGCCGACCCGCGCAGGAAGGCGAAGGGCGTGGCCGCCATCCGCCCGGTCCGGATCGGGGTGAGCCCGGGTATCCGGCCGCGGTGGGACTCCTCGACCGCGCTCACGGCGTCCGGCCGGTCCCCGTCGGCCTCGAAGGCGGCGTGCGCGGACCGCGGGACGCGCCGGCGCAGTGCCTTGCCCTCGGCCTTCGGCGACCCGCCGGCCGGCCACCGCGCGAACCCCGGCATCTCCGGTATCCGCCCCGCGCGCACCGCGCGGGCCTGCGCATCGGCGTCCCGCGTCGCACCGTTCACCGCGGCGTCCGCGGCCACCTCGGTGTGCGTCTTCGTCATCGCCTCGGCCATCCGACCGCCCTCCCCGACTCCCGTACTCGGCCCGCGCAATCGCGTCATCCCCGGAGGGGGCCCGTGCTCCCCGCCGCGGCCGGCCGCCACCCGTACCCCGGGCGCACTCGCCGTCATGGACGCGCCACGACCGTACAGCCGGCCGCGTCGCCCGTACACGAACCCCCCGCTCCCGCCTCCCCATAACGCCGGACAGGGGGCACGACGGGAGGTCCCCGCGGCCCGCCGGCGCGGCGTACGGTTTCGGCGATCACCACGGGAGCGCGTCCCCCGAAGCACTTCAGCCTGCCCCGCGCCCGGGGGACGCGCTCCGTGTCATGCACATCCCGCCCATCTTCTTCCCCGGGGTCCGCCCCCACCGAGAAGACCGAGGAGCCCGAGGAGCCCGCCATGACACCCACCACCTCCGACGATCCCGGCGCCGAGCCCGGCATCAGCCGCAAGACCCTGCTCAGGGCGGCCGTCGCCGCCGGCGCCGCCGTCCCGCTGCTGGCCACCGGCGCCGTCGCCCTCGCCCGGGACTCCGCCCGCACACCGGGCACGACCCTGGCACCGACCCCCTTCTGCGACGACGGCGACGACCCCACGCCCGCCCAGATGGAGGGCCCCTACTTCAAACCGAACTCCCCGCTGCGCACCGACCTGGCCGTCCCGGGCACCGCCGGCACCCCGCTGACCGTCAGCGGCTACGTCTTCGGCCGCAACTGCGTCCCCCTGCCCGGCGTGCTGCTCGACTTCTGGCAGGCCGACGTCGCGGGCGCCTACGACATGGCCGGATACACCTTCCGCGGCCACCAGTTCACCGACTCCACCGGCGCCTTCACCCTGCGCACGATCGTCCCGGGCCTCTACCCGGGCCGCACCCGGCACATCCACGTCAAGGCCCAGGCACCCGGCGAGCCCGTGCTGACGACCCAGCTGTACTTCCCCGGCGAGCCCCGCAACAACACGGACGCCCTCTTCGACCCGGCGCTGCTGATGAACGTCCGGGACGCGGGCGGCCGCAAGGAGGCCACCTTCGACTTCGTGCTGAACGTCGACGGCGACCCCGGCCCGGGCACCCCCACCGACCCGCCGACCGACCCGCCCGGCGGCAGCTGGGCCCCCGGCCGCGCCTACACCGCCGGCGACCGCGTGACGTACGGCTCCGCCGCCTACCGCTGTCTGCAGGCCCACACGTCGATGGCGGGCTGGGAGCCGCCCAACGTGCCCGCCCTGTGGCACCGGGAGTGACCCCACGGCCGTGACTCCGCCTCACGGCATCCCGTCGCCGGCACGGCGAAAGCCCCCCATGGTCCCGGACCGAGGGGGGCTTTCCCGCGCGGCCGTCACCGCGGCCGGGGCGGCTCACTCACCGGCGAGCGCCTCGGTGGTGACCGGCGCGTTCGCCCGGGACCAGCCGCGTTCGATCGCCGCGCAGATGAAGCCCGCCACGGTGACGATCACCGCGAGGACGATCCAGCCCGGCTTGCCCCAGTTGATGCACATCGCGATGACGACGATCGGTGCCACCGCCTCGGAGAGGCCGTGGCCGAGACCCATCACGCCCTGGTACTGGCCCTGGGCCTCGGGCTTGGCCAGCGCGAAGGACAGCTCGAAGGTGCCCGCGGCCTGCCACACCTCGGCCAGCGAGTGCACGACGATGCCGACGAGGAGCAGGGCGACCGCTATCCACGCGGAGGGTCCCGCCGACACCGCCACCAGGATCCACGCCACCAGGAACAGCGGTCCGGACAGCGCCAGCAGCCGGGCCGCCGACCGCGGGTCGGTGATCGACCGCGTCGCGGGGACCTGCGTGGCGGCGACAATGATCGCGCCGAGGAACAGGACGATCGCGGCCATCCACCGCGGCGCGTTGGTGCGCAGCACGATCCACACCGGGACGGCCTGGACCAGCACGAAGTACTGCAGGCTCGCGACCGAGGAGGCGGCGGTCAGGCTCAGATAGGTCCGGTCGCGCAGGGCCAGCCACCGGGGCTCCTTCTTCACGTCCGCCTTCTCCTCGTCGCCGGCGGTCCGGGTCGGGGCGAAGTCCGGCATCCGGGTCAGGATGGCGGCGGCGAGCAGGAAGGTGCAGGTGTCGATGACGATCATCGTCACGTACGCCGCGCGCGTGTCGATCGCCAGGACCGCCGCGGCCCCGAGCGTGCCGATCGCGATCCCCACGTTGGTCACGGCCCGCAGATAGGTGCGCAGTTGGGCGCCCTTGCCCTCCTCCGCGAGCACTCCGATCATGGCGCCGCGGGCGCTGAGCGATCCCGCGCGGCCGACGGCGGCGGCCGCGGCCACCAGCAGGAGCGGCCACAGGCTGTGCACGAGGAGCAGGCTGATGCTGGCCGCCGCCTCGAACAGCATGGAGGCGATGAGGACCCTCTTCGAACCCTTGCGGTCGGCGAGGTCACCGATCAGCACTCCGGCGCCGAAGCCGGCCAGCGACCCGACGGTCAGGCCGACGCCCGCGGCGGTCGGGCTCAGCCCCGCGGACCTGATGAGGAAGATGGTGCCCGCGGACAGGAACATGCCCATGCCGATGGTGTTCACGATGGTCGACATGGCCATCAACCGCTGGTTGGGGTCCTCGGGACCGCTCACCGCGGCCCGGAGCTTGGCCATCGAGGTGCTCACTCTGTCTCCTCCTTAACCTGCGGCGCACGCAGGGGTGATGTGCCGGCGTCGCTGTGCCGTGGCTGCGACGGTGATCAGGGGGCGGACAGGAAGGAGTCCTCGAGCCGGACGAGGTGCGACTGGGTCCAGCGGGCGACGCGCAGCGCGCAGTCGGCGTCGGACTCCCCGGGGCGCAGGCCGTCGAGGACCATGTGCCGGTATTCGTCCACGCCGATTCCGCACTGCGGAGTGCTTTCCAGTCGCCGGAGCACCCACTTGCTGCGCCGGCAGAGTTCCCCGTGGAGTGTGAGGGCGGCGTCCGTCAGATAACCCGCGGCGATTCCGGCGGACACGCGGGCCGACTTGTGGTCGCCGGAGTCCAGCTGACCCATGACATCGGTGAGGCAGTTCTCCGCGTGTGCCTTCTGGGAACGGGCCAGCGCCCGGCCGTACGAAGAGTCCTGAATCAGCTCGCGCATTTCCTTGAAGAAGTCGTCGCCCGACAGCGGAACACCGATGAAGACCCGGTAGACGAAGTCCTGGACGGAATCGCTGCTGCCGCAGAACTCGGCCTCCTTCCCCAGATAGGGGGCGAGGACCTTGGCGACCGCGTCGGTCGGCCACACCTTCAGGTCGACGCGCTGGTCACCGTAGGCGCCCATCCACACGGTCGCGCTCACGCCGGTGCTGGTGTCGGAGATCTGCCAGGTCTCCATCGTCGGGTCGACGGGGAGGTCGAGCTTCTCGTCGGAGAACGCGAAGAGGTCGATGTCGCTGAACGTGTTTCCCCACCCCGCGGCCGTCGATCCCGTCATACAGACGGCCCTGGCACCGGCAAGTCCGGGAAAGCGCCGGAGAACGGCCTCGAAGGAAAGGTCGGGCTGGGTGAGAACCGACGGCTGCTCGACAATTACCTGGACGCTCGGATTGAACACAATAATCCTCTCGGATGGCAGGGGAGCGGCATGCTAGGGTGCACGCCCATGGACACTGCGAATTACGCGGGTATATCGAAGAAATCGTCGAAGCTCGTGCCCTGGATCCCGGGAACGGCGACGAATACGGGGAATGCGGGGAGCGGCACCGCACTCGCGTGTGTTCCGTGGGCCGGAGCGGGAGCGACCCCGTTCCGCGCCTGGGGTCCGGTGATCGGCGACGCGGCCGACGTGTACGGCGTGCGGCTCGCCGGCCGCGAGAGCCGGCAGACGGAGCCCCTGCCCACGTCCCTCGAGGAGGTCGTCGACGAACTGGCCGCGGAGCTGACCGCGCTGAACGTGCCGCGCGTCGCGCTGTTCGGCCAGTGCTCCGGAGCCCTGCTCGCCTACCGGACGGCGCAGCGGCTGCGCGGGTCCGCGGAAGGCCCCGAGGTCACCCACCTGCTCGTCGCCTCGCAGCTGCCGCCGCGCCTCCTCGCGGACGACGGGGACGACCCGGACGAGGACCTCACGCGGTACGTGCCCGAGCACCTCCGTGAGGAACCGGAGCTCCTGGAGGTGCTGCTGCCGGTGCTCGCCGCGGACATGCGGCTGGTCTCCGGCTACGTCCACACGCCGGACGACCCCCTCGACGTACCGCTCACCGTGTTCTACGGCGGGCGCGACGACCTGCTCGGCCGGGCCCGGGTCGACGGCTGGCGGCACGAGACCACGGGTCCGGCCTCCTTCCGCGAGATCCCCGGCGCCGACCATCTCTTCGGCGGCGCCGCGTGGCCCGAGCTCGCGGAGGCGGTCCGTGCGGCACTGACGTAGGAGTCCGGATCTCGCGGCCGGCCTACCCATCGCCGAGGTGGGCCGCGAGCTGGGCGACGGTCGGGCGGGAGAAGACGTCGACGATCTTCAGGCCCGGCCAGCGGCGGCGCAGCACCCGGACCACGTCGACGACCATGGCCGACGTCGCGCCCAGATCGAAGAAGCCCTCCTGCGGGTCGACGGCGTCCACCCCGAGTGCCGCGGCCCAGACCGCAGCGACGACGTCCACCGGGTCGCCGTCCAGGTCCACTTCGTCCACGGGGGCGCTCGACGGATCAGACATCCATGGCCTCCCGCACCGTCTCGCCGACCAGGCGCAGATGGTCCAGGTCGCCCGGGTCCAGCACGGTGACGATCAGACCGTCGGCCCCGGCTGCGCGGTACTCGGCGACCTGGCGCCGCACCTCGTCACGGGTGCCGCACAGGGCGAACCCCCGTACGGCGCCCGGCGCGCGGCCCAGCAGCGCGCCCAGCCGCTCCAGGCCCTCCTGGAGCTCCGTCTCGGACTCGGTGACGATCGCGTGCCCCAGCCACGTCCTGCTGATCTCGTCGCTGTCGCGGCCCACGGCGGCGCACGCCTTCTCCAGCACGCCGATCTTGTGCCGCACGGTGGCGGGCGCGCCGAAGAAGTTGCAGGCGTCCCCGTATCTGGCCACCGTCGGGATCAGCACCTTCTCGCCGCCGCCGCCGATGAGGATCGGCGGCCCTTCGGGGTGGAGCGGTGCCGGCACGTTGATCGGCTCGTCGATGCGGTGGTAGGTGCCGGAGAACCGCGGCGCCTGCTCGGTGAACATCGCCCGGCAGATCTGCACCGCCTCGGCGAGCCCTTCGAGACGTTCCCCCGTGGACTGGAAGGGAAGGCCGTAGGCGCGGCACTCCTCCTCGTGCCACCCGGCGCCGATGCCGAGCATCGCGCGCCCCTTGCTGATGACGTCGATGGTGGTCACCATCTTCGCGAGCAGCGCGGGGTTGCGGAATCCGTTGCACGAGACGAGCACGCCGAGGCGTGCGGACGACGTGACGGCGGCGAGCGCCGCAAGCGTCGTGTACGCCTCCAGGATCGGCTCGTCCGGCTCGCCGACCGAGGCGATCTGGTGGACGTGGTCCATGGTCCACAGGCTGTCGAAGCCCGAGGCCTCGGCGGTCCGCGCCATCTCCACGACCCGGTCGAAGAGCTGGTGGTCCATGGTCCCGGGGAAGGAGTAGCCGGGTATCTGCAGACCGACCCGGGTGATGGCGGTGCGACTCATCCGGCCACTGCCAGCTGGGCCAGCACGGCGGTGTCGGCGAGGGTGACGGCCTGGAGGATGCCGAGGTCGACGAGGCGGGCGCAGAGGGCGAGCACGGGCTGTTCGATCTCTGCGGCCGGCAGGCCCGTCTCCTCGGCGACGTCCTCGACGATCTCGCCGACGCTGCGGCGCCCGTCGATCAGCCGCCAGACCTTGCGCGCGTCGGCGTCGATCACATAGCGGCCGATCAGCCTCTCGATCAGGAGGCCGCCCTCGTGGATGTCGCTGAGTTCCGCGACCTGGTCGGGCACGCGGGCGGTCACGTCGAGCCGGCGGATCAGGACGTCGTCGGTGTTCACGGTGGTCATGAGGAGGTCTCCGTAGCCAGGGCCTGTTCGACGTAGGTCGAAGCGGCCTCGATGGTGGGCGCGATGAAAGGCAGGTCGATCGGCAGGTCGAGGCCCAGTTCCTCGTTCAGGCGGGCGCCGATCTCCACCGCGTGCAGCGAATCGCCGCCGAGGTCGTCCAGGAAGTGCGCGTCGTGCGCGATGCGTTCGACGCCGAGGACGCCGAGCCAGACCCGCTCGACGAACGCCGTGACGTCCGTCGTGTCGGAGCGGGTCGCCGTCGGCGCCGGGCTCCGGTCCGGCTCGGCCTGCGGCTCCGGGCGGTCGAGCCAGAAGCGGCGCCGGGTGAACGGGTAGGTCGGCAGCGGGACCCGGCCGCGCGGCTCGTCGCCGTAGTAGGCGGCCCAGTCGACCGCGACACCCGCCCGCCACGCCGCGGCCGCCACGTCGGCCAGGTCGAAGGCGGGGCCGACGACGATCCGGCCGGCGCCCTCGCGGACGGACCCGGCGTCGGCGTCTGCGGTGCAGGCGTCGAGGGCCGCGTCGAGCGTGGCCGGGTCGGCACCCGTGGTCAGCCACTGTGCCGCCGGACGCGCCCACGCCGGCGCGTCCACGCGGGCGAAGGTCAGGCCGAGGCGGAGCAGGGCCCGGGCGACGCCGAGGGCGGTGAGCGCCCCGGCGCGCTCGGGGGCGAGGCCGTCGAGTCCGGCCCGTCCGGTGAGGCCGGCGAGCGCCGAGCGCACCGACGGCTCGTCGGCGAGCAGCCGTTCACCGGTCGCGGCCAGCTCGTCCGGGGTGCCGTGGATCGCCAGGGACCAGCGCGCGGTGGGCCGGCCGGCCTCCGCCGGGGCACGCAGGCGCGCGACGGCGTCGGCGCAGTCGGTGACCACGGCCGCCCAGCGGCGGGCGTAGCGGGCGCGGCCCACGCCGAGGGTGTACGCGACGTCGGCGAGCGCGGCGCCGTCGGCCGGGGCCGCCTCCAGCCGGTCTGCGAGCCGTTCGCGCATCCGCTCCAGTTCGTCGTCGCTGCGCGCGGAGAGCGCGAGGACGTGCCGCGGGCGGGGGGCGGACGCGGGGGGTGCGGCGGGCGCGGACTCCAGCACCACGTGCGCGTTGGACCCGCCGAGGCCGAAGGAGCTGACGCCGGCGATCCGCGGTCCCCCGGTGTCCCAGGGCCGCGTCTGCGAGGTGAGGGAGAACGGGGTCGCGTCGAGGTCGATCTCGGGGTTGGGCGAACTGAAGTGGAGGGTCCCCGGGATGGTGGCCCGCTCGACGGCCAGGGCCGCCTTGATCAGTCCCGCGACGCCCGCCGCCGCGTCGGTGTGCCCGATGTTGGGCTTGACCGCGCCGAGCGTGAGGGACGAGCCGGCCGGCCTGCCGGCGGTCGCGAAGACGCGCCGCAGCGCCTCGAACTCGACCGGGTCCCCGATGGCGGTGCCGGTGCCGTGGGTCTCCACGTACCCCACCTGGTCGGGCTTGACGTCCGCCCGCGCGAGCGCGGCCCGGATGACCGCCTCCTGGCCGTCGATGTTCGGGACGGTGAATCCCCCGCGTGACCCACCGTCGTTGTTGACCGCCCAGCCGCGGACGACCGCCCTGCGGTGGTCGCGGGCGGCCCGGGCGTCGGACTCCCGTCGCAGCACGACGACTCCGGCACCCGAGCCGGGTATCGTCCCGGAGGCCCGGGCGTCGAAAGCCCGGCACCGCCCGTCGGCCGACAGGATCCCGCCGTCGGTGTACGTATAACCCTCGACGTCGGGCATCAGCAGGCTCACGCCGCCCGCCAGGGCGATGTCGCAGTCGCCCGCGGCCAGCGCCGAGCAGGCGAGCGCCACCGCGGTGAGCGCCGTGGCACATCCGGTCTGCACCGTGACGGCGGGGCCGTTGAAGCCGAGCTTGAAGGCGATCCGCGGGGCGAGGAAGTCCTTCTCGTTCGCCAGCGTGACGCGTACGTCGCCGGAGCGGCCCGCCCCGGCCTCCGCCGGTGCGACATGGTCGCGGAAGTAGTGGTTCTCGCCGGAGCCGACGAACACCCCGACGACGCCGTCGCGGTCCCCCGCGTAGCCGGCGTCCTCCAGGGCCTCGGCCGCGACCTCCAGCAGCACGCGCTGCTGCGGGTCCATGACGACGGCCTCGGTCGGCTGTATCCGGAAGTGCTCGGCGTCGAACAGATCGACGCCGTCGAGGCGCGCCACCGCTTGTACGAACTGGCCGTTTCGCGCGCCGTCCGCGAGCCCGGAATCGTAAGCGGAAGGCCGGTTCGACGATTCGACGCCGTCGACGAGATTCGTCCAGTACTGCTCGACGTTTTCCGCTCCGGGGAAACGCGCCGCCATACCGATCACCGCTATAGGAGGTGCGTAAGGTGGCTTTTGCTGCATCTGTACGACTCCTGGGATCAGTGCGGTCTCACAGGTCTCATCCGGCGGTGGCGGGTACGGCACGCGAGACGACATCGGCGCGTGAAATTATCAGAGACTTCACTCCTTGATCAATCACTTTAGGCTCTCATGTCGCCTCTGTGAACAGCGAGTTGGTCGACGGAGGCCGACCCGTCCCCGACCGCCGGAATACCGCCGAAGTACGCACCGCCGGGGCAAAACCGACTCACCGACGGCACACAGCCGCCTCCACGAAAAATCGGTAGGAGGCGTCCAAACCGTGCGGACTCCAACCCCCCGGTTCCAACGACAAGTAAACCCTCTTGAGCCCTGCGGTGTAGCTAATGTAGCGTCAGCCAAAACTCCGATGATCTTCATGCATGCCGGGGGGATGCATGTTCTTTCCGAAGTACCGAGAGTTCGTCCTGACGCGGCTCCGCTCACACCACGGGTGAGGTGCTCGACGCGGCGCCCGTGACGCGGCGGTGACGGGCCGCCGGCACAGCCGCCGACCCGCGGGGACCCGGCGACCGGCTCGGCTCCCGGCCCCTGCCCACTCTCCGGGCGGGGCCGTGGAGCGCGCGCCCGCGGCCCGCGCCGACCTACTGACACAGACTGCTGCGGCGATCCGCAGCGCGACGGGGAGCTCTACGTGACATCCGCACCACGAAGCGATGTGCCGGACACGACGGACGCACAGGAGACGATCGGCCAGCGGTTCAGCCGGCACAGCGCACTGCGGTCCGAGAAGATCTACGGTCGCGGATACCAGGGCCCGTCCGGGTTCGACGTCTTCTCCCGGCTGACGGCGAAGCTCGACTGGACGCCCGGCCTGCGCGTCCTGGACGTCGGCGCCGGCCTCGGGGGCGACGCGTTCCGCATGGCCGAGCGCTTCGGCGCGACGGTGACCGGTCTCGACGTCTCGCCGGACATGACAGGGATCTGCCGGCAGCGGGCGGCCGACGGCGAGGTCACCGGCGTCGAGTTCGTCACCGGTGACGTGCGGACCGCGGACCTCCGCGAGGCCTCCTACGACGTCGTCTGGACCCGGGACTGCGGGATGTACCTGCCGGCGGACGACAAGTACCGCGTGTGGAAGCGCCTCCACTCCCTGCTGCGGCCGGGCGGGCAGGTGCTGATCACCGACTACTGCCGGGGCGCGCAGGAGGCCTCGGCCGCCTTCGAACAGCACGTCCGGGAGTGCGGCCACCACCTGCTCACGCTGGACGGCTACCGCGAGGTGCTGGAGTCGGCCGCGTTCACGGCGGTGACGGTCGAGGACCGGACCGAGGAGCTGCTCACGTCGATGCGGGGCGAGCTGTCCCGGCTCGAGACCGAACGTCCCGCCTTCCTGGCGGAGTTCACCGAGGACGAGTACCGGGCGCTCGTCGACCGGTGGCAGAAGAAGATCCAGTTCAGCGCGGACCACGAACTGGTCTGGATGGTCCTGACGGCGCGCGTCCCCGCGTCCTGAACCGGCGCGCCGGCCGGACGGCCGCCGCCCACGGGCCGTGAAGCGGACCCGCGCCGCCTCTCGGCCCGGGCCCGGCGGCACCCACAACAGCCATCTTGAGGGAGGGCGATGTCGAGCAACGTTTCCTCGCCCCGGTCGGACGCCGACCGGGAGTACGAGGAGGGCAACCGGTACACGGTGCCGCACAACATCCTGCGGTCCGAGGTCATCTACGGGGAGGGCTTCCAGAGCTCCGGCGGCCTGGCCGCGTTCCGGGAGACGGTCCTGCCGGAGCTTCCGCTGTCCCCCGGCAGCCGGCTGCTGGACATCGGCTCCGGCCTCGGCGGCGCCGCGTTCCACCTGGTCGCGGAGTACCCCGTCGAGGTCGTCGGGGTCGACACCGCGGAACTGATGGTCTCCATCTCGGACAGCCGCCGGCCGGCCAAGGACCCCGAGGGGCGTACGTCCTTCGTGCTCGGCGACGTCTTCTCCGCCGCGCTGGAGCCGGAGTCCTTCGACGCGGTCTACAGCCAGGACACCCTGCTCTACTCGGCGGACAAGGTGAAGGTGCTCGCCCGGTGCGCCGAACTGCTCCGGCCCGGCGGGACGATCGTCGTCAACGACTTCTGCCGGGGCGGCAGCACACCGGAGTTCGAGGAGTACGTCGAGAACGCCGGCTACCACCTCGTCGCCGTGTCCGGCTATCCGGAGCTGCTGGCACAGGCGGGTTTCACGGACGTCGTCGCCAAGGACGTCAGCACGCACACCAACCACCTGCTCCGCCGCGACCTGGACGCCTACCTCGCCCGGGCCGAGCACGACCCCGCGATCGGCCGGGCGGACGTCGAGCACCTCGTGGAGCGGTGGCACCGAAAGATCGGATTCATGGACGCGGGAGCGCTGACCCAGGGACTGTTCCGCGCCGCCAAGCCCCTGTCGAACTAAGGAGACGACCATGACGACGACCGTCGAAGCGCACCTGTCGATCAACTGGGATTCCGGCGAGACCGGGCGGTTCCACTGGATCTGGCTCCGCGACTCGTGCCTCTGCGAGACCTGCCGCAACGCCTTCGCCAAGCAGAAGTACTTCGACGCGGCGACCCTGCCGCTCGACATACGCCCGCGCACCGTGACGCACAGCGTGGAGAACGGGCTGGAGATCGTCTGGGAGGACGGCCACGAGAGCCGCTACCCGGACTCCTGGCTGCGCGAGCACAGCACGCCGACGGCGCCGGGCCGCCCGGAGCGGCGGTGGTCGCCGTGGTCGAGCGCCGAGACCGTGGCGGACGGCACCTTCCCGCACGCCGACGTCATGGCCGACTACAAGGCCCTCAACGGCGCGCTGGAGCACCTGTTCCGCTACGGCCTCGTCGTGATCAGGACGGCGGAGGGCGAGGCGGCCGACCCCGACGCGCTGTGCGCCCGGCTGGCCGGCTTCGTCGACCGCTCCTACTTCGGCGAGTACTTCGACCTCGAGGTCAAGCCCGACGACCGGACCGACAGCATCTCCTTCAGCACCCGCCAGCTGCCGCTGCACACGGACATCCCGTACTACAGCACGCCGCCGGACTACCAGTTCCTGTTCGGGCTCGAGGTCAACGACGTGGCCGCCGCCAGCCAGGAGGGACGGACCCGGTTCGTGGACGGTCTCGCCGCGGCGCTGAACCTCCGGGAGCGGGACCCCGAGGCGTTCGCCGTGCTGGCCCGCACCGAGGTGATCTACCGGGCCGAGTACGCCGCGGCCGAGAAGATCTACCACAACCAGACCCCGATCATTCACCTCGACCACGAGGGCGAGGTCGTCCGGCTGGTGAACAACCCCACCAAGATGTTCTTCGACAACGTGCCCTTCGACGAGGTGCCGGGCGTCTACCGGGCCTACAGCGGCTTCAAGGCGCTGATGGACGAGGAGGGCCGCGCCTACCACCACTCCTGGCGGCAGGGCGACATGATCATCTTCGACAACCGGCGCATCCTCCACGGCCGTTCGGAGTTCGACAAGTCCGGCATGCGGCGCAAGCTGCGCGGCGGCTACTTCAGCGAGGTGGAGCTGCGCGCCCGGGCGCGCTACGCCGACGAGACGGCGTAAGTCCTCCCCGCGGGCTCCGGCCCGACCCCTGTCCGCAAGTCCACCCGACGACGAAACGGCGGCCATGACCGAGTCCCCACCTGAGTACGGGCCCCACCGCCCGAGGCACCTGGCGGTCGCCGGGGTGACCGCTTCGGCCGGACGTCGGAGCGCCGGAGTCGCCGGGCGCTCCCCACGGCCGGCGACAGCCGTGGGGGCACGGACGGGGCAGTCCGCCGTCGGCGAGAGGGGCATGGCGTCGTGGCGACCCTGATCGGTCAGCTGAGCGACCCGCACGTGCAGGACCCGGACGTCGATCCGGAGCCCCTGCGCCGGTTCACCGCGGCGCTGGCGGACATGGCGGCCGAGGTGGGCCCGGACGGCCGCGTGCTGGTCACCGGCGACCTCACCGCCCACGGCAGACCGGAGGAGTACGCGGCCGTGGCACGCGCCGTCGAGGCCACCGGGCTCCCCGTGCACGTGCTCCCCGGCAACCACGACGACCGTGCGCTGCTCACCCGGCTCGTTCCCGCCGGGGCGGGGGAGCGGCGCGTCGGCCTGGGCTCCCGCACGCCCAGCCGCTGCGAGGCCGGCGACGTCGTCGTCCTCATGCTGGATTCGCTGGTTCCCGGCCACGCCCACGGCGAACTCGGCGCCGAGCAGCTGGAGTGGCTCGACGCGCAGCTCGCGGCCGCTCCCGGCACCATGCACCTGGTCGCCGTGCACCACCCGCCGTTCGCCATCGGCGTGGCCGGCATCGACCGGATGGGGCTCGCGGACGCCGACGCGTTCGCCAGGACGCTGCGCGCCCACGACAACGTGGGCCGCCTGTGCACCGGCCATGTGCACCGCGCGGTGGTCACCGGCTTCGCCGGCGTCGTCGCGACCTCCTGCCCGTCCGTCTGGACCAGTCTCCCGCTGGACTTCCGGCCGGACGCCCCGTACCGCCCGGGCCCGTTCCAGGACCTCGGGCTGCTGCACCTGGCGGACGCCGCGACCGTCGTCACACACGTGGTGTCGGTGCCGAAGCGGCCGGCCGGCTGAGGAGGCACCTCCCGGGGTCCGACGGCTCCGGATGCCCGTTCACTGTCATTCATGGGGAGGACGTATGAAGAGGAACTTCGATCTCGCGATGGTCGGACTCGGTCCGGCCGGGGTCGGCCTGCTGGTGGCCGCCGCCCGCACCGGACGGCTGGACGCCCTGCTGGACGGCGGTGTGGTCGTCTACGAGCAGCGCACCGAGCGGCTCGGCGGCAAGCTGTCCGAGTACCAGCTCGCCGCCAACAGCCTCGCCGACGTGTTCCTGGAGAGCCTGGAAGAGCCCGGGTCCCGTGAGCTGCTCGCCGGTCTCGGTGAGACGCCGGAGGCCGACGCCCTGCGCGAGTGGTCGGGCCAGTATCCGCCGCTGCCGCTGGCCGGCGCCTTCGCCGAACTGGTCGCCCAGCGGGTGATCGAGGTCCTGGAGCGGCACCCGGCCTGCGAGGTGCGCCTCGGCACGGCCGTCACGGCGATCGACGTGATCGCCCCCGGAGAGATCACCGTGCACGACTCCGCGGGCGGCGCCGAGACGGTGCGCGCCGGCCTGGTCTGCTGCGGCGGCGAGGAGTTCAGCGACTCCGGCCTGGTCGAGACGCTGGACACGCCCACGGTGGACGGTCACGTCGTCTACATCGACCCGGCCTCCATCGCCCAAGCCGACCGGCTGACCGTGCTCGGCGGTTCGCACACCGCCTGGGGCGTCGCGGCCCGGGCGCTCGTCGACAACCCCGGCGTCCAGGTCACGCTCGTGCAGCACCGCATGCCGAAGCTCTACTTCGCCACCGCCGCCGAGGCGGAGGCCGCCGGGTTCGCCTTCGACCCCGAGAAGGACGTCTGCCCGCTCAGTGGCCGCGTCTACCGCTACGGAGGGCTGCGCGGCCCGGCCCGTGAGCTGGCCGTGCGCACCCTGTCCGGACCGGTGGACCGGCTGCGCGTCGTCCAGCTGCCGGGCGAGTGGGACCGGGAGCTGCTGCGCGAGCACGGCGCCCTGCCGGCGGACATCGTCGTGCCGTGCTTCGGCTACCGTGCCGCGCTGCCGGAGATCCGGATGGCCGGCCGCGCCGTGGACCGGGCCACCGCCGACGACCTGGTCGGCACCCACGGGACCGACGCCGAGAGCAAGGTGGGCCTGTTCGCCTACGGCATGGGTGCCGGGCCGCGCCCCAACCCGAAGTCCGGTGGCGAGCCCTCCTACCGCGGCCGCCTGCACGGCGTCTGGGTCTACCAGCACGACGCCGGCGACGTGATGGTGGACCGTCTCACCGGCTGGCTGGGCAAGCAGAGGTGAGCGGCCCGACACCGACCCGGGCGCTCGTCCTGGCCGCCGGCATGGGGCGGCGGCTGGGGCGGGACTCGGACCACCGGCCCAAACCGCTCACCCCGATCGCCGGCGTGCCGATCGTGCACCGCAGCATGGCCGCGCTGGCCGCGGCCGGGGTGACGGAGGCCGTCGTGGTCACCGGGCACCTCGACGACGTGGTGCGCGCCTCGCTCGGCGACCGGTTCGCCGGGATCGACATCCACTACCTGTACAACGCGCGCTACCACGAGACCGGAGACGCGTACTCGGTGTGGCTCGCGCGTGAGTTCTTCGACCGCAGCCTGTACCTGGTCGAGGGCGACATCGTGCTGCGCGAGGACGCGTTCGCCACCGTGCCGACCTCGCCGAGGCCCAACATCGTGTTCGCCGGTGAACCGGCGCGCCGCCTGGGCGGCACCGTCGTCAAGGCCGCCCCGGACGGCACCCTGGACCGGCTGTACACCGACCGCGAGCAGGGGCCGGGCTTCTCGCCGGACGGGTGGCTCAAGACGAGCAACGTCTTCCTGCTCGAGGGCGAGTACCTGCGGGACGGCTTCGCCCCCGCCCTCGACACCCTGGTCACCGCCGGCCCGGACGGCGACCGGGCGTACTACGACTACGCGATCGTGGACAGCCTCGACGCCGACCGGTGGGCGGTGTGCACGTGGGGCGCCGACGAGTGGTTCGAGGTGGACGACCCCGGTGACCGGCTGCAGGCGGAGTACCTCTTCAGCCCGCCGCGCCGGCGCCGCGAGCTGCTGACCGGAGCGGGCGGCGGGTACTGGCGGTTCGACGTCCGCGACCACCGGTCGCTGCGCAACTCCGGCTTCCCGACGCCGGAGATGTACGCCTCGCTCACCGCACCCGTCCGCGAGCTGCTGCTCGGCTCCCCCGCGGACAACGGGCTGTCGACGGAGCTGGTCGCCTCGGTGCACGGGCTGCGTCCCGGGCAGGTGTGCGTGGCGAGCGGCACGGCCGAACTGCTGGCGGCGCTGTGCGAGGCCGGCGGTCCGGTCGCGGTGCCGGATCCCGGCGGCGACGGCCACGTGGACGCCGTCCGGTCCGCGCAGCTCGTGCCGTTCACGCTGGAACCGCCCCGGTTCACGCTCGACGTGGACGCCTTCACCGCGTTCGTGCGCGCCCACGGGTGCACGGCGGCCGTCGTCGGCTCTCCGCATCACCGGACCGGTGTCGCCGTCCCCCTGCCGGAGCTGCGCCGCCTGTGCGAGGCGCTGCCCGACGTCACCGTCCTGGTGGACGAGTCGTTCGTGGACCTCTCGGCACCGCCTGCCGGTTCCCTGCTGCCCCATCTGGAGGAGCACCCCAACCTGGTAGTGCTGAGGGACCTGGGCGAGGCCTACGGCGTCGGCGGCATCCCGCTCGGCTTCGCGGCCACGGCCGACCCGGACCGCGCCGCCCTGCTGCGCACCCGGCTGCCGTCACCGAGGCTCGGCGGCCTGGCGGAGGAGTTCCTGCGCGTACTGCCGCACTACGACAAGGACTTCCGGCGCGCGTGCGCCCGGGTGTCGGCCGACGCGCGCGCACTCGCCGGCGACCTGGCCGCGCTCGGGCCGCTGACCGTCGTGCCGCCGGACGCGCACGCCGTGTTCGCCGGACTTCCCGAGGGCGTCTCGGCCGACGCGGTCGCGGACGAGCTGTTCACCGCGGACCGCATTCTCGTGCAGGCCTATGACGAAAAGTCGGCGAGCGGCGGCCGGCAATGGCTGCGCATCACCAGCCGCGGCCGGGATGCGGACAGAAGAGTGACGACCGCACTCGCCGGCGTACTGCGGCGCCTGCCCATGACGAAAAGCGAGGACACACCGAACGCTTCGGCGTCTTGACAGGCCCCGCGGCACGCTTATGAGATTGATCCGGCAAACCGCGTCACTGTTCGCGAGGAGCAAGAAAGGCAGAACCAGAAATCGTGTCGATAGTGTGGGACGCTCTGACGCGGATTCCGACGAAGGCCGGTCTCTATGAGCGGGAGATCTACTTCCGCGAGGGACTCGCGGACGCCGAAGAGATCCTCGGTGACCGTTTCGGCGAACTGATCCGCTCGACCGCGTTGCTGATGCTCAAGCCGGACGGACTGCTCACCGGGAAACTGGCACCGATTCTGGACTTCCTGGCCGACCAGCGGTTCACCCCCGTCGCGGCCCAGCACGTCGAGTTCACGCCGGTGCTCTGGCGGGAGATGTGGCGGTACCAGCTCACTTCCGCGACCCTCGACCGACTCGTGGTGACGGGGCACGTCTACGCGACCGGACCGTGTCTGCTGCTCTTCGTGCGGGACGACGCGCCGTCGCCCATCCCGGCGGCGGTCCGCCTCAGCGGGCTGAAGGGATCCTCGGACCCCGACACTCGGAGCCCCGATTCGCTGCGGGCCCGGCTGAGACTGACCAACCGGATCATCAATCACGTCCACGTAGCCGACGAACCCGCCGACCTCCTCCGGGAGATCGGCCTGCTGCTGAGCCCGGCGGAACGCCGGCGGATCCTGCGTGCCGTGGCGGACGGCTCGATGCCGGAGAGCGACCACGACCGTCTGCGCGCCGAACTGGACCGCGAGATCGACCGGCTCTACACCCTGGACGTGGAGGAACCTCTGGCCAGGCTGGAGCCGAAGGTCCGGGCGAGCGCCGCCGGGGACGCGGCGTCCGCCGAGACGGCCGCCCGCGTCCTCGCGTGGACGGAACGCATCCGCCAGGGGCGGATCGTGCCGTGGCGCGCGTTCTGCGCGGACGTCGAGTCGCTGGGCATCGACGTGACCGACTGGGATCTCGCCGTGCTCGGCAGCGTCTGCGTGGCGAGCGACGACCCGGGCACGGCCAAGGTGATCGACAATCCGGAAGCGGGGCTGTGGGGACGCGATGGGTGACAGCGTGCTGCGGGAGAGCGACTGGCGTGCCCTGACGGTGTCACCGCGCAAGCGGGAGCTCTTCGTCGAGGACCTGTACTTCCGCGAGACGTGGGAGGACCTGGTGCGGGTGGCCGGCGAGCGGGCCGCCGAGACGCTGGGACCGCTGGCCATGCTGGCCTTCAAGCCGGACGGGGTGGTCGGCCGGCGCATGCGCCGCACGCTGAGCTTCGTCGAGGAGGAGGGCTTCGAACTCGTCGGCTTCGAGCGGGTGCGCTACAACCGCCACTCGATGCGCGAGCTCTGGCGCTGGGACTGGAACCTGTACACCACGGACCGGCTGGCCCTGTCGTCGCTGATGCACTCCGCCACCGACACGTTCCTGCTCCTGCTCCGCGACACCGCCCACACCGGGGTGACGCCGGGGACGGTCCGGCTCGCGGACCTCAAGGGCTCGGTGCTCCACCCCTGGGGGCCGAGGCATCTGAGGTCCGTGCTCCGGGCCCCGAACAAGGTCATCAAGTTCTGCCACGTCGCCGACGAGCCGGCGGACCTCGTGCGCGAACTCGGCATCCTCCTCGACCGGGAGTCGCGGAGGGAGCTGCTGCGCGGCGCCGGGGAGGCCGACGCGGACAAGGTCTCCGCGGCGCTCCTGGAGGAGGTCGGGCGGCTCGAGGCGGCCACGGTCGAGCACGGTTTCGACATCGACGAGACCCTGGAACGCCTGACGGGCGAAGGGCGGCTGCCGAAGGACGCCGAGGCCCGGATCCGGGAGGTCATGGCGGGCGGGCCGCGCATGTCGTTCGACGAGCTGGCGGCGACGATGCCCCCGGCCACGGACGGTCTGGCGCTGTGGGACTTCGTGCTGGTGGCCAGCTGGGTCACGCCCCTGGAACGCGAGGGCCACGTCGGCCTGCTGCCGGCTCCCACGGCCGCCGACTGGCAGGGCCGCCACGCACCGGGAACCGGATGACCTCCGGCCGACGACGGCACCTGCGTCACCTTTCCGGCAGGTGCCGCCTGGCCCGGAATTCCATTTCCATCTCGGGGGTGAAATCCAGGATCACCACTCCGGGTGCCATCCGATAACGATGTCGGAACAGGTCCGGGCGCCCGTTCTCGCGCACTCCGGGAATTGTTGTTAAGGGAACTCATTGCCAAGGGCCTCAGTCAACGTCGACTGACCCCGCCTCCTCATTCCATCCAAGGAGCATTTTCATGAAGGCGGCAGTTACCAGGGCGTCAGAGGGCCTCACGGACGGCGCCTCCCTCCGTGATCTGTTCGAGCGGCCGGGAGTGGTCCGGATCGCCGGCGCCCACAACCCCCTGGGCGCGCGGCTCGCGGAGAGAGCCGGATTCGACGGCGTATGGTCCAGCGGGCTGGAGGTGTCCGCCTCCCAGGGCGTCCCGGACACCGACATCCTGACGATGAGTGAACTCCTCGCCGTGGCGGGCTCGATGGCCGCGGCCGTGGACGTTCCCGTGGTGGCGGACTGCGACGCGGGATACGGCAACGCCCACAACGTGATGAACATGATCCGCCGCTACGAGGCGGCCGGCATCTCCGCGGTCTCCATCGAGGACAAGCGGTTCCCCAAGGTCAACAGCTTCATACCGGGGCGTCAGGAGCTCGCTCCCATAGGCGAGTTCTGCGGGAAGCTGGCCGCCGCCAAGGCCGCGCAGCGCGGCACCGAGCTGATGGTGATCGCCCGCATCGAGGCGCTGATCGCCGGCTGGGGCATGGACGAGGCGCTCACCCGCGGCGAGGCCTACGCCGAGGCCGGAGCCGACGCGGTGCTCATCCACGCCAAGGGGTCGTCGCCCGACCCCGTCCTGGAGTTCCTCGGCCGCTGGCGGCTCCCGGTGCCGGTCGTGGTCGTGCCCACGACGTACCACACCATCACCGCCGCGGAACTGGGCGAGGCCGGCGCGAAGATGGTGATCTACGCCAACCACGGACTGCGCGCCGGGATCACCGCCGTCAGCCAGGCCTTCGAGGCGATCCTGCGCGACGGGCGGACCACCGGCATCGAGGAGCACATCGCTCCCCTGGCCACCGTCTTCGACCTCCAGGGCGTGCCCGCGCAGAAGCGGGACGAGGGGCTCTACATCACCCCCTACGACAGCGCCCCCCGCGCGTTCGTCGTGCCCGGTGCGCAGCAGCCGTCCGGGCTCGACCGGGCGGCGGACGTCCTGGACTGCCAGACCGCCGAACTCCGCCGCAGCGGGGTGGAGCAGGTCGCCGTCCACGCCGCCGGTGAGCCCCCCGCCCGCGCGCCGCAGGACGTCAGCGTGGTCGCCGGGGTCGGTACGGACGCCGCGGCCTGGGTGCCGACCCTGCCCGGCAGCCACCCGGGATCCACCCTGGTCCTGCCCGACGACGTCTTCTTCGAGGCAGGACCGCTGCGCCAGCTCGCCGCGAACGCGTCGGACGTCACGGTCCTGGTCGACGTGTCGGCGCGTGCGGCCCGTCGTCCCGACGCGGTCGGGGTGGCCCTGAGTTCGAGCGCCCGGGACGGCCGCCGGCTCACCGCGGGAAGCAGCCTGGTGACCGCCTTCGGCGGCGGCGCGGCGGACGCCGAGTTCACCGGCGCCGCGCTCTTCTCCGCACGGGGCCTGGCCGCGCTGGTGAGCGCGGCGGAGAAGCGCCGCGCCGAGGGGTCGGCGGCGACCGTCGCCGAGCTGCTCTCCGACGTCCTGCTCGGCGGGCTCCAGGTCCGGGCGGTCGAGGTCGCCTCCGGCTGGACCGAGCTGCGCACCGCCGACGACCTCCGCTTCGTCGGCGACGTCATGGCGGCGAGCGGGGCCGAGCGATGACCGGGACCGTCAGCCGGCTGGACGCCGGGGAACTCGTCAGCCTGCTCCGCGACCGCGGGTTCGGCCCGTTCACCGGAGTGCCGTGCTCGTTCCTGGGCCCGGTGATCAGCTGCCTGCAGGCCGAGCACCCGCAGGACTACCTGGTGGCGGCGAACGAGGGCGAGGCCGTCGCGCTCGCCGCGGGCGCCCGCCTGGCCGGGCGCCGCCCCGTGGTCATCCTGCAGAACTCGGGCCTGGGCAACACGGTCAACCCGCTCACCTCGCTCTGTCACACGCTGCGGCTCCCGGTGCTCCTGCTGGTGACCTGGCGCGGCCGGCCGTCGACCACCGACGAACCGCAGCACGAGCTGATGGGCCGCATCACCCCCGAGATGCTCACCCTCATGGACATCCGCAACGAACTGCTCCCGTCCGACCCGGCCGCGCTGGCGGAACGGCTGGCCGTGGCCGAGGAGCACATGGCGTCCACCGGCCTGCCGTTCGCCTTCGTCGTCCCCAAGGGCTCCATCGCCCCGTACGCCGTGGAGCCGCCCGAGGAGACGTCCGGCAGGATGCTCCGGGCCGAGGCCATCGGGCACGTCGTGCGGGCCATGGACCCCGACGGCTGCCTGATCGCGACCACCGGCAAGACGGCCCGGGAGCTGGAGCGGGACTGGGACCGGCCGAACAACCTCTACGTCGTGGGGTCCATGGGCTGCGCCTCCAGCGTCGCCCTGGGAGTGGCGCTGTACTCCGGGGAGCGCAAGGTCGTCGTCCTGGACGGCGACGGAGCGGCCCTGATGCGCCTGGAGGCGATGGCCACCATCGGCCGCCAGGCCCCGGCGAACCTGCTCCACGTCCTGCTGGACAACGAGTCCTACGAGTCCACCGGCGGCCAGCCCAGCGGTTCCGGCACCGTGGACTTCTGCGGCCTCGCCACCGCCTGCGGCTATCAGGCCGCCCACGACGTGTCGGAGCCGGAGGAGCTGGCCCGGGCCGTCGCCGGCTGCCAGTCGCTGCCCGGCCCGCGTCTGATCCGGGTCCGGATCGCGCCGGGCTCCCATCCGCAGCTCGGCCGCCCCGCTCTCCGGCCCCCCGCCTCGGCGGCCCGATTCATGGAGGCGATGGCCCGATGACCGAGGTGACAGCGGCCGGCCGGCCCGCGGCATCCGATCGGCTGGTCCTGATGAACCCCGGCCCGGTGGTGACCGACCCCCGGGTCAGAACGGCCCTGGCCGGGCCCGACATGTGCCACCGGGAGCCCGAGTTCGCGGAGCTGATGCGCAGGGTGCGGCAGCGCACCACCCGGCTGTGCGCCGGCGACGAACGGCACACCTCGGTGATCCTCACGGGATCGGGCACCTCCGCGGTGGAGGCCGCGGTCAGCTCGGTGGTCCCCCGGGACGCCGGACTGCTGGTGATCGACAACGGTCACTACGGGGAGCGGTTCCAGCACATCGCCGCCGCCCACGGCATCCGCACCCGCCATCTGAGGCTGGGCTGGGACTCCCCGGTCGACCTGGACGCGGTCGACCGGCTGCTCGGGGACGACGGCACGCTGACCCACGTCGGCGTCGTGCACCACGAGACCAGCACCGGCCGGCTCAACGACGTCGCCGCCCTCGCCCGGATCGCCCACGCCAGGGGCCGCGAGGTGATCGTGGACGCGGTGAGCAGCGTGGGTGCCGAGGCCATCTCGCTGGCCGGCGACGGGGTCGACTGGCTGGCCGGGTCGTCCAACAAGTGTGTCGAGGGCGCCCCGGGGCTCAGCTTCGTCGCCGGCCGGCACGCGGCCTTCGAAGCGCTGGGCGACCTCCCGCGGCGGAGCTTCTCCCTCGACCTGCACCGCCACTACACGGCCCAGGAGAAGGACCTCGCGCCCGCCTTCACGCCGGGCATCCCCGCCTTCTACGCCTTCGACACCGCGCTCGGCCTGGCCCTGGAGGAGGGACGCGAGGCACGGCACGCCCGCTACCTCGCCCTGGCGAGGCGGCTGCGCACGGGACTGGAGGAGCTGGGGCTGGAGATCATGCTCGCGCCCGAGGAGCGGTCCGTGTGCCTCACCGCGATCCGCATCCCCGAGGGGCTCAGCTACGAGTCGCTGCACCACGGGATGCGCGAGAGCGGATTCGTCGTCTACAGCGCCCAGGAGCAGCTCAAGAACCGCTTCTTCCGGCTCTCGACCATGGGCTGCATGACCGGCCGCGACATCGACGACTTCCTGCACTGCCTGAAACGGCTTCTCCGCCCGTCCTGACACGTGGAGCCGCTGGAAACCCTTCAGGGCCGCCCCTGGGCGGCCCTGAAGGCGTTCGTCCCCCTCAGCCGGCGTCGGCCTGGGCGCGTACGCGCTCGACGAAGTCGCCGAGGCGCGGCGCCTGGAAGAGGGCGCGCGCGCCGATCTCCGCACCGATCTCCCTGCGGGTGCGCCGGATGACCTTCGCGACCAGCAGGGAGTGTCCGCCGAGGTCGAAGAAGTCGTCCCCGAGGCCGACGTCGGGGACACCGAGTTCATCGGCCCAGATGGCCGCCACCGCCGCCTGCAGCGAGTCGGCCACGGGAGACTGCCGCGGCACGGGTGCCGCGGGACGCGCGCTCGTGCGGGCCTGTTCGAGAAGGGCCCTGCGGTCGGCCTTGCCGTTGGGCGTCAGGGGCATCGCGTCCACGAGCCGGACCTCGCCCGGCACCATGTGAGCGGGCAGCCGGTCGGCGAGGTACGCCCGGAGCCCGTCCGCACCCGGGCCCCCGGCGCGGACGGTCGCCCAGGCGAGGAGCCGTGAGCCCACCGAGTCACCGGTGTCGGTGGCGACGCAGGCGTCGACGACGTCCGGGTGGGTCTTGAGCGCCGCTCCGATCTCGCCCAGTTCGACGCGGTGGCCGCGGACCTTCACCTGCTCGTCGCGCCGCCCCGCGTAGAAGAGCCGACCGTCGGCGTCCGCACGCGCGAGATCGCCGCTGAGGTAGGTCCACCGGTGGTCGCCGGGGCCCCAGGCGGCCGTACGGAAGGCGCGCGCCGTGGCGGCGTCGTCGTCGAAGTACCCGCGGGCGAGCCCGGGCCCCGAGATCCAGATCTCGCCCACCTCGCCCACCGGGGTCGGCGCGCCGTCCTCGTCCCGCAGCGTGATGTCCAGGTCGGGCAGCGGCACCCCGATGGGGCTGCCGGCGCCGGCCGCCGCGTCCCGCGCCGTGATGGGGCAGTACGTGACGTGGACCGTGGTCTCGGTGATCCCGTACATGTTGACCACGCGCGGCCGGGTGTCGCCCCGGCGGGCGAACCATCCGCTCAGTGTGGCCGGGTCGAGGCGTTCGCCGCCGAGCACGATCAGCCGGAGGCGGTCGAGTCCCGCCGGGCGCAGCTCGTCGGCGCCGACGAGGGCGGCCAGCGCCGACGGGGTCTGGCTCAGCACCGTGACGGCCTCCCGGTCGAGGAGGCCGAGCAGTTCGTCGGGAGCGCGGGCCGTGTCGTCGTCGACGACGACGAGGCGGCCGCCGAACAGCAGCGCGCCCCACATCTCCCAGACGGAGAAGTCGAAGGCGTAGGAGTGCAGCATCGTCCACACGTCGTCGGGCCCGAGGCCGTAGAGCTCCGACGTCCCGGCCATCAGCCGCGTGACGTTGCGGTGCGTGATCCTCACGCCCTTGGGCGTGCCGGTCGAGCCCGACGTGAACATCACGTAGGCGAGGTCGTCGGGGGCGACGTCGACGCTCGGGGCCGGGAGGTCCGGGTCCGCGGCGGAGCCGACGAGCACGAAGGACGCCCCGCTCCACGTCCTGGCCCGTACGGCCAGTTCCTCGTCGGTCACGATCACGCCCGCGCCGACCCGTTCGACCAGGCTCGCGAGGCGGCTGTCGGGGTACCGGGGGTCGAGCGGCACATAGGCGGCGCCCGCCATCAGGACCCCGAGGACCGCGGGAACGACCCGGCCGCGCGGGACCAGCACCGGAACGAGGTCACCGGGGCGCACTCCGGCCGCGACGAGACGCGCGGCGATGTTTCCGGCGGATGCGTGGAGTTCCGCGTAGGACATGGAGTCTTTGCCGGCGGTGAGCGCGGTGGCCCGGGGACTTTCGGCGGCCTTCCGGGCGAACCAGGTGTGCAGTGTGTCGGCCTCGGTCACGGGCTTTACTTCCGGCACAAATCCCCCCATAGGTTGAACCTGATCCAGCATCGGATTGCAAAGAATAATAGACGACCCCCTCCCGCCCGCGGCGATGAATTCCCCCCGGCAAGGAGGTTCCACCCCTATTCCCCCCGCCCGCCGACGAATTGTCTTTGCGGACGCGTACGGCAGCGGGCTAGGCCCGGGGCGGCCGTCCCGACGGGTGCGCGGCGCCGGAGAGGCGTCGTTCGACCGCCTCGAGGTACCGCGGCCGGTTGACGGAGTCGAAGAGGGCGAAGTGTCCGCCGGGCACGACGTGCACCTCGCACCCCACGGCCGAGTACGCACCCCACCCCTCGAGCGCCGCCAGGTCGACCAGCCGGTCTTCGCGTCCGCACAGCACGGTGATCGGCGCGTCGATACGTACGCCCCCGCTCCGCTCGGAGCTCTCCGCGCCGAGCCTGAGATCCGCCCGCAGGGTGTCCAGGAGTGCCGCGCGCCATTCCGCGTCCGCTATGGCCAAGTGAGTTTTGTCACCGCCGAGTTCGAGCAGCCGCAGGACGTCCTCGTCCCCGGAGTCCTCGGTGAGCCAGCCGACGGCGGAATCGCGCGGCTCCTGGCCGGAGGCGATCAGCCCGAGGCAGTGCCGGCCGAGGGCGTGCGCGAGATGGAGGCCGACCGTCGCGCCCAGGCTGTGCCCGAGGACCACCGCGGGCACCTCGGGCCCGGGGATCGTCGCGAGGCTGTCGAGCACCTCGTCCAGGCCGGCGCCGGGCGGCTCCGTGACGCGGCGCTCCCTGCCGGGGAGCGTGAGTCCGAGGATCTCCACGTCGTCGGGCAGGTCCCGGAACAGCCGCAGATAGCGGTTGGGTCCGCCGCCCGAGTGCGGCACGACGAGAAGCCGGGCCCGGGGTGCGGAGCCGGGCTCCCGAAGCGGTCGCAGCCGTGACCACCACAGCGGCTTGGCCGTCGGTCGAACACGCACGATGGGGCCTTTCTCGATCAGATGCGGTGGCGCCGGACGGCGGGCGCACAACGTAAACCCTCATGCATGTGATCACTCCATGGATTTCACGCAGTTAACCCGTTGGGTCAAATCGAGTCAACCCGCCATCGGTCAAAACACCCTCCCCGAAGCGGAACATCCGCTTCGATCCGCGGGGCGCGCACTTCCAGAAAAGTGCCACCAAGAGGGAAATGGAGGACGCCACTATACGAACCGGCCGGCCACCGATTGCCTGCTAGCCTTTCGCGATCGCGGTAACAGCCGAATTCAGCTATTTCCCCGTCGGCCGCCGCGTCCTCGCGAAGGGCGAACACTTCGCCACACGACAAGCCCGCGCGTGCCTCAGCCGAAAGAGGGATGCCCCATGGACCTGCCCAGCCCCTACGCGCGCGGTGAACGCATCGAACGCGTCATCGCCCACCACGCCGAGCGCACCCCCGACGCGATCGCCCTGCGCCAGGGCGACCGCGCCCTCACCTACGCGCAACTGCGGCGGCGGGCCGCGACCATGGCGCAGGGCCTGCACGCCGCGGGGGTGCGGCGCGGCGACTGCGTCCCCGTCCGCCTGGAACGCTCCCCGGAGCTGGTCGTGGCGCTCCTGGCCGTCCTCGAGGCGGGGGCGGCCTACATCGCCGTCGACACCGCCTGGCCCGCGGCCCGCACCGACCTGGTCGTCCGGCGTTCCGGGGCGTCCGTGGTGGTCACGGAGGACACCTTCGCCCGGTTCGCGGCCGGCGCGGCCGAGCCCGTCGCACTGCCCCCTCTCGAGGACGGCACGGAGGCGGCGTGCGTCTTCTTCACGTCCGGCTCCACCGGGCAGCCCAAGGGCGTGGTGTCCCCGCACCGCGGCACGATCCGCACCCTGGTCGGCTGCCCGTCCATCCCCCTGGACACCGACAGCGTGTTCCTGCAGTCGGCGCCCCTACCCTGGGACGGCATGTCCCTGGAGCTGTGGGCACCGCTGCTGAACGGCGGCTGCTGTGTCCTGCTCGACCGCGACCGCCCCGCCGTGGACGCGGCCACCCTGCGGGAGCTGGTGGGGCGCGGCGTGAACAGCCTGTGGCTGACCAGCTCGCTGTTCAACGTGCTCACCGAGGAGGACGTCGAGGCGTTCCGCGGCATCCGGCTGCTGCTCGTCGGCGGCGAACGCGTCTCGCCGGGACACGTCCGCGAGGTCCTGACGGCCTTCCCCGGCCTGCACGTCGTGAACGGCTACGGGCCCGCCGAGAGCACCATCTTCGCCACCACCCACGTCGTGCGCCCACGGGACGTCGACGAGACCGCCACCGAGATACCCATCGGCCGGCCGGTGCCCCGGACCGGCGTGACCCTGGTCAGCCCCTCCGGCGGCCGCACCGCCCCCGGCGAGGTCGGCGAGATCGCCCTCTCGGGCGACGGCCTCGCCCTGCGCTATCTGGCGGACCCCGAGACCACGGCGAAGGCGTTCTTCGACCTGGACGGCGTCCGCCACTACCGCACGGGCGACCTGGCCGTGCTCGACGAGGACGGCGCCTACCGCTACCGGGGCCGCGCCGACCGCGAGTTCAAGATCCGCGGCGTGCGCATCGCCCCCGGAGAGGTCGAGAAGGCCCTCGAAGCACACCCCGAGATCGCCACGAGCTGTGTGCTGCGCATCGAGACCACGCCCGGACGGCCCGAACTCGCCTGCGTCTACACCACGCTCGACGGCACGCCCCTCGACCCGCGGGAACTGCGCGACTTCGCGGCACGCACACTGCTCGCCGCGATGGTGCCGAGCCGTCAACTGCACCTGCGGCAGCTGCCGCTGAGCACCACGGGCAAGGCCGACCAGGCGGCGATCCGCGCCCTGCTCGAGCAGGCCGCCACCGCACCCGCCCCGGACCCCGCCGTCCCGGACACGGACTCCTCCGCCCCGGCCGCCGGCCCGCTGACGGCCGAGATCGGCGAACTCCTCGGCCGGCCGGTCGCACCGCACGAGGACCTCTTCCACGCCGGACTCACCTCCCTGGACGCGGTCCGGCTCGCCTCCCGGATCAGCTCCCGCACCGGAGCCCACGTGACGGCGGCCGACGTGTACCAGCGACGGACCCTGGACCAGCTGCTGACGCTGAGCGAGGCCCGCGAGCGATCGGCGGACCCCGGCCCGGTCCCGCTGGGCGCCGGCCCCGGCGACGCTCCCCTGTCGCACGCCCAGCGACGGTTCTGGCTGTCCGAGGAGTTCACCCCCGGCGACGCCGACAACGTCGTCGTGCTCGCCTACGCCGTGACGGGCCCCCTGGACGTCCGGCGCTTCGAGGCGGCCCTCGGACGCGTGATCGAACGGCACGCGGTGCTGCGGACCGTGTACCCCTACGAGGGCGACACCGCGGTGCAGCGCGCCCTGCCGGCGGACCTCGCCACCGTGCCCCTGGAGCACACGGCCGCCCCCCGCCCCACGGACGGGCACGGTCTGCGGGAGCTCGCCGAGGAGATCACCGCGGACTGGTGGGGCCGGCCCACGGAGCTGGAGAAGGAGCCGCCGCTGCGGCTGCGGCTGTGCCGCGTGGACGAGCGGACGCACCTGTTCTGTGTACGCGTGCACCACCTGGCCTTCGACGGCTGGTCGGAGACCCTGTTCATGGAGGACCTCGCCGCCGCCATGGCACCGGACACACCACCGGCCGAACCACAGCCCGCCACCTACGCCGGGTTCAGCAGATGGGAGCGGGACCGGCTCGGCTCCTGGCTCGCACAGGACCTGCCGTACTGGCGAGAGGTGCTCGGCGACCCGCCGCGCCCCTTCCTGCCGAGCCCCTCCGAGGGGACCCAGGCCCGCCGCGTCGAGTCCGCCGTGCGAGTGCCCCCCGAGGTGGTCGCCCGGCTCACCCGCACCGCCGACGCGTACGGCGGTCCGCCGGTGGCCGCGCTGCTGGCCGCGGCCGGCCGGTCCCTGTCCCAGGTGTTCGGCGTGACGGACCTGTGCCTGGGCACCGTGTCGGCCGGACGCCACGTCCCCGAGCTGGAAGGGGTCGTCGGCTGCTTCGTCAACACCCTGCCGGTCCCGCTGACCGCCGTGCCGGACCAGCGGGACGCGGAGCTCCTGACCACCTGCGCCCGGTCCGTCGCGTCGGCGTTCCGGCACGCACGCACGCCGTTCGACGAACTGGTGCGGTCCCTGCGGCCCGGACGGGACCGGCACCCGTGGTTCCAGACCTGGGTGATCCTGCAGAAGCAGCCGCCCCGGGTACGCCTCGGCGAGTCGGTGCGCGCGGAGCCGCTGCGCGTCCGTCCGCCCCATACCGGCTACGAGCTGCTGATCGAGGCGGTGCCGGAGCCCGACGGCGCCTGGGAACTGCGGCTGAGCAGGCGCGCGGACGGGATGTCCGACGCCCAGGCCGAACAGGTCCTCCAGCGGCTCGCGGACGCCCTGCACGCGCTGTCCACGGCCACCTGACGCACACCATGCGCGGCGTCCGCCGCGCATCCGGCCCGGGCAGGAGCGGTCAGCCGCAGACCTGCCCGGGCCGAGAACGGCCGAAGGGCCGCGCTCAGCGCGGAGCCGCCCCCTCCGCCACGGCCGCCGGGGCCCGGCGGGAGGCGCTGTCCCGGATGCCGAACAGGGCCAGGCCGCCGAGCAGACCACAGGCCGCCATGAAGAAGTAGGCGGTGTGGAACGCCGCCAGGTCCGGGCGGGCGCCCAGTACGGCCGCCACGACCGCCGCACCCAGGGCGAGTCCGACCTGGCGGCACATGGACACCATGGCGGTGCCGGTGGCGAAGCGCTCCGGGGGCAGCGGCAGGGTGGCGGCGCCGGACAGGCTCGGCAGGGCCAGCCCGGCCCCGATCCCCGCGATCACGCCGGCCGGCAGGAAGGCGCTCACATAGGCCACGTCGGCGGACGTGGCGGTCGCCCACAGCACCCCGCCCACCGCGAACAGGACACTGCCGGCGAAACCCACCACGTAGTTCCCGTACTTGGTGGCGAGCAGGCCGCCGGGCACGGCGCAGACCGCCGCCATGACGGGGCCGGGCGCGATCTCCAGCCCGGAACGCAGCACCGAGTGGTGCCACAGACCGGTGAGGAACAGCACCGAGGCGAGGATCATGGCGCCGAAACCGGCGAAGAACAGGACGGTCGCCACGTTGGCCAGCGACACGGCCCGGATGCGCAGGATCGCCGGTTCGATGACCGGGGCCGGATGCCGGACGGCCCGCACCGCGCTGAACACCACGCCGAGCGCGCCCAGCGCGAACATGCCGAGGATGCGCCCGCTGGTCCACCCCCAGCTCTCCCCCTGCACGATGGCCGCCACGACGGCGCCCACGGTCACCGCGAGGACGAGGGCGCCCAGCACGTCGGGGGAGGTGCTGGACTCCTCGCGGATCTCGCGCAGCGCCCACGCGCCGACCGCGCAGGCGGCCACGCCGATGGGCAGGTTGACGAGGAACACCCACTGCCAGCCCGCCTGGACCAGGAGACCGCCGACCGGCGGACCGAGAGCGGCCGCCGCACCGCCCATCGCCGACCACAGGCCGACCGCCGCGCCACGCTTGTGCGGCGGGAACAGCGGCAGCAGCAGGCCCAGCGAGCTGGGCAGCATCAGCCCGCCGCCGATGGCCTGGAGCGTCCGCGCCGCCACCAGCGCCCCCAGCGAGGGGGCCGCGGCGCAGGCGGCCGACGCCAGCGTGAACAGGACGAGGCCCGCCAGGTAGGCGCGTTTGCGCCCCGACCTGTCCGCCCACCGTCCGGCCGGCGCGAGGAACGCGGCGAACGTGATCGCGTAGGCGCTGAGCACCCACGACAGATCGCTCAGGCCCGCCGACGGGAACGCGTCCTCCAGGTCGGGGAACGCGATGTTGACGATGAACAGGTCCAGCGAGGAGACGAAGACGCCGATGAGGACGACGGCGATGCTCCATCCCCTCCGGGGCGTCGTCTCGCCCGACGGCGGCGTCATACGCGGCAGCTCCGTTCGGTCATGGGGATCACCTCGGGTCGGTACGGCGTTCGGCACGTGCGTGGTCGGCGACCGCCCGGGCCCACTGGCGGTAGCCGTGGGCCGACGGGTGGAACCCGTCCCGCGCGAAGAAGTCCCCGGTGATCTGCATGATGTCGTTCGAGTCGATCCAGGTCACCTGCGGCCGCCCGGCGCAGATCCGCTGCGAGGCCCGGTCCAGGCCGGCCGCGTTCTCGGCGCAGTACCGTGCGAGCGTGCCGGGAAGCGACGGGAAGTCCGCGAACGGCGGGGTCCCCAGCACCACGACGGACCCGGCCCGCCTCGTCAGCTCGTCGACGATCGCCGCGAGATCCTCCCCCCACTGGCCGGGGCTGCGCCGGCCGAGCACGTCGTTGGCGCCCGCGAGCAGCACCGCCAGGTCGTAGCCCTCGCCCAGCTGCGGCAGCAGCTGGTACCGGATCCGGCGTGCGGTGGCGCCGTGCCGGCCGGCCACCTCCCAGGTGACGGGGCAGCCGTGCGAGGCGGCGAGTGCCCGCGCGAGGCTGCCGGGGAAGCCCTCGTCGTGCGTCGCGACCCCGCAGCCCGCCGCGGTGGACTCCCCGAGGACGGCGACACGCATCGGCGGACCGGCCTCCTCTTCCGCGACGGTCCCGGTGACCGGGCCGGCGGCGGGCGGCAGCACCTCGGTCCTGGCACGCACCCACAGCCCCTGCGCGGCGACGACGGGAAGCATCAGGGGGTTCACGCGCGTCCCTCCCCCACCAGGCTGGGCACGCGGTCGCGCAGCTCCACGCGCGCGAAGTCGGCCGGCACGTTCACCACGATCCGGCTGCGGGCCCGCTGCGGCTCGGGGTCCGACACATGCAGCTCGCACTGCGTCAGCACCTCGCGGATCACGGCCTTCATCTCGAGCAGGGCGATCCGGTCGCCGAGGCAGCGGATACGCCCGCCGCCGAACGGGATCCACGAGTAGACACCGGGCTTGACGTCGAGGAACCGCTCGGGCCGGAACGCGTCCGGCTCCTCGTAGAGCTTCGGGTCGCGGTTGAGCAGGAAGGCGCTCGCCCACAGGTGCTGCCCCGGCTCGTAACGCACACCGCCGATCTCGATCGGCTTCTTCACCTCGCGGACGATGATCTGCGGGATCGACGGACGCAGCCGCAGCACCTCGTTGATCACCGCCGTCAGATAGGTGTCCTCCCCGCGCGCGATCTCCTCGCGCAGCCGCTCGGTGACGTCCTTGTGGCGGGCCAGGTACACGAACGCCCAGGCGATCGCGGCCGCGGTGGTCTCCGTGCCGGCCAGGAAGATGGTCGTCATCTCGTCGCGGATCTCACTGTCCGTGAGCGGCGAGCCGTCCGCGTGGGTGACACCCAGCAGGGTGGAGAGCAGATCGTCGCCGCGGTACCCGGACGCGCGGTGCTCCTCGATGGTCTCGTAGATCAGCGCGTCCGCCTGGTCGCGCAGCTTCAGGAAACGGTCCAGCCCCAGCGGCCGGATCGCCCGCAGGAGCTTGAACAGCCGGGGCGGCATCTTGTGCAGCAGCATCGGCGAGACCGGCCCGTTGTTGAACCGCATCATCTCCAGCAGCAGCGCGTGCAGTTCGTCCCAGCGCTTGGGCACCTGCGGCCCGTAGATCACCTCACGGATCACGTGCATCGTGAAGCCGTGGATGTACGAGTGCAGCGGGACGGCCCGGTCGCGCGGCCAGGCGGCGACGTCCCGCTCGGCCATCTGCGGGATGGCCGCCGAGATCCGCTCCAGCGCCGCCCCGTGGTAGCTGGGCATCATGGCCTTGCGCCGGATCTTGTGCGCGTCCTCGTCGAGCCAGGCCAGACCGGACTGGCCGGTGTACTTCTCGATCGTGGCCGAGCCGTTGCCGGTGTGCAGCACATCGGCGGGCGCGGTGAACATGGCCTTGACGTCCTCGGGGGTGGTCAGCACGTACACGGCGCGCGGAGGGAGCCGGATGCTGACCTGGAACCGGGGGCCGTACTCCTTGCGGCACTCCTCGATGTACCGCTGGGGACGCGTCCAGTAGTTGAACAGCTGGATCACCGCGTGCTTCTTCGACCCCGGCAGCGCGGTGGCGGGTATGACGGTGCCCGCTCCGGTGGCACCGCCGTGGTCGACGGGGCAACGGGCCTCCTGGCCCGCCTGAGAGTTTTCCATGTCCGTTCTGTCTCCGCTCTTGTGATTCGCGTTCACTTGGTCTGCTCCGGGTCGGTGTGCCGCAGCCACTGGCGGGTGACCTCGGCGGTTTCGGCGGCCTGCGCCTCGATGAGGGCGAAGTGGTCCGCGGCGACCTTCACGTCGGTGTCGGCGACGGACCAGGCCGGCCAGGCGTTCCCGTCCAGCGACACGTCGGCGCGGATCATCAGGCTGCGGACGGTGACGGGGTCCGGCGTGTGCGCGGCCAGCAGCCGCATGTAGGCGCCCATCGCCAGCCAGTCGGCGTCCCCGATCGCGCCGGCCTGCGGCTCACGGCCGAGGATCTGCGTCATCACCGACGTGAAGACGCCGTTCGTCTCCTCCTCGGTCTCCGGCATGGGCGTGTCGATCAGCACGACACCGGCCGGCCGCACCCCGGCCGCCTCGAACCGGGCGGCGAGGGAGTGCGCGAGTACACCGCCGGTCGAGTAGCCGACCAGGACGAACGGCTCCTCGCCGACCGCCCGGGCGACCGACTCCGCCAGCACCTCGATCGCCGCGTCCCACGATCCGGGCACGGGCTCCGCGTCCCGGAACCCGGGCAACGTGCAGGCGTACACGTCATGTTCGCCGCCGAAGGCGTCGGCGAACCGCATGAACTGGTGCGGGCTCGAACCGACCACGAAGGACGGCACACAGACGATCTTCGTCCGCGCGCTTCCCGACGCCAGCCGCACCACGTACGCGTCACCGGCGAGCTCGGCGGCCGACGCGAAGGCCGGCCGGAACCGGGCCGCCCCGGTCAGCAGGGGCACGGCCTCGGCCATGGCGCCGGCCGCGTGCGCGTGCCGCAGGAGCACGCCGAGCGTGCCGCTCCCGCTGTCCGGGGTGCTCTCGGCGGCGACCGGGGCGGCCGGCTCCATGCCGCCGACCTCGTCGAGCAGGAGACGGGCGATGGCGGCGGGGGTGGGGTGGTCGAAGACCAGCGTGGTCGGCAGCCGCAGTCCGGTGGCCTGGGTCAGCCGGTTACGCAGCTCGACCGCGCCCAGCGAGTCGATGCCCAGCTCCCGGAACGCACGCTCAGGGTCCACGGCCGACGCCGAGGCGTGCCCGAGCACGGCAGCCACCTGCGCCACGACGACCTCGACCACGACCTGCGCACGTTCGGCCTCCGGCACACCCGCCAGACGCTGCGCCAGCGAACCACCACCGCCGTCCGCCTGCCGCTGTGCCTGGGCCCGCACCAGCCCCCGGAAGAGCGGCGGGAGCAGCCCGGCCTGCGCCTGCGACCGCAGTGCACCCAGGTCGAGCAGGACGGGCACCTGCACGGCCGCGTCCACCGTCCGGGCCCGGTCGAACAACTCCAGACCGAGCTCGGTCGGCAGCGCCGCCGTACCCATACGCTCCAGCCGGGCGATCTCCGCCTCACCCAGCCCACCGGCCATACCACCCGCCGTGGCCCACAGACCCCACGCGAGCGACGTCGCCGGAAGCCCCTCCGCCCGCCGCACGGCAGCAAGGGCATCGAGGGTGGCATTGGCCGCCGCGTAATTGCCCTGCCCCGGACTGCCGATCAACGCCGCGACGGACGAGAACAGCACGAACGCCGACAGATCCATGCCCGCCGTCAGCTCATGCAGATGCAGCGCCGCGTCCACCTTCGGCCGCAGCACCCGCTCGACCTGCTCCGGCGTCAGCGACTCGATCACACCGTCGTCCAGCACACCGGCCGCATGCACAACCGCGCCGAGCGGCCGCTCCAGCGAACCGATCAGCCGGGCGACCTCCTCCCGGTCACCCACATCACACGCCTCGACACGGACCCGGGCTCCTGCCGCCTGGAGCTCACCGACCAGTTCCTCGGCGCCGTCGGCCGCCATCCCACGGCGGCTGACCAGCAGCAGATCCCGCGCCCCGTACTCCCGCACGAAGTGCTGCGCGAACGACGCACCCAGACCACCGGTACCACCCGTGATCAACACCGTGCCCTCGGCACCCAGCGGAGCCGGCACCGTCAGCACCACCTTGCCGACATTGCGGCCCTCACGCAGGAACCGGAACGCCTCCGCACCCCGCCGCACATCCCACGTACGCACCGGAGAGTGCCGCAGCACACCCCGCTCGAAGAGGGACACCAGTTCGCGCAGCATCTCCTGGATCCGGTCGGGGCCGGCTTCGAGCAGGTCGAAGGAGACGTACCGGACGCCAGGGTGGGCGCCGGCCACCGATTCCGGAGACCGGATGTCGGCCTTGCCCATCTCCAGGAACCGGCCGCCGCGAGGCAGCAGATCCAGCGAGGCGTCGATGAACTCCCCGGCCAGGGCGTTGAGTACGACGTCCACGCCCGCTCCGCCGGTGACCTCGAGGAACCTCTCCCGGAACGACAGGTCCCGCGAGGAGGCGATCCGGTCGTCCTGGACGCCCGAGTCGTGCACCGCGTCCTGCTTGGCCGGGCTGGCGGTGGCGTAGACCTCGAGGCCCCAGTGCCGGGCCAGCTGCACCGCCGCCATGCCCACGCCGCCGGCCGCCGCGTGCACCAGGAGTCGCTCACCGGACCGGACGCCCGCCAGTTCGGACAGCGCGTAGTAGGCGGTCAGGAAGACGAGCGGCATGGCCGCCGCCTGGGTGAAGGACCAGCCGTCCGGCATCGGCACGATCATCCGGTGATCGGTGATCCCGACGGGACCGAACGGGTCCATGAGCAGACCCATGACCCGGTCACCGGGCGCCAGGTCGGTCACGTCCGCACCGACCTCCAGGACGACACCGGCGGCCTCGCTGCCCAGCGGTGCCTCACCGGGGTACGTCCCGAGCGCGATCAGCACGTCCCGGAAGTTCAGGCCCGCGGCCCGGATACCGACCCGCACTTCGCGCGCGCCGAGGGGACGGTCGCCGTCGGACGGCAGGAGCGCCAGGCCGTCCAGCGAACCCTTCCGTTCGATGCCCAGCCGCCAGGCACGGCCCGTCGGCTGCGGGGGCGTCCGTCCCAGGCGGGGGGCGAGCAGATCGCCGCCGCGCAGGGCGAGCTGCGGTTCGTCAAGGGAGACGACGAGGTCCCAGTCGGGCTGTCCGTCGTCCCCGAGGTCGAGGAGCGTGATCCGGCCCGGGTGCTCGGACTGCGCACTGCGCACCAGACCCCACACCGGCGCCTGCACCAGATCCGGCACCTGCCCGTCGACGGCCACCGCGTCACGGGTCACCACGACCAGACGGGACTCCCGCAGCACCTCACTCGCCAGCCACCGCTGCAGCAGCTCCAGCGTGCTCCGCGTGACCTCACGCACGGCCCGTACGGCATCCGACCGCGACGGCGGCTCGTCGATCGCGACCGCCACCAGGTCGGGAATGCTGCCGCCTTCGGCCACCGCGCGCTCGAGTGCCCCGAGGTCCGCGTAACGCTCGCCTGCGGCCGGCAGGCCACCCAGCACGGCCACCTGCGGGGACGGCGCCGTGGAGGGGGCCGGGGCGGGGGCCGTCACCGCGGCCCACTCCAGCCCGAACAACGCGTTGTTCCCACCACCCCGCTGCGCACCGGCCAACTGCGCCTGATCCACCGGACGCACCGACAGCGACTCCACCGCCACCACCGGCACACCACGCTCGTCCACCACCTCCACACACATCGCAGACTCACCGGACCGCCCGATACGCACCCGCACCCGCGACCCGACACCACGCCCCAGACGAACCCCCGACCACGAGAACGGCAGATCCACACCCGCACCCGCATCCCGGTCCACCAACGCCGCATGCAACACCGCATCGAACAACGCCGGATGCACACCGAAGCCCCCACCAGCCACACCCTCAGCCAGCTCCACCTCGGCAAACACCTCCCCGCCCACACGCCACGCCGCACGCAGCCCACGGAACACCGGCCCGTACTCATAACCGGACGCCGCCAACCGCGGATACAACGCATCGACGGGAACGGACTCGGCACCGGACGGCGGCCAGGCCGCGGGGAACGACACCGACGGCTCCGCCGCCGTCGTCAGCCACCCACGCGCGTGACAGACCGCCGCCTCCTCGGCCACCTCGGGCGCCTCGGGCCGGGAGTACACCGCGACCTCCCGACGCCCCTCCGCGTCCCGCGCACCCACCGTCACCTGCACCTGCCGAGCCGCATCCTCCGCCAGCACCAACGGCGCCTGCAGCACCAGCTCCTCCACAACCGGGCAATCGGTCGACCGGCCTGCGCTCAACGCCAGTTCGACCAAGGCGGTACCGGGGACGATGACCATGCCGAGGACCACGTGGTCCCGCACCCAGGGCGCGGTGTCCTGGGAGAGGCGGCCGGTGAAGACCCACTCGTCCCGGTCACCGACGGGCACCGCAGCGCTGAGGACGGGGTGCTCGACGCGTCCCAGACCAGCCGCGGCCGGGTCGCCGGCTCCTGTGCTCTGGGAGACCCAGTACCGCTCACGCTGGAAGGCGTAGGTCGGCAGCTCGACACGCTGAGCACCCGTACCGGCGTAGAAGGCATCCCAGTCGACGGGGATACCGGCGACGTGGGCCCGGCCGAGGAAGGTGGCGAAGGCTTCCGTCTCCGGAACGCGAGCCTTCAGCACCGGTACGAACACCGCGTCCTCGTCGTCCAGCGACTGCTGGGCGAGAGCGGTCAACACGGCATCCGGGCCGACCTCGACGAAACGCGTCACACCCTGCTCGGCAAGGGCGCGCACACCGTCGGCGAAACGCACCGCCTCACGAACGTGGGAAACCCAGTAACCCGGATCCGTCAGCTCACCGGACACCAGCGTGCCGGTCACATTCGACACCACCGGAACCCGGGGAGCGTGGAACGTCAGACTCTGGGCGATGGCCTGGAACTCGTCCAGCATGGGCTCCATCAACGGCGAGTGGAAGGCATGGCTGACCTTCAGCCGGGTCGTCTTACGACCGGCCTGCTGCCAGGACGGCAGCCACTCCTCCAACGCGGCCAGCTCACCCGAGACCACCACCGCCGTCGGACCGTTCACCGCACCGACCGACAAACGCCCCTCGAAACCGGCCAGAGACTCGGCCACCTCCGCCTCGGTCGCCTGCACCGCGACCATGCCACCACCGGCAGGCAGCGCACCCATCAGCCGGCCACGCGCAGCAACCAGCGTGCACGCGTCCTCCAAAGACAGCACACCCGCCACATGGGCACACGCCAGCTCACCCACCGAATGCCCGACGAGGACGTCCGGCCGGACCCCGAGGGACTCCAGCAGCCGGAACAACGCCACCTCGACGGCGAACAACGCCGGCTGCGTGAACTCCGTACGATCCAGCAGTGCCGCTTCCGGTGAACCCTCCGCCGCGAACAGCAGGTCCTTCAGCGAACGCCCCAGCAGGCCGTCCAGGCGGGCGCATACCTCGTCAAGGGCCTCGGCGAACACGGGATAGACGGCAGCCAGCTCTACGCCCATACCGGCCCGCTGAGCACCCTGCCCAGTGAACAAGAAGCCCGTCTTACCGAACACGGGCCGACCCGTGACGACACCCGCAGCCGGCTGCCCGTCCGCCAACGCGGCCAGCCCCGCCAGCAAACCATCCCGATCGCTGGCGGTCACCACGGCTCGCTCGTCGAACTGCACCCTCGACGTCACCGCCGAGAACGCCACATCCACCACATCCAGCCCCGCACGCGACAGCACATGCGACCGCAGCCGCTCCGCCTGCCCCGCCAAGGCCGCCCCGTTCTTACCCGACACGATCACGGGCACCACCGGCGGACGCCGCACCACGGTCACCTCGACGGCCGGCTCCTCGACCGCCGGAGCCTCCTCAAGGATCACGTGGGCGTTCGTCCCGCTGATACCGAAGGAGGAAACGCCCGCACGGCGCGGCCGTTCCGTCTCCGCAGGCCACTGCTGCTGCTCGGTGAGCAGGGCGATGTCACCGGCGGTCCAGTCGACGTGCGGCGAGGGCTCGTCCACGTTGAGCGTGCGGGGCAGCACCCCGTGCTCCATGGCCTTCACCATCTTGATCACACCGGCCACACCCGCCGCAGCGGACGTGTGCCCGATGTTCGACTTGATCGACCCGAGCTTCAGCGGGCCGTTCACCCGCTCCTGGCCATACGTCGCCAGCAGCGCCTGAGCCTCGATCGGGTCACCAAGCCGGGTCCCGGTGCCATGGCCTTCGACGGCATCCACGTCGGCGGGGCTCAGGCCGGCGTTGGCCAGGGCCTGGCGGATCACCCGCTCCTGCGACGGCCCGTTCGGCGCCGTCAGACCATTGCTCGCACCGTCCTGATTGACCGCACTACCCCGCACGACGGCCAGCACCCGGTGCCCGTTGCGCCGCGCATCCGACAACCGCTCGACCACCAGCAGACCGAGCCCGTCCGAGAACCCGGTGCCGTTCGCACCCGCCGCATACGACTTGCAACGGCCGTCAGGAGCAAGACCACGCTGACGGCTGAACTCGACCAGGAGGTACGGCCCGGACATCACCGTCACGCCACCCACCAGCGCCAGCGAGCACTCACCGGAGCGCAGCGCCTGCGCAGCCATGTGCAGGGCGACCAACGACGACGAGCAGGCCGTGTCGACCGACACCGCCGGACCCTCCAGCCCCAGGCTGTACGCGACCCTGCCGGAGACGACACTGGCAGTGGTACCGGTGAGCCGGAAGCCCTCCAGGTCGGGGGTCATCGAGCCGCCGTAGTCGGAGGAGACGACACCGCAGAAGACGCCGGTGTCGCTGCCTCGCAGCGAGGCAGCGTCGAGTCCGGCGTTCTCCAGGGCCTCCCAGGACGCCTCCAGCAGCAGCCGCTGCTGCGGGTCCATGGCCAGGGCCTCGCGCGGGCTGATCCCGAAGAAGTCCGCGTCGAAGTCGCCGGCGTTCTCCAGGAAGCCACCGCCACGTGTGGTGAGCGTCCCGGTCTGCTCTGGGTCGGGGTCGTAAAGCCGCTCCAGGTCCCAGCCCCGGTCGGTGGGCAAGGGCGAGATCGCGTCCCGGCCCTCCGCCACCAGCCGCCACAGATCATCCGGCGACGTCACCCCACCCGGATAGCGGCACGCCATACCCACGATCGCCAACGGCTCGTCCGCCGTGGGGCGGCGACGCTTCGCACGCACCGGCGCCGCAGCCGGCTCCACACCACCCACCTCGTTGAGCATGAAGTGGGCGATGGCGGTGGGGGTGGGGTGGTCGAAGACCAGCGTGGTCGGCAGCCGCAGTCCGGTGGCCTGGGTCAGCCGGTTACGCAGCTCCACGGCACCCAGCGAGTCGATGCCCAGCTCCCGGAACGCACGCTCAGGGTCCACGGCCGACGCCGAGGCGTGCCCGAGCACGGCAGCCACCTGCGCCACGACGACCTCGACCACGACCTGTGCACGTTCGGCCTCCGGCACACCCGCCAGACGCTGCGCCAGCGAACCACCACTGCCGTCCGCCTGCCGCTGTGCCTGGGCCCGCACCAGCCCCCGGAAGAGCGGCGGGAGCAGCCCCGCACGAGCCTGCGACCGCAACGCGCCCAGGTCGAGCAGGACGGGCACCTGCACGGCCGCGTCCACCGTCCGGGCCCGGTCGAACAACTCCAGACCGAGCTCGGTCGGCAGCGCCGCCGTACCCATACGCTCCAGCCGGGCGATCTCCGCCTCACCCAGCCCACCGGCCATACCGGTGGCGTTCGCCCACAGGCCCCAGGCGAGCGACGTCGCCGGAAGCCCCTCCGCCCGCCGCACGGCAGCAAGGGCATCGAGGGTGGCATTGGCCGCCGCGTAATTGCCCTGCCCCGGACTGCCGATCAACGCCGCGACGGAGGAGAACAGCACGAACGCCGACAGATCCATGCCCGCCGTCAGCTCATGCAGATACAGCGCCGCGTCCACCTTCGGCCGCAGCACCCGCTCGACCTGCTCCGGCGTCAGCGACTCGATCACACCGTCGTCCAGCACACCGGCCGCATGCACAACCGCGCCGAGCGGCCGATCCAGCGAACCGATCAGCCGGGCGAGCTCCTCCCGGTCACCCACATCACACGCCTCGACACGGACCCGAGCACCCAGCCCCTCCAGGCCGGCCACCAGCTCCGCGACACCCTCGGCCGCCGCACCACGACGGCTCACCAACAGCAGATCCCGCGCCCCGTACTCCCGCACGAAGTGCTGCGCGAACGACGCACCCAGACCACCGGTACCACCCGTGATCAACACCGTGCCCTCGGCACCCAGCGGAGCCGGCACCGTCAGCACCACCTTGCCGACATTGCGGCCCTCACGCAGGAACCGGAACGCCTCCGCACCCCGCCGCACATCCCACGTACGGACGGGCGCGTGCTCCAGCGCCCCCTGCTCGAACAACGACACGACCTCGCGCAGCATCTCCTGCAGGCGCTCGGGGCCGGCGTCGAACAGGTCATACGCCTGGTAGCGGGTCCCGCTGTGCGTCCGGTCGATCTCGTCGGCGTCGCGGACGTCGGCCTTGCCCATCTCCAGGAACCGGCCGCCGCGTGGCAGCAGATCCAGCGAGGCATCCACGAACTCCCCGGCCAGGGCGTTGAGTACGACGTCCACGCCCGACCCGCCAGTGACCTCCAGGAACATCTCCCGGAACGACAGGTCCCGCGAGGAGGCGATCCGCTCCTCGGCAATGCCGCGTTCCGTCAGCGCGCCCCACTTCGAGGGGCTCGCGGTCGCGAAGACCTCCGCTCCCAGGTGGCGAGCCAACTGCACGGCTGCCATACCGACACCGCCGGCGGCCGCGTGCACCAACAGCCGTTCGCCGCGCCGCAGTCCGGCCAGGTCGACCAGACCGTAGTACGCGGTCAGGAAGACCACCGGGACCGAGGCCGCCTGCGAGAAAGACCACCCCGACGGCATGGGCACGATCATCCGCCGGTCCGCGACGGTCACCGGGCCGAAGGCGTCGGCCATGAGGCCCATGACCCGCTGGCCCGGGACCAGGTCGGTCACCTCGGGGCCGACTTCGAGGACCACGCCGGCGGCCTCCGTGCCCAGCGGTACCTCACCCGGGTAGAGACCAAGCGCGATCAGTACGTCCCGGAAGTTCAGGCCCGCGGCCCGGACCCCGATGCGTACCTCACCGGCCTCGAGCGCACGGTTCCCCTCGGAACGGACCAGGGTGAGGCTGTCGAGGGAGCCCTTGCGTTCCGTGCCCAGCTGCCAGACGTCCGGCACGGCAGCGGATGCCGCACGGCCCAGGCGGGGGGCGAGCAGATCGCCGCCGCGCAGGGCGAGCTGCGGTTCGTCAAGGGAGACGACGAGGTCCCAGTCGGGCTGTCCGTCGTCCCCGAGGTCGAGGAGCGTGATCCGGCCCGGGTGCTCGGACTGCGCACTGCGCACCAGACCCCACACCGGCGCCTGCACCAGATCCGGCGCCTGCCCGTCGACGGCCACCGCGTCACGGGTCACCACGACCAGACGGGACTCCCGCAGCACCTCACTCGCCAGCCACCGCTGCAGCAGCTCCAGCGTGCTCACGGTGGCCGCCCTCGCGCCCGACGCGACATCGGTGGTGCCGTCCGGCTCGACGCCCACCAGGACGACGTCCGGGGCGGCGGTCCCTTCGACCACCGCGAGCTCCAGCGCGGCAAGGTCCGCGTAACGCTCACCCGCGGCCGGCAGGCCACCCAGCACAGCCGGCCGGACGGGTTCGCCGGGCTCACCGGTCACCGGGGTCCAGTTGACCTGGTACAGCGGGCCTGCGCTCTGCTTCGAGCCCTGGAGCTGCCTCTGGTCCACGGGCCGGAAGGCCAGCTTGGCCACACTCGCCACCGGTACGCCGTCCTCACCGGCGATGTCGAGGCGCAGCGCCGATGCCCCGGCCGAACCGATCCTCACCCGGACACGGGCCAGGCCACGCTGCCCGAACCGGACGCCGGACCACGAGAACGGCAGGCTCGCCGAGGTGCCGTCGCCGGAGTCCAGCCAGTCCAGGCCGCCGTGCAGGGACGCGTCGAACAACGCCGGGTGGATGGCGAAGCCCGCCGCCGCGTCCACCTGGTCGTCCGGGAGCGTCACCTCGGCGTACACCGTGTCCTCGTCACGCCAGGCCGCGCGGACACCCTGGAAGGCAGGCCCGTAGTCGAATCCGATGTCGCTGACCCGGGCGTAGATCGCATCCACGGCGACCGGTTCCGCATCGGCCGGCGGCCACTGCGCCGACCAGTCCGCAGCCGTGTCGTCCGTCGCCGCGACCAGGGTGCCGCGGGCGTGGCAGACCGCCTGTCGCCCGGCATCGTCCTCGCCCCCGCCCTCGGGGCGGGAGTACAGGGCGACTTCGCGTCGGCCGTCCTCGTCGGCTTCACCCAGCTTGACCTGGAGGTGCACGGAGGTGTCCGCGTCCAGGATGAGCGGCGCTTCGAGCACCAGCTCCTCGACAACGGGGCTGCCCGCTTCCCGTCCGGCCGCACCGGCCAGTTCGACCAAGGCGGTACCGGGGACGATGACCATGCCGAGGACCACGTGGTCCCGCACCCAGGGCGCGGTGTCCTGGGAGAGGCGGCCGGTGAAGACCCACTCGTCCCGGTCACCGACGGGCACCGCAGCGCTGAGGACGGGGTGCTCGACGCGTCCCAGACCAGCCGCGGCCGGGTCGCCGGCTCCAGCTCCCGGCGCCACCCAGTACCGCTCATGCTGGAATGCGTAGGTCGGCAGTTCGACGCGCTGAGCGCCGGTGCCGGTGTAGAAGGCGTCCCAGTCGACGGGGATACCGGCGACGTGCGCCCGGCCGAGGAAGGTGGCGAAGGCTTCCGCTTCGGGAGTACGGGCACGCAGGACAGGTGCGAAGACTGCGTCCTCGTCGTCCAGTGTCTGCTGGGCGAGGGCGGTGAGTACGGCATCCGGGCCGACCTCGACGAAGCGCGTGACGCCCTGCTCGGCGAGGGTGCGTACCCCGTCGGCGAAGCGGACTGCCTCACGGACGTGGGAAACCCAGTAACCCGGGTCCGTCAGCTCACCGGACACCAACGTGCCGGTCACATTCGACACCACCGGAACCTGAGGGGCGTGGAACGTCAGACTCTGGGCGATGGCCTGGAACTCGTCCAGCATGGGTTCCATCAACGGCGAGTGGAAGGCATGGCTGACCTTCAACCGGGTCGTCTTACGACCGGCCTGCTGCCAGGACGGCAGCCACTCCTCCAACGCGGCCAGCTCACCCGAGACCACCACCGCCGTCGGACCGTTCACCGCACCGACCGACAAACGGCCCTCGAAGCCGGCCAGAGACTCGGCCACCTCCGCCTCGGTCGCCTGCACCGCGACCATGCCACCACCGGCAGGCAGCGCACCCATCAGGCGTCCACGGGCGGCGACCAGCGTGCACGCGTCGTCCAAAGACAGCACACCCGCCACATGGGCACACGCCAGCTCACCCACCGAATGCCCGACGAGGACGTCCGGCCGGACCCCGAGGGACTCCAGCAGCCGGAACAACGCCACCTCGACGGCGAACAACGCCGGCTGCGTGAACTCCGTACGATCCAGCAGTGCCGCTTCCGGCGAACCCTCCGCCGCGAACAAAAGCTCCTTCAGCGAACGACCCAAGAGGCCGTCCAACCGGCCGCAAATCTCGTCCAAGGCCTCGGCGAACACGGGATAGACGGCGGCCAGTTCCGCGCCCATACCGGCCCGCTGGGCACCCTGCCCGGTGAACAAGAACCCGGTCTTCCCAGCCACGGGCCGCCCCGTGGCCGGCTGCCCGTCCGCCAACGCGGCCAGCCCCGCCAGCAGATCGTCCCGGTCCTTCGCGGTTACCACCGCACGCTCATCGAACTGCGCCCTCGACATCACCGCCGAGAACGCCACATCCACCACATCCAGCCCGTCGTGGGACACCAGATGCGACCGCAGCCGCTCCGCCTGCCCCGCCAAGGCCGCCCCGCTCTTACCCGACACGATCACGGGCACCACCGGCGGACGCCGCACCACGGCCGCCTCAGCAGCCGGCTCCTCGACCGCCGGAGCCTCCTCAAGGATCACGTGAGCGTTCGTCCCACTGACGCCAAAGGAGGACACACCCGCACGGCGCGGCCGTTCCCCATCAGCAGGCCACTGCACAGGATCGGTCAGCAGCTCCACCTCACCCGCAGACCAGTCAATATGCGGAGAGGGCTCGTCCACGTTGAGTGTGCGGGGCAGCACCCCGTGCTGCATCGCCTTCACCATCTTGATCACACCGGCCACACCCGCCGCAGCGGACGTGTGCCCGATGTTCGACTTGATCGATCCGAGCTTCAGCGGGCCGTTCACCCGCTCCTGGCCATACGTCGCCAGCAGCGCCTGGGCCTCGATCGGGTCACCGAGCCGGGTCCCCGTGCCATGCCCCTCGACGGCATCCACGTCGGCGGGGCTCAGACCGGCATTCGCCAGCGCCTGGCGGATCACCCGCTCCTGCGACGGCCCGTTCGGCGCCGTCAGACCGTTGCTCGCACCGTCCTGATTGACCGCACTACCCCGCACGACACCGAGAATCCGGTGGCCGTTGCGCCGCGCATCCGACAGCCGCTCCATGACGACCAGGCCCAGACCATCGGAGAACCCGGTGCCGTCCGCGCCCGCCGCATACGACTTGCAACGGCCGTCAGGAGCAAGACCACGCTGCCGACTGAACTCCATGAGCAGGGTCGGGCCGGCCATCACCGTCACACCGCCGACCAGGGCCAGCGAGCACTCACCGGAGTGCAGCGCTTGGGACGCCAGGTGCAGGGCGACCAACGACGACGAGCAAGCCGTGTCGACCGACACCGCCGGCCCCTCCAGTCCCAGGGTGTACGCGACCCGGCCAGAGACGACGCTGGTCGTGCCGCCTGTCAGTCGGAAACCTTCGAGTTCCGGCAGGGAGCCCGCCGGGGTCGCCGCGTAGTCGGAGGGGCCCACACCGCAGAAGACGCCGGTGTCGGTGCCGCGCAGCGAGGCCGGGTCCAGCCCGGCGTCCTCGATGGCTTCCCAGGCGGCCTCCAGCAGCAACCGCTGCTGCGGGTCCATGGCCAGGGCCTCGCGCGGGCTGATCCCGAAGAACCCGGCATCGAAGTCCCCGGCACCCTGCAGGAAACCGCCGCCACGGGTGTAGACGGTTCCGAGTCGGTCGGGGTCGGGGTCGTAGAGGCGCTCCAGGTCCCAGCCCCGGTCGGTGGGCAAGGGCGAGATCGCGTCCCGGCCCTCCGCCACCAGCCGCCACAGATCATCCGGCGACGTCACCCCACCCGGATAACGGCACGCCATACCCACGATCGCCAACGGCTCGTCCACCGTGGAACGACGACGCTTCGCACGCACCGGCGCCACAGCCGGCTCCACACCACCCACCTCAGACACCAACAGCCGCGCCACCGCCGACGACGTCGGATGATCGAACACCAACGTCGACGGCAATCGCACACCACTGACCTGCGACAGCCGGTTACGCAACTCCACCGCACCCAGCGAATCGAACCCAAGATCCTTGAACGCCCGATCCGGATCGATCACCGACCCCGACCCATGCCCCAGAACAGCAGCCACCTGCCCACGCACCAGATCGAGAGCAACCCGCTCCCACTCACCCCGCGCAACACCAGCCAACTGCCGCGCCAGCGAACCACCCCCACCAGCACGCCGCACCGGCAACCGCACCAACCCACGAAACAGCGCCGGAAGCAACCCCGCACGAGCCTGTGACCGCAACGCCACCGGGTCCAACAACACAGGCGCCACCAACGCCTCACCCAGACCCAACCCCCGGTCGAACAACTCCAGACCGAGCTCGGTAGGCAGCGCCGCCGTACCCATACGCTCCAGCCGGGCGATCTCCGCCTCACCCAGCCCACCGGCCATACCACCCGCCGTGGCCCACAGACCCCACGCGAGCGACGTCGCCGGAAGCCCCTCCGCCCGCCGCACGGCAGCAAGGGCATCGAGGGTGGCATTGGCCGCCGCGTAATTGCCCTGCCCCGGACTGCCGATCAACGCCGCCACCGACGAGAACAGCACGAACGCCGACAGATCCATACCCGCCGTCAGCTCATGCAGATGCAGCGCCGCGTCCACCTTCGGCCGCAGCACCCGCTCGACCTGCTCCGGCGTCAGCGACTCGATCACACCGTCGTCCAGCACACCGGCCGCATGCACAACCGCGCCGAGCGGCCGCTCCAGCGAACCGATCAGCCGGGCGACCTCCTCCCGGTCACCCACATCACACGCCTCGACACGGACCCGGGCTCCTGCCGCCTGGAGCTCACCGACCAGTTCCTCGGCGCCGTCGGCCGCCATTCCACGGCGGCTGACCAGCAGCAGATCCCGCGCCCCGTACTCCCGCACGAAGTGCTGCGCGAACGACGCACCCAGACCACCGGTACCACCCGTGATCAACACCGTGCCCTCGGCACCCAGCGGTGAACGTCCTGCGTCGCCGGACTGGACAGCCCTGGTCAGACGCGGCGCGAACATCCGCCCGGCGCGGACGGCCAGTTGCGGTTCGCCGGTCGCGAGGACGGATCCCCAGTCGGGTACTTCGTCGCCGTCGACATCGAGCAGCAGAATCCGGTCCGGGTGCTCGGACTGCGCGCTGCGCACCAGGCCCCACACCGGCGCCTGCGCCAGGTCCGGCGCCTGCTCACCGACGGCGACCGCATTACGGGTCACCACGGCGAGCCGGGCCCCGGTGAGTCGCTCGTCGGCGAGCCACCGCTGGAGCAGACGCAGTGTGTCCTCGGTGACCGCATGCATGGATGCAGCGTCGGCCTGCGCCGAGCCGACGATCGGGACGACGACCACGTCCGGCGCGGCAGCGCCCTCGGCCAGCGCCTGCTCCAGGGCGTCGTCGAGGACGCCGACCCGGGGCGCCTCGACGCCGGCCTCACTCGCGACCTCGGTCCAGTCGAGACGGAACAGGGCATCTCCGTGCTCAGCTCGGGTGTCCTTGAGCTGCGACGGCTCGACCGTCCGGAACGCCAACTCGGCAACGCGTGCGACGAGATCACCCTGCTCGGAAGCGATGTCGACGCGCAGCGACGAATCACCCGCTGAACCGATCCGCACCCGGACCCGGGCCAGGCCGCCCTGCCCAAAGCGGACACCGGACCACGAGAACGGCAATCGCGCGGATCCGTCGCCCAGATCGAGCCAGTCGAGCCCGCCGTGCAGGGACGCGTCGAACAGGGCCGGGTGGATGCCGAAGCCCTTGGCCGACTCCGTGTCCTCGTCGGGCAGAGCCACCTCGGCGAAGACCTCGTCGCCGTCCCGCCAGGCGCTCTGCAGACTCTGGAAGACAGGGCCGTAGTCGAAGCCCAGCTCGGTGAGCCGTGCGTAGAGCGCGTCCACGCCGATCGGTTCAGCGTCCGCGGGCGGCCACTCGGCCGGCATCCACGACGTCTCCGCCGGGGTTTCGTCCTGCGCGAGAAGGCCACGGGCATGGCAGGTTCCCTCGCCCTGCCCTCCCTCGGGCTGCGAGTAGATCGCGACCTGACGACGGCCGTCCTCATCCGGCTCCCCGACCGTCACCTGTACACGGACGGCCGTGTCGGCGTCCAGGATCAGCGGTGCTTCGAGGACCAGTTCGTCGAGCAGCGGGCTGCCCGCTTCCCGTCCGGCCGCACCGGCCAGTTCGACCAGGGTCGTACCCGGCACGACGATCATCCCGAGTACACCGTGGTCCTGCGTCCACGGTGCGGATTCCTGCGACAGGCGACCGGTGAACAGCCACTCGTCCCGATCACCGACCCGCACCCCGGCCGTGAGGACCGGATGTCCGATGCGTCCGAGCCCTGCGGCCGCCGGGTCGCCGGCTCCAGCGCCCGGCGCCAGCCAATACCGCTCACGCTGGAAGGCATAGGTCGGCAGCTCGACACGCTGAGCACCCGTACCGGCGTAGAAGGCATCCCAGTCGACCGGGA
>NZ_JBEZVJ010000015.1:0-161445 GCF_040636935.1 Streptomyces sp. NPDC032940 | reverse complement strand
GATCGGCCCGAAGATGAAGCAGACCTCGTCCACCACGGACTCGAAGGAGTACGCGGTGTGCAGTTGCGGGGTGCCCCGGTAGATGGCCGCCCAGCCCGGCCGGGCGGAGGGGGACGTTTCGCGTCGGCACGGGGGTCAGGCCGTCAGGGCCTCGGACTGCTCGCGCAGGTGCTCGGTGCCCTCGGCCGGCGTCGTCGGGACGACCACCGCCGGCTTCGGGAGCACCGCGTACAGCAGGCCGGAGATCACCACCGTGGCGACCCAGCCGAGGCCGTACTCGCCGATGACGTTGTTCGCCGCGAGCGGGCCTGTGAACCAGTCGGACGTCGTGAACATCAGGCCCGCGGCCAGGCCCACCGCCCACGCGGCGACGGCGGCGGGGGAGAAGCCGCCCCGGTACCAGTAGGCGCTGGTGCGGCCGGTGTCGGCGAGGGCCGCGCCGTCGTACTCCCGGCGGCGCAGCATGTCCGCGCCGAACACGCCGACCCAGGCCGAGAAGGCGACGGCCAGCAGCGACAGGAAGGCGATGAAGGAGCCCATGAAGCTGGTCGCCACCAGCATCAGCACACCGCCGAAGACCAGCGAGATCACGGCGTTCACCGAGACCGCCCAGTGCCGCGGGATCTTGAAGCCGAGGGTCTGAGCGGTGAAGCCGGCCGAGTACATCGACATGGAGTTGATCAGCAGCATGCCGATCAGCGCGATCAGCAGGTACGGCACCGCGATCCAGGTCGGCAGGATCTCGCCGAGGAAGGAGACCGGGTCGCTGGCGGAGGCCAGGTCCGGCGTGGAGACCGCCATGACCATTCCCATCAGCACCATCGGCAGCACCACGATGCCGGCGCCGCCGATCGTCACACCCACGATGCCCTTGGAGGAGGCGGTGCGCGGCAGGTACCGGGTGAAGTCCGGAGCGGACGGGATCCAGCTCACGCCGCCCGCGGCGATCAGCCCCACACCCGTGATCATCGCGGCCACCGAACCGGCGGGCCGGTCGAAGACCGCGGACCAGTCGGTGTCGACGATCAGGTAACCCAGCACCAGCACCGAGAAGACGCCGAAGAGGTACGCCGCGTACTTGTTGCACTTCTGCACGGCGTTGATGCCCAGCCCGGATATCGCGAAGGTCGCGACGACGAAGACGAGCAGCGTCACCATGTCCAGCACGCTGTTGGCCTCGATGCCGAACACGATGTGCAGCACGGTCAGCACGGCATAGGCGCCGGTCACCGCGTTGATCGTCTCCCAGCCCCAGCGGGCGATCCAGATCAGCGACCCCGGCAGCAGGTTGCCCCGCTGGCCGAAGACCGCCCGGGACAACGCCATGCCGGGGGCGCCGCCGCGCTTGCCCGCGATGCCGATCAGCCCCACCAGCCCGTACGACACCACGGGCGCGGCGGCCGCGACGACCAGGGCCTGCCAGAAGTTGAGGTGGTACGCCACCACGAGGCTCGCGCCCATCGTGAGCAGCAGCACGCTGATGTTGGCGCCGACCCAGGTCGGGAAGAGCTCGCGGGTCCGGGCGGTGCGCTCCGAATCGGGCACCTGCTCGATGCCACGGGTTTCCAGGGCGCCTTCTGTCTCGGCGGTCTTGCTCATGTGGGGGGTCCGTGCCTCGATCGTGGGGGGAGAGGATGCGTTCGGGACTCTACGCGCGTTGACGCGGCCTCTTCCATCGTACTTTGATCCGACTCAGTCCTTCCAGTGGCCTTTGTCCCTTGGAGGAAGCCACAAGCGAGTGTCCCGGGAGCCCATGGCCGATACTGGACGGGTTATGGAAATCCTCATCCTTGCTGTAGTCATCGCCGTGGTCGTGATCGGCGCGCTCGGCGGGCTGATCGTGGGCAGTCGCCGCAAGAAGCAGCTGCCTCCGCCGCCTCCGTCGACGCCCGACATCACCGCCCCTCCCGCCGAACCGCACGTCGGCGACGAGGCCGAGACCCCGCGCGACGAAACGCGCCGGACGATAGAGGAGGTCGACCTCCCGGACGGCGGCACCGCGCCCGTCGGTGTCGAGGAGCCGCCCGTCGTCGAAGAGCTCGAGATCCCGCAGATCGAGGTTCCCGAGCCCACCGCCGGCCGTCTGGTCCGGCTCCGTGCCCGTCTCTCCCGTTCGCAGAACGCCCTCGGGAAGGGCCTGCTCACCCTGCTCTCCCGCGAGCACCTCGACGAGGACACCTGGGAGGAGATCGAGGACACGCTGCTCACCGCCGACGTCGGTGTCCAGCCCACCCAGGAGCTGGTCGACCGGCTGCGCGAGCGCGTGAAGGTGCTCGGCACCCGCACGCCCGAGGAGCTGCGCGGTCTGCTGCGCGAGGAGCTGATCACGCTGGTCGGCCCCGACATGGACCGCGAGCTCAAGACCGAGCCCGCCACCGGCAAGCCCGGCATCGTGATGGTCGTCGGCGTCAACGGCACCGGCAAGACCACCACCACCGGCAAGCTCGCCCGGGTCCTGATCGCCGACGGCCGCAGCGTCGTCCTCGGCGCCGCCGACACCTTCCGTGCCGCCGCCGCCGACCAGCTGCAGACCTGGGGCGAGCGGGTCGGCGCCCACACCGTGCGCGGGCCGGAGGCCGGCGACCCCGCCTCCGTCGCCTTCGACGCGGTCAAGGAGGGCAAGGACGTCGGCGCCGACGTGGTGCTCATCGACACCGCCGGCCGCCTGCACACCAAGACCGGCCTCATGGACGAGCTCGGCAAGGTCAAGCGCGTCGTGGAGAAGCAGGCCCCGCTGGACGAGGTGCTGCTGGTCCTCGACGCCACCACCGGCCAGAACGGCCTGATCCAGGCCCGCGTCTTCGCCGAGGTGGTCGACATCACCGGCATCGTCCTCACCAAGCTGGACGGCACGGCCAAGGGCGGCATCGTGGTCGCCGTCCAGCGCGAGCTGGGCGTCCCGGTCAAGCTGATCGGGCTCGGCGAGGGCGCCGACGACCTGGCGCCGTTCGAGCCGGCGGCGTTCGTGGACGCGCTCATCGGCGAGTGACGTCCCGCCGGCCCCGCGCCGGTACGCGCACGGAGAAGCGCCCGCCCCCCGAGGTGCAGTCGGGGGAGCGGGCGCTTCGTCGTGCCGGGCGGGTGCCGGGCGGGGCCGGATCCGGCGGGCGCCGGGCGGCCTGCCGGGCCCCGGTTACGCCCGGGAGCGGTGGGCCACGTACGCCAGGGTGCCCAGCAGCAGTCGCGCCGCCGGCGGCCTGGTCGCCGAGTCGAGGGCCGGCGGGCGCAGCCAGCGCACCGGACCGAGGCCGCCGCGGTCCGAGGGCGGGGCCGTGATGTGCGTACCGTGACCGAGGCCGCGCAGGTCGAGTGCGGTCGGGTCGTCCCAGCCCATCCGGTAGAGCAGCCGGGGCAGCTCGGCGGCGGCCCCCGGGGCGACGAAGAAGTGGGCGCGGCCCTCGGGGGTCGCCGCGACCGGGCCGAGGGGCAGGCCCATGCGCTCCAGCCGCGCCAGCGCCCTGCGTCCGGCGGCCTCGGCCACCTCGATCACGTCGAAGGTCCGCCCGACCGGCAGCATCACCGCGGCGCCCGGGAACTCGGCCCAGGCCGCGCTCGCCTCGTCCAGCGTCGCCCCGGCGGGCAGCTCGGGCGCGAAGTCCAGCGGATGGGCACCCGGCGCCGGGCAGTCGCGCCGGCCGCAGGAGCAGGCGCCCGCGGCAGCCCGCGCGCCCGGCACCACGTCCCAGCCCCACAGTCCCGTGAACTCGGCCACGGCGGTGGTCTCCGGCACGCGGCCGCGGCGGCGTGTGCCGGAGCGGACGTCGCGCGTGCCCCGACTGGTCCCGATGCCGATCGTGAAGCCCATGCCCCCTCCAACGGTTCCGACGCAGCGACGGTTACGCAGCGGACGTGTCGCGTGACTCTGTGTGCCTCACTCCCCGGCCCGGCGCGGTTCAGGCGGCGCCCGGAAGCGTTCCGGGTGGTGCGCCCGGCGGCGCACGCCCCGGTGAGCCCCCTCGCACCGTCTCCCGGTCGGCCTGTGTCAAGTGAATCGTGTGCAGGCCACCGGGGGTTCATCCGAAGGGGTGGCGAATGGTGGCGATTCCCGAATCGCCGTGGCAGCGCCCGTGATCGTAGGATTACTTTGTGTGCATGAGGCCTTGGGGCACATGCACTTGTGGGTATGCCGGAGGCAACTCGGTACTCCGTTCGAAGGGTGGCGTACGCCGGACGGAGGGCCCGGTTCACCGGCATGCTGATAAGGCTTGGCGCACTCGGCGACAGGTGGTCTCAGGGATGGGGGCGTTCCAGTGAGCGGCAACGGCGAAGGCGGCACGAGCGCGGGAAGCGCGACGCACGCTGACAAGCGCCCCAACGAGCTGCTCACCTCGTGGTTCGCGCGCAGCGGCTGGTCCAAGGGCGAGCTCGCCCGGCAGGTCAACCGCAGGGCCCGCCAGCTCGGCGCCAACCACATCTCGACGGACACCTCGCGCGTCCGCCGCTGGCTCGACGGCGAGAATCCGCGCGAACCGATCCCGCGGATCCTGTCCGAGCTGTTCTCCGAGCGCTTCGGCGTCGTCGTCTCCGTCGAGGACCTGGGCCTGCGCACCACCCGCCCGTCGCCCTCCGCGACCGGCGTCGACCTGCCCTGGACGGGCCCGCAGACCGTGGCCCTGCTCAGCGAGTTCTCGCGCAGCGACCTGATGCTGGCGCGGCGCGGCTTCCTCGGGAGCTCGCTGGCCCTCTCCGCGGGCCCGTCCCTCATCGAGCCCATGCAGCGCTGGCTCGTCCCCTCGCCGCCCGCCGCCTCCTCCGGGCGCGAGTCCGCACCCGAGACGCGTGCGCGCGGCCGGCTGTCCCGGCCGGAGCTGGAGCTGCTGGAGTCCACCGCTGTGATGTTCCGCCGCTGGGACGCCCAGTGCGGCGGCGGCCTGCGCCGCAAGGCGGTCGTCGGCCAGCTGCACGAGGTGACCGACCTCCTCCAGGAGCCCCAGACGGAGACCACCCGCGCCAAGCTGTTCAAGGTCGCCGCGGAGCTCGCCGAACTGGCCGGCTGGATGTCGTACGACGTCGGACTCCAGCCGACCGCCCAGAAGTACTTCGTCCTCGCCCTGCACGCCGCCAAGGAGGCCGGCGACCGGCCGCTCGGCTCGTACATCCTCTCCAGCATGAGCCGCCAGATGATCCACCTCGGCCGGCCCGACGACGCCCTGGAGCTGATCCACCTCGCGCAGTACGGCAGCCGGGACTGCGCGAGCCCGCGCACCCAGTCGATGCTGTACGCGATGGAGGCCCGCGCCTACGCCAACATGGGACAGCCCGGCCGCTGCAAGCGGGCGGTGCGCATGGCCGAGGACACCTTCACCGAGGCCGACGAGTGGGACGAGCCGGATCCCGACTGGATCCGCTTCTTCTCCGAGGCCGAGCTCCACGGCGAGAACAGCCACTCCTTCCGCGACCTCGCCTATGTCGCCGGCCGTAGCCCCACCTACGCCTCCCTGGCCGAGCCCCTGATGCGGCGGGCCGTGGAGCTGTTCTCGAAGGACGACGAGCACCAGCGTTCCTACGCGCTGAATCTGATCGGCATGGCCACCGTGCACCTGCTGCGCCGCGAGCCCGAGGAGAGCACCGTCCTCGCCACCGAGGCCATGGCCATCGCCAAGAAGGTCCGCTCCGAACGCGTCAACACCCGCATCCGCAAGACCGTCGACACGGCCGTACGCGATTTCGGCGACCTGGCGGAGGTCACCGACCTCACCGCCCGGCTCGCCGCAGAACTGCCGGAGACCGCCGAAGCGGTCTGACCGCCCCAGACCCCGGCCGCGGCCGGCCCTCCCGAACTGCCCGACTCGGCTCCCCCATGCCAGGTCACTCGGAAGGCCCGCCGCGGCCGGCTCGCGTCCACCGGCAGGTCCCGGGGACGCCGACGGCCCGCCCGGCCCCGACCCGGCAGTTCATCCACGCGTAACACGCACCGCGCCTTCGTCACGGCGGCGAAACAACGAGGGGCGCCCACGGAAACGGCGCTGCGCCAATCTCGTGGCGCATAACCGGCCCACCCCTCATTGCCGCTCAGGCTTCGCCCGCACGGGGCCGTACAACGACGAGGAGACGCCGATGGCTCCAGCCATCACGCTCGCCGCGGAGACCCAGATCTCCGCCGCCAACACGGGCTTCATGCTCATCTGCTCCGCCCTGGTGATGCTCATGACCCCGGCCCTCGCCTTCTTCTACGGAGGCATGGTCCGCGTCAAGAGCACCCTGAACATGCTGATGATGAGCTTCATCAGCCTCGGCATCGTCACCGTGCTGTGGGTGCTCTACGGCTTCTCCATGGCCTTCGGCACGGACTCCGGCAGCCTCATCGGCTGGAACTCCGACTGGGTCGGCCTCAGCAACATCGGCCTGACGGAGCTGTGGGACGGCTACACGATCCCCGTCTTCGTCTTCCTGGTCTTCCAGATGATGTTCGCCGTCCTCACCCCCGCGCTCATCAGCGGCGCCCTCGCGGACCGCGTGAAATTCACGGCCTGGGCCCTGTTCATCGCCCTGTGGGTCACCGTGGTCTACTTCCCGGTCGCCCACTGGGTGTGGGGCGCGGGCGGCTGGGCCTTCGAGCTGGGCGTGATCGACTTCGCCGGCGGCACGGCCGTGCACATCAACGCCGGCGCCGCGGCGCTCGGCGTGATCCTCGTCATCGGCAAGCGGATCGGCTTCAAGAAGGACCCGATGCGCCCGCACAGCCTGCCGCTGGTCATGCTCGGCGCCGGGCTGCTCTGGTTCGGCTGGTTCGGCTTCAACGCCGGCTCGTGGCTCGGCAACGACGACGGCGTCGGCGCGCTGATGTTCGTCAACACCCAGGTCGCCACCGGCGCGGCCATGCTGGCCTGGCTCGCCTACGAGAAGATCCGCCACGGCGCCTTCACCACGCTGGGCGCCGCCTCCGGCGCCGTCGCGGGCCTGGTCGCCATCACCCCGGCCGGCGGTGCCGTCTCCCCGCTGGGCGCGATCGCCGTCGGCGCGATCGCCGGTGTGCTGTGCGCCATGGCCGTCGGCCTGAAGTACCGGTTCGGGTACGACGACTCCCTCGACGTCGTCGGCGTGCATCTCGTCGGCGGCATCGCCGGCTCCCTGCTCGTCGGCCTCTTCGCCAGCGGCAAGGGCCAGTCCGACGTCCAGGGCCTGTTCTACGGGGGCGGCCTGGACCAGTTCTGGAAGCAGTGCGCCGGTGTCTTCGCCGTCCTCGCCTACTCTCTGGTCGTCTCCGCGGTCCTGGCGTTCGCCCTGGACAGGACGATCGGCATGCGGGTCCCCGAGGACGACGAGGTCCGCGGCATCGACCAGGCCGAGCACGCCGAGACCGCATACGACTTCAGCGGCGCCGGCGGCGGCGCCGCCCGGACCGCCGCACCGGCCGCCACCGCGGCCGCGCAGGCCCAGAGCAAGAAGGTGGACGCATGAAGCTCATCACCGCGGTCGTCAAGCCGCACCGGCTCGACGAGATCAAGGAGGCCCTCCAGGCCTTCGGGGTCCACGGCCTCACCGTCACCGAGGCCAGCGGCTACGGCCGCCAGCGCGGCCACACCGAGGTCTACCGCGGTGCCGAGTACACCGTCGACCTGGTACCGAAGATCCGTATCGAGGTACTGGTCGAGGACGACGACGCCGAGCAGCTGATCGAGGTCGTCGTCAAGGCCGCCCGCACCGGCAAGATCGGCGACGGGAAGGTCTGGTCGGTCCCGGTCGACACGGCCGTACGGGTCCGCACCGGCGAGCGCGGTCCCGACGCGCTCTGAACCAGGACGACGGAACAGGAGCCGCCGGGTGACGTACACGGAGCTGACGAACGACGAAGCGGAGAGCTCGGGACCCGGCGGTTACGCGGCGGCCCGGCTGCGCCTCCTCACCGAGGGGGCGCGGTCCGGGCCGCCGCGCCGTGCGGCCCTCGCCTCACTGACCGACCACTGGCTGGCGGGCCTCTTCGAGGCGGCCACCGAGGGCCTGACCGGGGTGTCGCTCGTCGCCGTCGGCGGCTACGGGCGCGGCGAGCTGTCCCCGCGCAGCGACCTCGACCTGCTCCTGCTGCACGACGGCGGCGACGACAAGGCGGTCGCCGCCCTCGCCGACCGCCTCTGGTACCCCGTCTGGGACCTGGGCCTCGCCCTCGACCACTCCGTACGCACCCCCCAGGAGGCCCGCAAGACGGCCGGCGAGGACCTGAAGGCCCACCTGGGCCTGCTGGACGCCCGCCACCTCGCCGGCGACCTGGGACTGACCGCGTCCCTGCGCACCACCGTCCTCGCCGACTGGCGCAACCAGGCCCCCAGACGCCTCCCCGAACTGCGGGAACTCTGCGCCGAGCGCGCCGAACGCCAGGGCGAGCTGCAGTACCTGCTCGAACCCGACCTCAAGGAGGCCCGGGGCGGGCTGCGCGACGCCACCGCACTGCGCGCCGTCGCCGCCTCCTGGCTCGCCGACGCCCCCCGCGAAGGCCTCGCCGAGGCCCGGCGCCGCCTGCTCGACGTACGCGACGCGCTCCACCTGGTGACGGGCCGCGCGACCGACCGACTGGCCCTCCAGGAACAGGACCAGGTCGCGGCCGAGCTGGGCCTGCTGGACGCCGACGCCCTGCTGCGGCAGGTGTACGAGGCGGCACGCGTCATCTCGTACGCCGGTGACGTCACCTGGCGGGAGGTGGGGCGCGTGATCCGGTCGCGCGCCGTGCGGCCCCGCCTGCGCGCCATGCTCGGTGGCGGCAGGCAGGCCGCCGAGCGCAGTCCGCTCGCCGAGGGCGTCGTCGAGCAGGACGGCGAGGTGGTGCTCGCCCGCACCGCACGCCCCGAACGCGACCCCGTGCTCCCGCTGCGCGCCGCGGCCGCCGCCGCACAGGCCGGGCTCCCGCTCTCCCTGCACGCCGTGCGGCACCTCGCCGCCACCGCGCGCCCGCTGCCCGCGCCCTGGCCCGCCGAGGCACGCGAACAACTGGTGACCCTGCTCGGCTCGGGCCGCCCCACCGTCGAGGTCTGGGAGGCACTGGAGGCCGAGGGCCTGATCACCCGGCTGCTGCCCGACTGGGAGCGGGTCCGCTGCCGCCCGCAGCGCAACGCCGTCCACCTGTGGACCGTCGACCGGCACCTCATCGAGACCGCCGTCCGCGCCTCCGCCTTCACCCGCCGCGTCCACCGCCCCGACCTGCTCCTCGTCGCCGCGTTGCTGCACGACATCGGCAAGGGCTGGCCCGGCGACCACTCGGTCGCCGGCGAGACCATCGCCCGGGACGTGGCGGCCCGCATCGGCTTCGACCGCGCGGACGCCGCCGTCCTCGCCACCCTCGTACGCCACCATCTCCTCCTCGTCGAGACGGCCACCCGGCGTGACCTGGACGATCCGGCCACCGTCCGCGCCGTCGCCGAGGCGGCCGGCACCCAGGGCACCCTGGAGCTCCTGCACGCCCTGACCGAGGCGGACGCCCTGGCCACCGGGCCGGCCGCCTGGTCGGCCTGGCGCGCCTCGCTCGTCGCCGACCTGGTCAAACGCGTCTCGGCCGTTCTCGCCGGGGACCCCCTGGAGGCACCCGAGGACCCCGCGCCCACCGTGCAGCAGGAACGGCTCGCCGTGGAGGCGTTCCGCACGGGCGGGCCGGTGCTGTCCCTGCGGGCCCAGGCCGAGCCGGACGCCGAGGAACGGGAGCCCCTCGGGGTGGAGCTGCTGATCGCCGTACCCGACCAGGCGGGCGTGCTCCCCGCCGTCGCCGGCGTCCTGGCCGTGCACCGCCTGACCGTCCGCACGGCCGAGCTGCGCTCCCTTCCGCTGCCGGACGGCGTCGAGGGCTCCGTCCTGCTGCTGGCCTGGCGGGTCGCCGCCGAGTACGGCTCCCTGCCCCAGGCCGCCCGCCTGCGCGCCGACCTGGTCCGCGCCCTCGACGGCAGCCTCGACATCGAGGCCCGCCTCGCCGAGCGGGACGCCGCCTACCCGCGCCGCCGGGGTGTGGTCCCGCCGCCGCCCAGGGTGACCGTCGAACCGGCCGCGTCGCGCCAGGCCACGGTGATCGAGGTACGCGCCCAGGACGCGCCCGGGCTGCTGTTCCGCATCGGGCGGGCGCTGGAGGGCGCGGGGGTGCGGGTGCGCAGCGCGCATGTCTCGACGCTGGGGGCGAACGCGGTGGATGCGTTCTACGTCACGCAGGCGCCGGGAGTGCCGCTGCCGGGCGAGGAGGCGGCGGCGGTGGCCCGCAAGCTGGAGGAGACACTGCGGGCGTGACCTCGTGGTGTGCGTTGATCGGGTGTGCTCCCCGCCGACGCGGGGACGGTCCGCTCGTGAACGGTGTACTTGTCACGATCCTCGGTTGTTCCCCGCCCATGCGGGGATCCGTCTCCGCCCAATGACTGCAGTGGGCGGGGACGAATTGTCTGCCGGGCCGGATACCCTGGAGGGCAGCCCAGATCCGCCCCCGACTCCGAGGACCGACGCCACCGTGTTCGATACCCTCTCCGACCGCCTCAGCGCGACTTTCAAAAACCTCCGCGGCAAAGGCAGGTTGTCCGAGGCGGACATCGACGCCACGGCGCGCGAGATCCGTATCGCGCTCCTCGAAGCGGACGTGGCCCTGCCGGTCGTCCGGACGTTCATCAAGAACGTCAAGGAGCGCGCGCTCGGCGCCGAGGTCTCCAAGGCGCTCAATCCCGCGCAGCAAGTGGTCAAGATCGTCAATGACGAATTGATCGGCATCCTCGGCGGCGAGACCCGCCGGCTGCGCTTCGCCAAGCAGCCGCCGACCGTGATCATGCTCGCCGGTCTGCAGGGTGCCGGTAAGACCACCCTCGCGGGCAAGCTGGGCCGCTGGCTCAAGGAGCAGGGCCACTCCCCGCTGCTGGTCGCCTGTGACCTCCAGCGCCCCAACGCCGTCAACCAGCTGAGCGTCGTCGCCGAGCGCGCCGGCGTCGCGGTGTACGCGCCCGAACCGGGCAACGGCGTCGGCGATCCGGTGCAGGTCGCCAAGGACTCCATCGAGTTCGCCAGGACCAAGGTCCACGACCTGGTCATCGTCGACACCGCCGGCCGCCTGGGCATCGACCAGGAGCTGATGCAGCAGGCCGCGGACATCCGTGACGCGGTCCACCCCGACGAGATCCTCTTCGTCGTCGACGCGATGATCGGTCAGGACGCGGTCAACACCGCCGAGGCTTTCCGCGACGGCGTCGGCTTCGACGGCGTGGTGCTGTCCAAGCTCGACGGTGACGCCCGCGGTGGTGCCGCCCTGTCGATCGCCTCGGTCACCGGCAAGCCGATCATGTTCGCCTCGAACGGCGAGAAGCTGGACGACTTCGACGCCTTCCACCCGGACCGGATGGCCTCCCGCATCCTCGACATGGGTGACCTGCTCACCCTGATCGAGCAGGCGGAGAAGACGTTCAGCCAGGAAGAGGCCGAGAAGATGGCCTCCAAGCTGGCGTCCAAGAAGGGCCAGGACTTCACCCTGGACGACTTCCTGGCCCAGATGGAGCAGGTCAGGAAGATGGGCAGCATCTCGAAGCTGCTCGGCATGCTGCCCGGCATGGGGCAGATCAAGGACCAGATCAACAACCTCGACGAGCGGGACGTCGACCGCACCGCCGCGATCATCAAGTCGATGACCCCGGGGGAGCGTCAGGACCCGACGATCATCAACGGCTCGCGCCGCGCCCGTATCGCCAAGGGTTCCGGTGTCGACGTCAGCGCCGTGAAGGGCCTGGTCGAGCGGTTCTTCGAGGCCCGCAAGATGATGTCCCGCATGGCCCAGGGCGGCGGCATGCCCGGTATGCCGGGGATGCCCGGCATGGGTGGGGGTCCGGGCCGGCAGAAGAAGAAGCAGAAGCAGGCCAAGGGCAAGCAGCGCTCCGGCAACCCGATGAAGCGCAAGCAGCAGGAGCAGGAGGAGGCCGCCCGGCGCGCCGCCGCGGCCGAGGGCGGCAACGCCTTCGGTCTGCCGCAGCAGGGGGGCAAGGACTTCGAGCTGCCCGACGAGTTCAAGAAGTTCATGGGCTGACACCGTCGTCCGTACGTCACCGGGGGCGTCCCGCGCAGCGGCGTGGGGCGCCCCCGGTGCCGTACACCCGCATGCCCGCGGGGCTTTCCTGTCGTAACGTCCCGGTATGACCAACCCGTCCCCGCCGCGCAAGGCCCCCGAGCCGCCCTGGCGCACCGAGGGCACGCCCGACGAGCCGCCGAAGCGGCCGTCCGGTGGGCGCAGAATGCGCGGCGGCTGGTGGAACCTGGTCCTCGCCGCGCTGGTCGTCTATCTCATCGCCAACCTGGTGCTGTCGTTCTTCAACGAGGGCGACGAGCCGACGATCTCGTACACCGAGTTCAGCAAGCAGGTCGACGAGGGCAACGTCAGCAAGATCTACGCCAAGGGCGACGCGATCCAGGGCCAGCTGAAGAAGGCCCGGGACAACCCCGAGGGCGACGGGACGTACACCAAGTTCACGACCGAGCGCCCGACGTTCGCGGACGACAAGCTCTGGGCGGATCTGACCGGGCACGGCGTCACCGTCACCGCCGAGCCGGTGGTCCAGCACCGCAGCTTCCTGGCCAACCTGCTGATCGCGCTCGCCCCGATGCTGATCCTGGTCGTCCTGTGGATCGTCATCGCGCGGCGGATGCGCGGGGCGATGGGCGGCGGTGCGGGCGGCATGCTCGGCCGCAAGGCGCCGCCCAAGCCGGTCGAGCTGGAGGCGGGCAAGCCGCGCACCACCTTCGCGGACGTGGCCGGCATCGACGAGGTGGAGGGCGAGCTGAGTGACGTCGTCGACTTCCTGAAGAACCCCGGCGCCTACCGCCGGATGGGCGCCAAGATGCCCCGGGGCGTGCTGCTGACCGGCCCGCCCGGCACCGGCAAGACGCTGCTGGCGCGCGCGGTGGCCGGCGAGGCGGGGGTGCCGTTCTTCTCGGCGTCCGCGTCCGAGTTCATCGAGATGATCGTCGGTGTGGGCGCCTCCCGGGTGCGGGAGCTGTTCGCCGAGGCCCGGAAGGTGGCGCCGTCGATCATCTTCATCGACGAGATCGACACCATCGGCCGGGCCCGCGGCGGAGGCTCCGGCATGGGCGGCCACGACGAGCGCGAGCAGACCCTCAACCAGATCCTCACCGAGATGGACGGCTTCTCGGGCTCCGAGGGCGTCGTCGTCATCGCCGCCACCAACCGCGCCGACATCCTCGACCCGGCCCTGACCCGCCCGGGCCGCTTCGACCGGGTGGTGAGCGTCTCGCCGCCCGACCGGGACGGCAGGGAGGCGATCCTGGAGATCCACACCCGGGAGATCCCGCTGGCCCCGGACGTCGACCTGGCCCAGGTCGCCCGGACGACGCCGGGGATGACGGGCGCCGAACTGGCCAATCTCGCCAACGAGGCGGCCCTGCTCGCCGTCAAGCGGAAGCAGGACCGGGTGACGCAGGCGAACCTCTCCGAGGCCCTGGAGAAGGTGCAGCTCGGCGCCGAACGCCCGCTGGTGATGCCCGAGGAGGAACGCCGGCGCACCGCCTACCACGAGAGCGGGCACGCCCTGCTGGGCATGCTGCAACCGGGCGCCGACCCCGTTCGCAAGATCACCATCGTGCCGCGCGGACGGGCGCTCGGCGTGACACTGTCGACGCCGGACGCCGACAAGTACGCGTACACGGAGGAGTATCTGCGGGGCCGGATCATCGGCGCGCTCGGCGGGATGGCGGCCGAGCACGTCGTGTACGACGTGATCACCACCGGCTCGGAGAGCGACCTCGAACAGGTCACCCGGATCGCGCGCGGCATGGTCGGCCGCTGGGGCATGAGCGAGCAGGTCGGCCGGCTGTCCGCGCTGCCCGGCGACGCCCAGCAGGCCTACGGGCTGGCCGCCGCCCCGGGCACCCTGAACGCCATCGACGACGAGATGCGGCGCGTCGTCGACGAGTGCTACGAGGAGGCCGTCCGCAAGCTGCGCGACCACCGCGTCCAGCTCGACGCGCTGGCCGAGGCGCTGCTGGCCAACGAGACGCTGGACGAGGCGGACGCGTACCGGATCGCCGGGATCCCCCGGCTGACGAAGGACGGCCCCGAGGCGTGAGCGGCGCCCGCCTCGCGTGCCGTCAGCGTGTGCGGGCCACGAGGTAGCGGAACACGTTCGGCATCCACACCGTGCCGTCCGGCCGCCGGTGGGGATGGAGGGCCTCGGTCAGCTCCTTGTCCACCTGTTCCTGGTCGGTGGCGGCGATCGCCGCGTCGAACAGCCCCGTCGACAGCAGCCCGCGCACCGCGCTGCCGAGGTCGGCGTACCCGAACGGGCACGCCACGCGACCGGAACCGTCCGGTGCGAGTCCGGCCCGGTGGGCGACCTCCTCCAGGTCGTCGCGCAGGGCCGGACGCCAGCTGCCCGGGCTGCGCAGCGGGTCCGCCAGCTTGGTTGCCACCCGCAGCACGGACGTCGTGGCGCAGCGCTCCGGCGGGCCCCAGCCGGCCAGCACGACGGCCGCTCCGCGCACGGCGAGCGGCGTCGCCTCGGCCAGCAGCCCGCCCAAGCCCTCCGCGTCGCCCGCGAGGCACCCGATCGGCTCGAAGGCGGTCACGACGGTGAACGCGGGCCCGGCCGGGTCCCGCGCGTCGCGGGGGGCGCCCTCGACGATCCGGGCGGCCGAGCGCGCGGATGCGCCGTGCGGCTCCGGCGCCTCGGACAGCAGCCGCCGCCGTGCGAGGGCCAGGCGCTCCGGGGAACCGGAGTCCACGCCGGTCACCGCCGCGCCCCGGGACGCGGCCATCAGCAGGGCCAGGCCGGATCCGCAGCCCAGGCCCAGCATCCGGGTGCCGCCGCCGACGTCCAGTCGCTCGTAGACCGCCTCGTAGAGCGGTACGAGCATCCGCTCCTGTATCTCGGACCAGTCACGCGCGCGTGCATCCAGGTCCACGCCGGGCGTCGCCCTCGCGTGGGATGAGTGCTGCCGCACGAGCGTAGGTGTCATAGGAAAGTGCCCCAATCGCCGACCGTTGCCGATGTGCCCGATTCCCTGGCCCCCGTGCAGTGCGCTCGCACTCCCCCCGTATGCCAGGTAACTCCCGGCTCGCCGTGGCGTCCAGTGGTAGCGAGGGCCGGTTTGCCCGATCCGGGCCCGAGTGGCGAGATTTCACTTCCCGGCAACGTGCGCCTGGCCGCGCGGTACGCGCGGTAGCCCCCGTGCGGCGTCGCCGGCGGATGGCCTGAACGTGTCGCTCGGCGATGACAGCGGGTGGCGGTGGGACCGCAGAGGCGGTTTCGGCCAAGACCGACGGGCGGTGCGCACGGTCCACGGCGCCCCGAGCGCTCCCGGGGAGGGGCGGTGCCGCACGCCGGAGGCCGACCCGGTAACGTCACGCCCGTCGACGCGCCCGCCCGGGCGGCGCCCTGTCTCCGCGACGGCGGCCGAAACGCCTCTTGCGCGTCAGCGAGCCCCACGCACCCCGGCGCGTGGACGGGTGCTACGCGCCGGCGCGTACGTCGGACTACGCACCAGCTTGGTACGAGCTGTGCGGCTTCTCCGCAGATCAGCGCACCCGCCCTCGTCGGGACGCATCAGCGGCAACTGACGGGTACGTGCAAATTATTTGGGATGCCCCGGAATAGGAACACAGCGGCACCCCGGCTCGTTGTCATTACGTGAGCACGACACCACCTGTTCTCGCCGCAGAGCTGGCGCAGGCGTGGGCCGACATTCAGCGGCACCACCCCGAGCTGCCCGATCTTGCCGCGCCCGAGTCCCTGATCGGAGAGTCGTCGTCCGCCTGCGGGCACGAACTCTCCTTCGAACGACTGCTTCACGAGGCAGTCCACGGCATCGCAGCCGCGCGCGGAGTGCGCGACACCTCCCGCGCCGGTCGCTACCACAACCGACGATTCCTCGCGATCGCCGAGGAGCTGGGCCTGGACCATCCCGAGGAACCGCATCCCAGCAGCGGCTTCTCCCTGGTCACGCTCACCCCCGAGGCGAAGCGCCGCTACCGCCCGACGATCGACCGCCTCCAGCGCGCGCTGAAGGCCCACACCGCCGCGACCGCGACGGACTCGGCCCGCAGCTTCCGCGGCCCGGCCGCCCGGCACGGATCCTCCGGCGGCGGGGTGCGCGTCAAGGCCGTCTGCGACTGCGGCCGCAATGTGCGCGTCGTCCCGTCGGTCCTGGCCCAGGCCCCGATCGTGTGCGGCGGCTGCGGGAAGCCGTTCCGCATCCCGGAGGTGGTGGGCGCGGCGGCGAGCTGACGGTCCGGCTGCTCGTGGCGGCCGGACCGCGCAGAGCCCTCGGTCGGGAGGGCCCGGCGGCATGTGGCAGAATGGCTAGCTGTACTCGACAGCCGAACAGGACCCCTCTCTCCTCCGGCTGACGCGTCCGTCGGGCACTCGGGTACCGCAACCCCACGCGGCTTCCTCGCCGTGCCCAACCACGTCAATCCAGGAGAATCCACTCCCGTGGCAGTCAAGATCAAGCTGAAGCGTCTGGGCAAGATCCGTTCGCCTCACTACCGCATCGTCGTCGCCGACTCCCGTACCCGCCGTGACGGCCGGGCCATCGAGGAGATCGGCAAGTACCACCCGACGTACAACCCGTCGGTGATGGAGGTCGACGCCGAGCGCGTGGCGTACTGGCTCGGCGTCGGCGCCCAGCCGACCGAGCCCGTGCTCGCCATCCTGAAGAAGACCGGCGACTGGCAGAAGTTCAAGGGCGAGCCCGCCCCGGCGCCGCTGCTGCAGCCGGCCGAGAAGTCGGCCCGTCCGTCCTTCGAGGCGCTCGGTGGCGACGACGAGGGCAAGGGTGAGGCCATCACCCAGAAGAAGAAGGCCGACAAGAAGGACGAGGCTGCCGCCGAGTCCGAGTCGACCGAGGCCTGAGCATGCTCGAGGAGGCTCTCGAGCACCTCGTGAAGGGCATCGTCGACAACCCTGACGATGTGCAGGTGGCCTCGCGCAACCTGCGCCGCGGGCGCGTCCTGGAAGTCCGGGTCCACCCGGACGACCTCGGCAAGGTGATCGGCCGCAACGGCCGCACCGCACGCGCCCTGCGCACCGTCGTGGGCGCCATCGGCGGCCGCGGTGTCCGTGTCGACCTCGTCGACGTGGACCACGTCCGCTGACGCTTCGCAACGCAGCACCGGCTCGGGCCGGGGAAGGCCACTGGGCCGTCCCCGGCCCGCAGTCGTATGACAGGAGATCAAGCACAGTGCAGCTGGTAGTCGCGCGCATCGGCCGCGCCCACGGGATCAAGGGCGAGGTCACCGTCGAGGTCCGCACCGACGAGCCGGAACTGCGGCTCGGGCCCGGGGCCGTCCTCACCACCGACCCCGCCTCCGTCGGCCCGCTCACCATCGAGACCGGCCGGGTCCACAGCGGCCGCCTCCTGCTCCGCTTCGCCGGGGTGAGCGACCGCACCGCCGCCGAGGCGCTGCGCAACACCCTCCTCATCGCCGACGTCGACCCCGACGAGCTGCCCGAGGAGGAGGACGAGTACTACGACCACCAGCTGATCGACCTCGACGTCGTGACCACGGACGGCGAGGAGGTCGGGCGGATCACCGAGATCTCGCACCTGCCCACCCAGGACCTGTTCGTCGTGGAGCGCCCCGACGGCAGCGAGGTCTACGTGCCGTTCGTGTCCGAGATCGTCACCGAGATCGACCTGGAGGAACAGCGCGCGGTCGTCGACCCGCCGCCGGGGCTGATCGACGACCGGGCCGAGGTCGCCTCCTCGCGTGACGCCGCCGGGGATGACAGCTGATGCGGCTCGACGTCGTCACGATCTTCCCCGAGTACCTGGACCCGCTGAACGTCTCCCTCGTCGGCAAGGCACGCGCGCGCGGGCAGCTCGACGTCCAGGTGCACGACCTGCGCGACTGGACCCACGACCGGCACAACACCGTCGACGACACCCCGTACGGCGGGGGCCCCGGCATGGTGATGAAGACCGAGCCGTGGGGCGAGGCGCTGGACTCCGTGCTGGCCGACGGCTACGAGACGGGCTCCGGCGAGCCCGCCCTCATCGTGCCCACCCCCAGCGGCCGGCCCTTCACACAGAAACTCGCCGTGGAGCTCTCCGAGCGCCCCTGGCTGATCTTCACCCCGGCCCGCTACGAGGGCATCGACCGCCGCGTCATCGACGAGTACGCGACCCGGATGCCCGTGTACGAGGTCTCCATCGGCGACTACGTCCTGGCCGGTGGCGAGGCGGCCGTGCTGGTCGTCACGGAGGCCGTGGCACGGCTGCTGCCCGGTGTCCTGGGCAACGCCGAGTCCCACCGCGACGACTCCTTCGCGCCCGGCGCCATGGCGAGCCTGCTGGAGGGCCCCGTCCACACCAAGCCGCCCCTGTGGCGCGGGCGCGGCATCCCGGACGTGCTGCTCAGCGGCCACCACGGCAAGATCGCCCGCTGGCGCCGCGACGAGGCACTGCGGCGCACGACGGCCAACCGGCCCGACCTGATCGAGCGGTGCGAGCCCTCGGCCTTCGACAAGAAGGACCGCGAGATGCTCTCCATCCTGGGCTGGCAGCCCGACCCCGACGGCGAACTGTACGGCCGATTTTGGCGCAGGACGCCGGGCGTGGAACAATAGGCCGCTGTTGTGCGTCCGTCCGGAGCGCGCCCCTGCCACAGGGGGACACGACGCCCGTCCCGACCCGCACGACCCCGATTCCGAAACACCTAGTTTCCGTTGATGACCTGTGGCATCAGCGAGGAAAGCAGACGAAATGTCTCACCTGCTCGACACTGTCGACGCCGCGTCGCTGCGCAGCGACGTCCCGTCCTTCCGCCCCGGCGACACCGTCAACGTCCACGTCCGCGTCATCGAGGGCAACCGCTCCCGTGTGCAGCAGTTCAAGGGCGTAGTCATCCGCCGCCAGGGTGCCGGCGTCCGCGAGACCTTCACGGTCCGCAAGGTCTCCTTCTCCGTCGGCGTCGAGCGCACCTTCCCGGTGCACACCCCGATCGTGGAGAAGATCGAGCTCGTCACCCGCGGTGACGTGCGCCGCGCCAAGCTGTACTACCTGCGCGAGCTGCGCGGCAAGGCCGCGAAGATCAAGGAGAAGCGCGAGAGCTGAGCGCACTCCGAGGTCCACGGCGGAGCCGGATAACATCTGGCTCCGATGGACACCGAAGCACAGCCCACGGAGCGCGACCGCTCCTCCCGCCCTTCCGGCACCGAGCAGCCCTCGGACGCCGGGGGCCCGGAGGGACGGTCGCGTTCCGCGTTCTCGGCGTGGATCGCCGACTGGGTGCCGGGCGGGCGGATCACCGTCACCCTGCTCGCCCTCCTCGGCTGTCTGCTGCTGTTCAGCACCTTCGTACTGCGTCCCTTCCAGATTCCCAGCGGATCCATGGAGCGCGGATTGAGGATCGGCGACCGGGTTCTCGTAAACAAGTTGGCGTACCGTTTCGGGAACCGGCCGCAGCGGGGCGACATCGTCGTCTTCGACGGCACCGGGTTCTTCGGGCACGGCGACTACATCAAACGCGTTGTCGGTGTGGGCGGGGACCACGTGGTGTGCTGCGACAAGGAGGGGAGGGTCAAGGTGAACGACCGGTCGGTCGACGAGTCGGCGTTCCTCTACCCGGGTGACCGTCCGTCCACCGTGCCCTTCGACGTCGTCGTGCCCGACGGCACCCTGTTCGTCCTCGGGGACCACCGGGGCGACTCCAGCGACTCCCGCGACCACCTGGGCTCGCCGGGCGGCGGCATGGTCCCGGTGGACGAGGTGATCGGCCGGGCCGACTGGATCGTGTGGCCCTTCGGGCACGCCACCCGCCTCGGCCGTCCGGACGCCTACGCGCGCGTGCCCGCGCCGGCGCCGCCCGTCAAGGGCGCCGATGGGTAGCCGGGGCAAGCCCCGCGGGGCGCCCAGCAGCCCGGCGGAGGACCTTCTGCCCACCGGATCCCGGCGCGCCACCGCCCCGTCCGGCGGCCGGTCGCGCGCCGAGCGGCGCAAACTCCAGCGCAAGGTCAAGCGCCGCCGCAGACGCGGTGCCGTCAAGGAGATCCCGCTCCTCGTCGGCGTCGCCGTCCTCATCGCGCTGGTCCTGAAGACCTTCCTCGTCCAGGCCTTCGTCATCCCGTCGGGCTCGATGGAGCAGACGATCCGGATCGGCGACCGCGTCCTCGTCGACAAGTTCACCCCGTGGTTCGGCGCCGAGCCGCAGCGCGGGGACGTCGTCGTCTTCCGCGACCCCGGCGGCTGGCTCCAGGGCGAGCAGACCACCAAGAAGGACGACCCCGTCGTCGTCAAGCAGGTCAAGGACGGCCTCGCCTTCATCGGCCTGCTGCCCTCCGACGACGAGCAGGACCTCATCAAGCGGGTCGTCGGCGTCGGCGGGGACCACGTCAAGTGCTGCGACGCCCAGGGACGGATCACCGTCAACGGCGTTCCCCTGAACGAGGACTACCTGTACCCCGGCGACGTCCCCTCCACCACGCCCTTCGACGTCACCGTCCCCGAGGGACGGCTGTGGGTGATGGGCGACCACCGGTCCAACTCGGCCGACTCCCGCGTCCACCAGGACACCGACCAGGGCACGGTCTCCGAGGACGAGGTGGTGGGCCGGGCCATGGTGATCGCCTGGCCGTTCGGTCACTGGACCACGCTGGACGAGCCGGAGACGTACGCGTCCGTGTCCGACGCGGCCTCCGGTTCGGCCACTGCCTCCGCCGTGTCGCATAGGGTTGCCCCCGACGATCCGAACGCGATGATTCAACTCCCGATCCCTGCGGAACTCCCGCTCGTTATGGGAGTGGTGGGCCTGCGCCGGACACGGGGCAGGCGGTGGCAGAGAGTAAGGAGTTGGCGTGGGGGATGTGGCGGTTGGCGCACGGTCCGGACACGACGGCGAGGAACACCCGGGACGCCCCACGGAAGCGGCCGGCCCGTCCGCGGACGGCACCCAGCCCTTCGCGAGCGACTCCGGGACGGCCGAGGACGACAGGGTGACGGACGAACAGAACGGGACCGACGACGAGGGAGTGGGCGGCACCCCGCCCCCCAAGCGCGCCGCGGCCAAGAAGCAGCGTTCCTTCTGGAAGGAACTGCCGATCCTCATCGGCATCGCGCTGGTGCTCGCGCTGCTGATCAAGACCTTCCTGGTGCAGGCGTTCTCGATCCCCTCCGCATCGATGCAGAACACCCTCACCGAGGGTGACCGCGTCCTGGTCGACAAGCTCACCCCGTGGTTCGGCTCGGAACCCGAGCGCGGCGAGGTCGTCGTCTTCCACGACCCCGACATGTGGCTGGCGGGCGAGCCGACGCCCGAGCCGAACGCGCTGCAGACGGTCCTGAGCTGGATCGGCCTGATGCCGTCCGCGGACGAGAAGGACCTGATCAAGCGGGTCATCGGAGTCGGCGGCGACACGGTCGAGTGCACCGGCACGGGCCCGCTCAAGGTCAACGGCATGGCGCTGAACGAGCCGTACGTCTACCCCGGCAACACGCCGTGCAGCGACGACGACCAGGGCGGCCGGTTCAAGGTGAAGGTCCCCGAAGGCTCCATCTGGGTCATGGGCGACCACCGGCAGAACTCCGCCGACTCCCGCTACAACCAGGGCGACAAGCACGGCGGCATGGTCCCCGTGAAGGAGGTCGTCGGCCGCGCCATCGTGGTCGCCTGGCCGGTCAGCCACTGGGACACGCTTCCGGTCCCCGAGACCTTCGACCAGGACGGTCTGAAGAACCAGGCGACGGCCGCCGCCGCGCTCACCGTCGCACCCCAGGGCCTCGCCCTGGCCGGCGTCGTCCCCGTCGTCTGGTGGCGCCGCAGGCGGACCGCCCCGGCCGAGACCCGCTGACGCACCGCGGAGCACGCCCTTCCGGTCCGGTGGATCCCGGACCCGGGAGGGGCTGCCCCGTTCGGGTACCGCCCGGTAAGGTGCGCTTCCATGGGTGGCGAGAGCACGACACGTACGGCCCCGCACGGCGGCGGCGCGAGCACGGCCCCGGCGGCCGGCAGGACCGGGCAGCGGCTGTCCAGCATCGCCGTGGCACTCGGTCTGGTGCTGTTCCTCGGCGGTTTCGCCTGGGGAGCGGTGGTCTACCGGCCCTACACCGTGCCGACCAGCTCCATGACGCCGACGATCCACGCCGGTGACCGGGTGCTCGCCCAGCGGATCGACGGCACGGACGTCCACCGCGGCGACGTCGTCGTCTTCAAGGACGCCACCTGGGCCAACGCCCCCATGGTCAAGCGCGTGGTCGCCGTCGGCGGGGACACCGTCTCGTGCTGCCAGGAGGGCAAGCTCAAGGTCAACGGCAAGGTGATCGACGAGCCCTATCTGCCCGCCGGCACACCGGCCGAGATCAGCAACTTCCCGACCGTCACCGTCCCCGAGGGGCGTCTGTTCCTGCTCGGTGACGAGCGCGACAACTCCGTGGACTCCACGGCCCACCTCACCGACGCCGCCGGCGGGACCGTGGCACGCTCCGCCGTGGACGCCCGGGTGGACGCCGTCGTGTGGCCCATGAACGGCATGCTGGAACGGCCGTCGGGCTTCGAGGCCCTGGGCGGCGGCCTCTCCTCGCCGGGACCGCTGCGCACGGTCGTCGCCCTCGTGATCGCCGGTGCCGTGCTGATCCTCGGCGGCGCCGCGTACGGTCCGATCGCCAGACGGGGCGCCGCCTCCCGCGCCCGGACTCGGACGGAGCCCACCGGTGGCCGCTGAACCGGCGGCGGGCCAGGACACCTGCGAGGGCGGGCTGCGCAAGGTCGCCCGCGTGGTGCTGCTGGACCCCGACGACCGCATCCTGCTGCTGCACGGCCACGAACCGGACGACCCGGCCGACGACTGGTGGTTCACCCCCGGCGGCGGCGTGGAGGGCGACGAGACCCGTGAGGAGGCCGCGCGGCGGGAGCTGGAGGAGGAGACCGGCATCACCGACGTCGAACTCGGCCCCGTGCTCTGGCGGCGCAGATGCTCCTTCCCCTTCGCGGGCCGCCGCTGGGACCAGGACGAGTGGTACTACCTGGCCCGCACCACCCAGACCGCGACCGAGGCCGTGGGCCTGACCGAACTGGAGCGGCGCAGCGTCGCCGGAGCACGGTGGTGGACGTGTCGGGAACTGACCCGCGCCCATGAGACGGTGTATCCGACCAGACTCGCCGAGCTGCTGCGCACGCTGCTCGACGACGGTCCCCCCGCCGGGCCGGTGACCCTGGACACCGAAATCGTCTAGGGGCGCGCGGGACTGGCGCACAATGGGGGGATCGCACGGCTGAAGGGGAACATGCCATGAGCGCCGAGGACCTCGAGAAGTACGAGACCGAGATGGAGCTCAAGCTCTACCGGGAGTACCGCGATGTCGTCGGTCTGTTCAAATACGTGATCGAGACCGAGCGGCGTTTCTACCTCACCAACGACTACGAGATGCAGGTCCACTCGGTCCAGGGTGAGGTGTTCTTCGAGGTCTCCATGGCCGACGCCTGGGTGTGGGACATGTACCGGCCGGCCCGCTTCGTCAAGCAGGTGCGGGTGTTGACGTTCAAGGACGTGAACATCGAGGAGCTCAACAAGAGCGACCTCGAGCTTCCCGGCGGGTGAGCCTCCCCGCCCGTGTGGGTGACGGAGTTTTCCACAACCGGTGAGTAGTTCACCGTGCGTCACAGGACTGGACCGTCTGCGTGATCGTTGGTGCCGGAGGTGGTGCCGACATGAACGCACGGAGTGCGCTGGGCAAGTACGGCGAGACGCTCGCCGCCCGCCGGCTGGGAGAGGCCGGACTGACCGTCCTGGAACGCAACTGGCGCTGCGGCAGGACGGGCGAGATCGACATCGTCGCCCGGGACGGCGACGTCCTGGTCGTCTGCGAGGTCAAGACCCGCAGGGGCGGCGCCTTCGAGCACCCGATGACCGCCGTGAACCCCGACAAGGCGGAGCGGCTGCGCCGGCTCGCCGAGCGCTGGATCCAGACCCACGGGGGAGCACCGCCCGGAGGCGTCCGTATCGACCTGGTGGGTGTGCTCCTGCCACGGCGCGGGGCGCCCGTCGTCGAGCACGCGCGGGGGGTGGCGTGATGGGCTTCGCGCGTACGTGCTCCGTGGCGCTGGTCGGCGTCGAGGGCGTGGTGGTCGAGGTCCAGGCCGACCTCGAACCGGGCGTGGCGGCGTTCACGCTCGTGGGGCTGCCGGACAAGAGCCTCACCGAGAGCCGTGACCGGGTCAGGGCGGCGGTGGTGAACTCGGGCGCCGAGTGGCCGCAGAAGAAGCTGACGGTGGGGCTCAGTCCGGCGTCGGTGCCCAAGAGCGGCAGCGGGTTCGATCTGGCCGTCGCCGCCAGTGTCCTGGGCGCCGCGGAGCGGATCGACCCGCGTGTGCTCGCCGACATCGTGATGATCGGAGAGCTCGGCCTGGACGGACGGGTGCGCCCCGTGCGGGGCATCCTGCCGGCGGTCCTGGCCGCGGCGGAGGCCGGGTACGAGCAGGTGGTCGTGCCCGAGTGCGCCGCCGCCGAGGCGTCCCTGGTGCCCGGCGTCTCCGTCCTCGGCGTGCGCAGCCTGCGCCAGCTGATCGCCGTCCTCGCCGACGAACCCGTGCCGGAGGAGGATCAGGACCGGCCGGGCGGGCCCGACCCGCTCCTGGCCGGCCTGCGCATGCCAGGCACCGGCGCGGCCACGGGGATGCACGGCATGGGCGCGGCCCACCACGACCACGAGCACGACCTCGCCGACGTCGTCGGCCAGACCTCGGCGCGTACGGCGGTGGAGGTCGCCGCGGCCGGCCGGCACCACCTGTTCCTGGAGGGACCGCCCGGCGCCGGCAAGACCATGCTCGCCGAACGGCTGCCCGCGATCCTGCCCCGGCTGGACCGGACGGAGTCGCTGGAGGTCACCGCCGTGCACTCGGTGGCGGGCCTGCTGCCGCCGGGCAAACCCCTCGTCGACGTCGCCCCGTACTGCGCGCCGCACCACTCCGCCACGATGCAGTCCCTCGTCGGCGGCGGGCCCGGCGTGGCACGGCCCGGCGCCGTGTCCCTCGCACACCGGGGTGTTCTCTTCCTGGACGAGACACCCGAATTCAGCAGCCACGCCCTCGACGCACTGCGCCAGCCGCTGGAGGCCGGGCACGTCGTCATCGCACGCAGCGCCGGCGTGGTGCGCTTCCCGGCGCGCTTCCTGATGGTGCTGGCCGCCAACCCCTGTCCGTGCGGGCGCTTCTCGCAGAGGGACGACCTGTGCGAATGCCCGCCCGCGTCGGTCCGCCGCTACCAGGCCAGACTGTCCGGCCCGCTGCTCGACCGGGTCGACCTCCGCGTCGAGGTGGACCGGGTCACGCGCAGAGAGCTGGCGGGGGGCAGCGCCAGGGGCGACTCCACCGCGACGGTCGCCGACCGGGTGCGAGGGGCCCGCGAACGGGCCGCCGCCCGCCTCGCCGGCACCCCCTGGCGCACGAACAGCGAAATTCCCGGGCGCGAGCTGCGCAGCCGCTGGCACGCCGCGCCCGGTGCCCTGGACGACGCGGAACGCTGCCTCGAACGGGGCGTGCTCACGGCCCGGGGCCTCGACCGGGTGCTGCGCGTCGCCTGGACGGTCGCGGACCTCGTCGGCCACGACCGCCCCGACGCGGGGGACGTCGCCCTGGCGCTCCAGCTGCGCACGGGGGTGCCGCGCGGCGTGCCCATGGCGCTGGGGGCGCTGACATGAGCGGGGGAGACGGCGTGGGCGCGGGGGAACCCACGGGTGCCGAGCCCGCGGAAGGTGAGCTGCTCGGCCGGGTCTTCCTCACGCGGGTCATCGAGCCCGGCGACGAGACCGGCGGGCGGTGGGTGAGGGAACGCGGGGTCGCGGAGGTGGTGCGGCGGTTGCGCGAGGGCGGGCGCGCGCTGCCCGGCGTGAGCGCGAAACGGTGGGCCGGGCTCTGCGCCCGGGCCGCGGGAGCCGACGCGCGCGCGGACCTCGCCGTCGCGCGGGCGGCCGGGGTGCGGTTCGTGGCGCCGGGCGACGCCGAGTGGCCCCGGCAGCTCGACGACCTGGGGGACGCCCGGCCCCTCGGTCTGTGGGTGCGCGGCCGGCCCAGCCTGCGGATGTGGGCGCTGCGGTCGGTGGCGGTCGTGGGCGCCCGCGCCTGCACCGAGTACGGCGCCCACATGGCGGCCGCCCTCGCCGCAGGCCTCGCCGAAAGCGGCTGGGTCGTGGTGTCCGGCGGAGCCTACGGCGTCGACGGCGCCGCGCACCGGGGCGCCCTCGCTGCGGGCGGCGCCACCGCGGCCGTCCTCGCCTGCGGGGTCGACCGCCCCTACCCGCCCGGGCACACCAAGTTGATCACCAGGATCGCGGAACAGGGGCTGGTCGTCGGGGAGCTGCCACCGGGCGACCATCCGACGCCGAGCAGATTCGTCCTGCGCAACCGCGTCATCGCCGCGCTCACCCGGGGCACCGTCGTCGTCGAGGCCGCCCTGCGCAGCGGCTCGCTGGTCACGGCACGCGCGGCCCAGCGCCTGGGCCGGCACACCATGGGCGTGCCCGGGCCGGCCACCAGCGGGCTGTCCGCGGGCGTCCACGAACTGCTGCGCGGCGACGCCGTCCTGGTCACCGACGCCGCGGAGATCGTGGAACTGGTCGGCGACATGGGCGAGCTGGCCCCGGAGCGGCGGGGACCGGTGCTCCCCACCGACCTGCTGGACCCCCGGACCCGGCAGGTCCTGTCGGCGCTCCCCGCCCCTGGAACGGCGGCGGTGGCCGACATCGCGCGCCGTGCGCAGACCACGCAGGACGACGCGGTCGCGAGACTGTACGAGCTTCGAGCACTCGGTTACGTCGAACGACACGGCGATGTCTGGAAGTTGACACGCCAGACGACGGTCCCGGTCCGCGGCGGTCGCGGCCCGTGCTGACCGAGCGTGTTCGGCCGTCCGGGGGAAGCCCGACGCCCTTGGGGATTCCGGCAGTTGGGCGACCCGGGCGACCACGCTCGGCGATCACCGTCCCCCCTGAAGGGCGTTCAGCGGAACGTATCTGCGTACGACCCCCCGGCCGTCCTTCGCACACCGCGACAGTCCAGTCACGCTACGCTCACGAGGACCCCCACGCAGACAGGCGACACAGGCGACAACCAGACAGCAGACCGGCGGCCCCACCCCGGGCACCGCATCACGGCAGAACGGCACAAGGCGACGAATGCCCCAGCACACCTCCGGGTCCGACCGGGCGGCGCTCCCCCCAGCCGCCCGCGACGGTGGCAGCGTGCGACCGTCCGCCCCCTCGACGCTCGACGAGCTGTGGCGGTCGTACAAGGCGACGGGCGACGAGCGGCTGCGGGAACAGCTGATCCTGCACTACTCGCCCCTGGTGAAGTACGTGGCGGGCCGGGTGAGCGTGGGACTCCCGCCCAACGTCGAGCAGGCGGACTTCGTCTCCTCCGGGGTGTTCGGGCTGATCGACGCGATCGAGAAGTTCGACGTGGACCGGGAGATCAAGTTCGAGACCTACGCGATCACCCGGATCCGGGGCGCCATGATCGACGAGCTGCGGGCGCTGGACTGGATCCCGCGGTCCGTGCGCCAGAAGGCCCGGAGCGTCGAGCGGGCCTACGCGACGCTGGAGGCGCGACTGCGGCGGACCCCGTCGGAGGGCGAGGTCGCCGGCGAGATGGGCATCGCCGTGGAGGACCTCCACGCGGTCTTCAGCCAGCTGTCGCTGGCCAACGTCGTGGCCCTGGAGGAGCTGCTGCACACGGGGGGCGAGGGCGGGGACCGGCTCAGCCTGATGGACACCCTGGAGGACACCGCCGCCGACAATCCGGTGGAGATCGCCGAGGACCGGGAACTGCGGCGGTTCCTGGCGCGGGCGATCAACACCCTGCCGGACCGCGAGAAGACCGTCGTCACCCTGTACTACTACGAGGGACTCACCCTGGCCGAGATCGGCAACGTGCTGGGTGTGACCGAGAGCCGGGTCAGCCAGATCCACACCAAGTCCGTACTGCAACTGCGCGCCAAGCTGGCGGCATTCGGCCGCTGACCCGGCCGGACGTCCCCCGGACGGCCGTATGCGGGGGTGCGGTGCAGGACGCCGTACCGGGCGGTGGGGTCCCCTACGGGGGCACGTCTCCGTAAAGTGGTGACGTGCCAAGGATTCGAGCGGCCTCCGTGGCCGAGCACCGGTCGATGCAGCGTGCCGCCCTGCTGGACGCGGCACGCTCCCTGCTGTCCGACGGCGGGACGGAGGCGCTGACCTTCCCCGCCCTCGCCGAGCGTACGGGCCTCGCCCGTTCGTCCGTCTACGAGTACTTCCGGTCGCGGGCGGCGGTCGTCGAGGAGCTGTGCGCCGTCGACTTCCCCGTCTGGGCCGCGGAGGTCGAGGCGGCGATGGAGCGCGAGACGACGCCCGAGGGCCGGGTCGAGGCGTATGTGCGCCGGCAGCTCGACCTGGTCGGGGACCGGCGGCACCGCGCCGTGGTGGCCATCTCAGCGAGCGAGCTGGACGCCGGTGCCCGGGAGAAGATCCGGGCGGCGCACGGTGGCCTGGTCGCCATGATCGTCGAGGCGCTGGGCGAGATGGGGCACGAGCAGCCACGGCTCGCGGCGATGCTGCTCCAGGGGGTCGTGGACGCTGCCGTGCGGCGGATCGAGCTGGGGGCGGCCGAGGAGCCGGCGGCGATCACGGAGGCGGCGGTCGCCATGGTGCTGCGAGGTGTCCGGGGCTGAGCCCTTCGGGGGTCTCGCGAGCTCCGGCGCGCGGCCCCCGGGCCGCCCGTCACCCCGGCCCGGCGGGGAGGGGGACGCCCAGCACCGGCAGCAGTCTCGACGGGCCCGAGCCGAGCAGCCAGGGCGGCAGCAGTGCGAGCGGGTTCAGATAGACGTCCCCTCTCCGCACACCCCAGTGCAGACAGGCCGCGCAGTGGGAGCCCGCCGGCTCCACCGTGCCCAGCACCTCTCCCGCGGCGACCTCGTCGCCCGCCCGCACCGACGCCCGCACCGGCTCGTACGTCGTTCGCAGCGGCGGAGCGCCCGTTCCCGTCAGTTCCAGCGAGACGACGCCCCGGCCGGCGACCCGTCCCGCGAAGGACACCGTCCCCGCGGCCACCGCCCGTACGGCGGTCCCGGCCGGTGCGGCCAGATCCACACCGCGGTGCCCCGGGCCGTACGGCGTCGCCGGAGGCTCCCAGCCCCGCAGGACCGCGGGCCGGCTGCCGACCGGCCAGAACCTGGCCACGGCCGGGACCACCGGGCCCGGCTCCCGCACCGGACCCGCCCCGGCGACCGCCGCGGGTATCACCGGCAGAGCCGGTTCCGCCGCCGGAACCGGCGCCGTCACGGCCACCGGCAGTGCCATCGCCACCCACGTCCACAGACCCGCACATCGCCTCGCTCGCATACGGGAACCGTCCCGCACCACGGCCCGCCGGGGCCCGGCCCTGTGGACCACTCGCAGGTTGTGGACAGCTGCGTCACCCGGTGCCCCTCGGGTCCCGTACACTTCTGGTGGCGATCCGGGTGACCGGGTCGACTTCGCACGCCCCGACACGAGGCCGTCAAAAGCTCGTGCCAGCGCCCCTCGGTCCCTTGTGGCACGGCGCATCGCGGGCGTCAGGCGCGGAAGCCGTCCGGCTTCCGCGGCACAACCGAGAACACCAAGGAGATACGGCCATGGCCGTCGTCACGATGCGGGAGCTGCTGGAGAGCGGCGTCCACTTCGGTCACCAGACCCGTCGCTGGAACCCGAAGATGAAGCGCTTCATCTTCACCGAGCGCAACGGCATCTACATCATCGACCTGCTCCAGTCGCTGTCGTACATCGACCGCGCCTACGAGTTCGTCAAGGAGACCGTCGCCCACGGCGGCACGGTCATGTTCGTCGGCACCAAGAAGCAGGCGCAGGAGGCCATCGCCGAGCAGGCCACCCGCGTCGGCATGCCCTACGTCAACCAGCGCTGGCTGGGCGGCATGCTCACCAACTTCTCGACCGTCTACAAGCGCCTGCAGCGCCTGAAGGAGCTCGAGCAGATCGACTTCGAGGACGTGGCCGCCTCCGGCCTCACCAAGAAGGAGCTGCTGGTCCTCTCCCGCGAGAAGGCCAAGCTGGAGAAGACCCTCGGCGGTATCCGCGAGATGTCCAAGGTGCCCAGCGCCGTCTGGATCGTGGACACCAAGAAGGAGCACATCGCGGTCGGCGAGGCCCGCAAGCTCAACATCCCGGTCGTCGCCATCCTCGACACCAACTGCGACCCCGACGAGGTCGACTACAAGATCCCGGGCAACGACGACGCGATCCGCTCCGTCACCCTGCTCACCCGCGTGATCGCCGACGCCGTCGCCGAGGGCCTCATCGCCCGCTCCGGTGTCGCCACCGAGGGCAAGGGCGACAAGGCCGCCGGCGAGCCGCTGGCCGCCTGGGAGCGCGACCTGCTCGAGGGCGAGAAGAAGGACGAGGCCGTCGAGGCCGCCGCCGAGACCCCCGCCCCCGACGCCAAGGTCTCCGAGGCCGTCGAGGAGGCCGCCACCGAGGTGGCCGAGGGCGAGCAGGCCTGACCCACGGTGCTGACGGCGGGGGCGGCATGAACCCCGCCCCCGCCGCTCACCCGTAGGCCGACATGACGCCCGCGATCCGGTCCTGCCGATCGCGGGCCCGTGCGGATCTCCGATCTTTCAAGACTTCCAGAAAGACTCACAGACTCATGGCGAACTACACCGCCGCCGACGTCAAGAAGCTTCGCGAGCTCACCGGCGCCGGCATGATGGACTGCAAGAAGGCGCTGGACGAGGCCGAGGGCAACGTCGAGAAGGCCGTCGAGGCGCTCCGCATCAAGGGCCAGAAGGGCGTCGCCAAGCGCGAGGGCCGCTCCGCCGAGAACGGTGCCGTCGTCTCGATCATCGCCGACGACAACACCTCGGGCGTCCTCGTCGAGCTGAAGTGCGAGACGGACTTCGTCGCCAAGGGCGAGAAGTTCCAGAACGTCGCCAAGGCCATCGCCGAGCACGTCGCCAAGGCCGCCCCGGCCGACCTCGAGGCCCTGCTCGCCTCCGAGATCGAGCCCGGCAAGACCGTCCAGGCGTTCGTGGACGAGGCCAACGCCAACCTGGGCGAGAAGATCGTCCTGGACCGCTTCGCGCAGTTCTCGGGCGGCTACGTGACCGCGTACATGCACCGCACGATGCCCGACCTGCCCCCGCAGATCGGTGTCCTCGTCGAGCTGGACAAGCCGAACGCCGAGATCGCCAAGGGCGTCGCCCAGCACATCGCCGCCTTCGCGCCGAAGTACCTCTCCAAGGAGGACGTCCCGGCCGAGGTCGTCGAGTCCGAGCGCCGCGTCGCCGAGGAGACCACCCGCGCCGAGGGCAAGCCCGAGGCCGCCCTGCCGAAGATCGTCGAGGGTCGCCTCAACGGCTTCTTCAAGGACGCCACCCTGCTCGGCCAGCCCTACGCCCTGGACAACAAGAAGTCCGTGCAGAAGGTGCTGGACGAGGCCGGTGTCAGCCTGAAGCGCTTCTCGCGCATCAAGGTCGGCATCTGAGTCCGTACCGCGACGGACGCACGACCCCGGTAGGGTCGACAGCAGTCGTCCGCGCCGTTGCCGTCTGCCGCTGTGCACATGCGCGTGGCGGCGGACGACAGCAGATCTGACGAGGAGGCCATTGCCGCGTATGGGATGCGAAACCCGCCCCCGCCGGCAATGGCCTTCTTCGTGTGTGTGACCCACGTAAAAGAGGCGAGATCTCCATGACCACCAAGGCCGAGAAGAGCGACGACGACAAAGTACGCGGCCGCTTCATGCTGAAGCTGTCCGGGGAGGCCTTCTCCGGCGGTGGGGGCCTGGGCGTCGACCCCGACGTGGTGCACGCCATCGCCCGCGAGATCGCGGCCGTCGTCCGCGACGGCGCGCAGATCGCCGTCGTCATCGGCGGCGGCAACTTCTTCCGCGGCGCCGAACTGCAGGTGCGCGGCATGGACCGCGCCCGCTCCGACTACATGGGCATGCTCGGCACGGTGATGAACTGCCTGGCCCTCCAGGACTTCCTGGAGAAGGAGGGCGTCGACTGCCGCGTGCAGACCGCCATCACCATGGGCCAGGTCGCCGAGCCGTACATCCCGCTGCGCGCCGTGCGCCACCTGGAGAAGGGCCGCGTGGTCATCTTCGGCGCCGGTATGGGCATGCCGTACTTCTCCACCGACACCACCGCCGCCCAGCGCGCCCTCGAGATCGACGCCGAGGCACTGCTCATGGGCAAGAACGGCGTGGACGGGGTCTACGACTCCGACCCGAAGACCAACCCGGACGCCGTGAAGTTCGACGCGCTCGGGTACGGCGAGGTCATCACCCGCGACCTGAAGGTCGCCGACGCCACCGCCGTCACGCTCTGCCGCGACAACAGCCTCCCGATCGTCGTCTTCGAACTTCTGAAGGAGGGCAATATCGCCCGCGCCGTCAAGGGTGAGAAGATCGGCACGCTTGTGGGTGACCAAGGCAACCGGGACTGACCGGAGAACCATCCCCGTCCGCGGACGCCACCTGTCCGGGGGACGGACGGGACGGGGCCGGGCCGGGGGATGGACATTGTCCCGCCGGTCGGGAACCGTGCAGGAAGAAGACGCGACGCAGCCGGCCGCAGCTCCGACAAGGACCGCAGCCGGGCCTACTCAAGACACGCAGGAGCAAGTGGTGATCGAAGAGACCCTCCTCGAGGCCGAGGAGAAGATGGAGAAGGCCGTCGTGGTCGCCAAGGAGGACTTCGCCGCGATCCGCACCGGCCGTGCGCACCCGGCGATGTTCAACAAGATCGTGGCCGACTACTACGGCGCGCCGACGCCGATCAACCAGCTGGCCTCGTTCTCCGTGCCCGAGCCGCGCATGGCCGTGGTGACGCCGTTCGACAAGAGCGCCCTGCGCAACATCGAGCAGGCGATCCGCGACTCCGACCTCGGCGTCAACCCGAGCAACGACGGCAACATCATCCGGGTGGTGTTCCCCGAGCTCACCGAGGAGCGCCGCCGCGAGTACATCAAGGTCGCCAAGGGCAAGGGCGAGGACGCCAAGGTGTCCATCCGCTCCGTGCGCCGCAAGGCCAAGGACGCCATCGACAAGCTGATCAAGGACGGCGAGGTCGGCGAGGACGAGGGCCGCCGTGCGGAGAAGGAGCTCGACGACACCACCGCCAAGTACGTCGCCCAGGTGGACGAGCTCCTGAAGCACAAGGAAGCCGAACTGCTCGAGGTCTGATGAACGACTCTTCCTGGGGAGCGCCGCCACAAGCCGGGTACTGGGGGCCGTCCGACCAGGGGCCCCTCCAGGGGGCTGCCCCGGCGGGTCCCGCGTACGATGCGCACAACGCGCAGCAGACTCGCCCCATGCCCATCGTGCCCGACGTACCCGAACACGGCGGAGACCAGGATGGCGACCAGGGGGCCGCTCGGCTGAGCGGCCCCTTGTTCCGAGACGAGCCGTTCCGCGACGACACCCACCGCGGCGAGACCCCGTCGGCACAGCCGTATGCGGCGGTGCCGCAGAATCCGGAGCCCATGCCCGACGCCCAGCAGCCGCCGCAGCCGTCGCCGCAGCAGCAGCCGCAGAAGAAGAGCGCGGGGCGCGACCTGGGCTCCGCGATAGGGGTCGGGGTCGGGCTCGGCGTCGTGATCATCGCGTCGCTGTTCGTCGTCAAGGCCGTCTTCGTCGGCGTCGTCGCGACAGCCGTCGTGGTGGGTCTGTGGGAACTGACCTCGCGGCTCCAGGAGCGCAAGGACATCAAGGCGCCCCTCGTGCCGCTCGCGATCGGCGGCGCCGCGATGGTGGTCGCCGGGTATGTGCGCGGTGCCGAGGGGGCGTGGGTCGCCATGGCGCTCACGGCGCTGGCGGTCCTCGTGTGGCGGATGACCGAGCCGCCGGAGGGCTACCTCAAGGACGTCACGGCGGGCCTGTTCGCGGCGTTCTACGTGCCCTTCCTCGCCACCTTCGTCGCGATGATGCTCATGGCGGACGACGGTGCCTGGCGGGTCCTGGTCTTCCTGATACTGACCGTCGTCAGCGACACCGGCGCGTACGCCGTCGGCTGGCGCTTCGGCAGGACCAAGCTGGCCCCGCGCATCAGCCCCGGCAAGACCCGTGAGGGTCTGCTGGGCGCGGTGGCGTTCTCGATGGTGGCGGGCGCGCTGTGCATGCAGTTCCTCATCGACGACGGCACCTGGTGGCAGGGCCTGCTGCTCGGCCTCGCCGTCGCCGTCAGCGCGACGCTGGGCGACCTCGGCGAGTCCATGATCAAGCGGGACCTCGGCATCAAGGACATGGGCACCCTGCTGCCCGGCCACGGCGGCATCATGGACCGCCTCGACTCCCTCCTGCCGACGGCACCGGTGGTGTGGATGCTGCTGGTGATCTTCGTCGGGTCGGGTTGACCTGCACGGTTCCGATGAACGGCCTCCGCCCGAACAGGGCGGGGGCCGTTCTCTTTGCGGTCGTCCAGTGATCGTCTAGGGTTCCGCCATGGCGCAGGCGAGACGGGGAGACGACGGCAGATACCACGGCGACCTGCCCTGCGTGTGGTGCAAGGCCCTGCTCGATCAAGGGGGCCGGCGCCGAGTGCGCCGCTACTGCGGACCGTGGCACCGCACGAAGCAGTACGCCAGCACCGTCGTCGCCCTGGTCGCGGGCCTGTTCTGAGGGCGGCCCGGCCACCCCGGTGGATCTGCGACACTGGGAAGGTCATGCCTAATCCCGGAGAACTCACATTCGTCGCCCCGCGCGGAGCCAAGAAGCCGCCGCGGCATCTCGCCGATCTCAGCCCTGCCGAGCGCAAGGAGGCCGTCGCCGCGATCGGTGAGAAGCCGTTCCGTGCGAAGCAGCTCTCGCAGCACTACTTCGCGCGGTACGCGCACGATCCCGAGCAGTGGACCGACATCCCCGCCGGTTCGCGCGAAGGGCTGCGGGAAGCGCTGCTGCCGGAGCTGATGTCGGTCGTCCGGCATCTGTCGACCGACCAGGGCACCACCCGCAAGACGCTGTGGAAGCTCTTCGACGGCACGCTCGTCGAGTCCGTGCTGATGCGCTACCCGGACCGGGTGACCATGTGCATCAGCTCCCAGGCCGGCTGCGGCATGAACTGTCCGTTCTGCGCGACCGGGCAGGCCGGGCTCGACCGGAATCTGTCCACCGCCGAGATCGTGCACCAGATCGTGGACGGCATGCGGTCGCTCAGGGACGGCGAGGTGCCGGGCGGACCGGCGCGGCTGAGCAACATCGTCTTCATGGGGATGGGCGAGCCGCTCGCCAACTACAACCGGGTCGTGGGGGCCATCCGTCGGCTCACCGACCCCGAGCCCGACGGGCTGGGGCTCTCCCAGCGCGGGATCACCGTCTCCACGGTCGGTCTCGTCCCCGCGATCCACCGGTTCGCCGACGAGGGCTTCAAGTGCCGGCTCGCCATCTCCCTGCACGCCCCCGACGACGAGCTGCGCGACACCCTCGTCCCCGTCAACACGCGCTGGAAGGTGCGTGAGGTGCTGGACGCCGGGTTCGAGTACGCGGCGAAGTCCGGGCGCCGGCTGTCCATCGAGTACGCGCTGATCCGGGACATCAACGACCAGGCGTGGCGCGGCGACCGGCTCGGACGGCTGCTCAAGGGCAAGCCGGTGCACGTCAACCTCATCCCGCTCAACCCGACGCCGGGCTCGAAGTGGACCGCCTCACGGCCCGAGGACGAGAAGGCGTTCGTCGCGGCGATCGAGGCGCACGGTGTGCCGGTGACCGTCCGGGACACCCGTGGCCAGGAGATCGACGGGGCGTGTGGTCAGCTCGCCGCCGGCGAGCGGTAGTCTGACCGGCGTACACCCGCGTTTTCAGACATCTTCATATTCCGACAGGGGAGCGCCACAGCGCTGAGAGTGCGGCACCGGCCGCAGACCCTCCGAACCTGGCCCAGGTCATTCTGGGTAGGGAGATCGGTCATCACTCGAGCTGTTGCGCCCTGCCCGGGTCCCTCGCCAAGGGGTCCGGGCGGGGCCGCGTCTTCTCCTGGTAACCCAGGAGGAATTCCGTGAGCATCACCAAGAAGGCCGGCGTCCTGGCGGTCGGGCTCGGTCTCGTCGGCGGCCTGGCCGCCTGTGGATCGTCGTCGTCCGACGGCGACGACCAGGGGTCCGCCGGTGCCAGGACCGTGACCCTCGTCAGCCATGACTCGTGGGCCGCGTCCAAGAGCGTCATCGCCGAGTTCGAGAAGAGCTCCGGCTACCGGGTCAAGGTCCTCGAGGACGGCGACGCCGGGCAGGCCGTCAACAAGGCCATCCTCACCAAGGACAACCCACAGGGCGACGTCTTCTTCGGCGTCGACAACACCCTCCTGTCGCGGGCGCTGGACAACGGCCTGTTCCAGCCGTACGAGCCCAAGGGCTCCGACATGATCCTGCCCGAGTACCGGGTCGACCAGGACAAGCACCGCGTCACCCCCATCGACACCGGTGACATCTGCGTCAACTACGACAAGGCGTACTTCAGCGAGCACAAGCTGACCCCGCCCGACTCCTTCGACGACCTGATCAAGCCGGAGTACAAGAACCTCCTCGTCACCGAGGACGCCGGCAGCTCCTCGCCCGGCCTCGGCTTCCTGCTGGGCACCGCCGCCAAGTACGGGGACGGGGGCTGGGAGGGGTACTGGAAGAAGCTGAAGGCCAACGGCGTCAAGGTCGTCGACGGCTGGGAGCAGGCGTACAACGAGGAGTTCTCCGGCTCGGCCGGCGGCAAGAAGGCCAAGGGCGACCGTCCCCTCGTGGTCTCCTACGCGTCCTCGCCGCCCGCCGAGGTGATCTACGCCGATCCGAAGCCGGACACCGCGCCGACCGGCGTCGCCACCGGCACCTGCTTCCGTCAGGTCGAGTACGCGGGCCTGCTGAGCAACGCGAAGAACACCGAGGGCGGAAAGGCGCTGCTGGACTTCCTGGTCAGCAAGAAGTTCCAGGACGACATGCCGCTGAACATGTTCGTGTACCCGGTGCGCGAAGCCGCCCAGGTGCCGCCGGAGTTCGTGAAGTACGGGCCGCAGGCCGAGAACCCGCAGACCCTGGACCCCGAGAAGATCGCCGACAACCGTGACCAGTGGGTCAAGTCGTGGACCTCACTCCTCCTGAAGTGACCGGACCGGCCAAGGCCGCCCGCCCCGCCGTCCCCCGGCGGCGGGGCGGGGGCGCGGCACGGCTGGCCCTGATGGCCGGTCCCGTCGCGTTCTTCGCGGTCTTCTTCGCCTACCCCGTCGCCGCGATCGTCGCGCGCGGGCTCGAGGTCGACGGGGTCTGGCAGCTCGGGCGGATCGCGGACGTCCTGGCCCAGTCCGACGTCCGGCACGTGCTGTGGTTCACCACCTGGCAGGCGCTCGCCTCCACCGCGCTCACGCTGCTGGTCGCCCTGCCCGGCGCCTATGTCTTCGCCCGCCTGGACTTCCCCGGCAAGCAACTGCTGCGGGCCGTGGTGACCGTGCCGTTCGTGCTGCCGACGGTAGTGGTCGGCACCGCGTTCCTGGCGCTCGTCGGGCGGGGCGGCCTGCTCGACGAGCTGTGGGGCGTACGGCTGGACACCACGGTGTGGGCCATCCTGCTCGCGCACGTCTTCTTCAACTACGCCGTCGTGGTCCGCACCGTCGGTGGGCTGTGGGCCCAGCTCGACCCGCGCCAGGAGGAGGCGGCGCGGATGCTCGGCGCGTCCCCGCTGCGGGCCTGGCGGCGGGTCACCCTGCCGGCGCTCGGGCCCGCCGTGGCCGCCGCCGCGCTGATGGTGTTCCTGTTCACCTTCACCTCCTTCGGCGTCGTCCAGATCCTCGGCGGCCCCACCTTCTCCACCCTGGAGGTGGAGATCTACCGGCAGACCTCGCAGATCTTCGACCTGTCCACGGCCGCCGTGCTCACCCTGATCCAGTTCGCGGCGGTCTGCGCCATCCTCGCCGTGCACGCCTGGACGGTACGGCGGCGCGAGACGGCCCTCAGGCTGGTGGACGCCTCCCGCACCGCGCGCCGGCCGCGCGGGGCCGGGCAGTGGGGGCTGCTGGCGGGCGTCCTCGTCACCGTCGCCGTCCTCGTCGTGCTGCCACTCGCCGTGCTGGTCCAGCGGTCCTTCGGCGGCGGCCTCGGCTACTACCGGGCGCTGACCCACGAGGACGGCGGTACCTTCCTCGTCCCGCCGATCGAGGCTGTCGGCAACTCCCTCCAGTACGCCCTCGCCGCCACCGCCGTCGCCGTGGTCGTCGGCGGTCTGGCGGCGGCGGCGCTGACCCGGCGGGACGCGGGCCGCCTGGTGCGCGGCTTCGACGCGCTGCTGATGCTGCCCCTCGGGGTGTCCGCCGTGACGGTCGGCTTCGGGTTCCTGATCGCGCTGGACGAACCCCCGCTGGACCTCAGGTCCTCCTGGATCCTGGTGCCGCTCGCGCAGGCGCTGGTCGGCGTCCCCTTCGTCGTACGGACCATGCTGCCGGTGCTGCGGGCGGTGGACGTGCGGCTGCGGGAGGCGGCGGCGGTGCTCGGGGCCTCGCCGTGGCGGGTGTGGCGGGAGGTCGACCTGCCGATGGTGCGGCGGGCACTGCTGATCGCCGCCGGGTTCGCCTTCGCCGTGTCGCTGGGCGAGTTCGGGGCGACCGTGTTCATCGCACGGCCCGACAACCCGACGCTTCCGGTCGCCGTGGCCCGGCTGCTCGGGCGGCCCGGAGACATGAACTACGGGCAGGCGATGGCCCTGTCGACGATTCTGATGGTGGTGTGCGCCGTGGCCCTCGTGGTGCTGGAGCGGCTGCGCACCGACCGGAGCGGGGAGTTCTGACGATGCTGCTGAGTCTGCGGGACGCGACCGTCCGCTTCGGCGGGCGGGCCGTGCTCGACGCCGTCGACCTGGATGTCGCCGAGCACGAGGTCGTGTGCGTGCTGGGGCCCAGCGGCAGCGGCAAGTCGACGCTGCTGCGCGCCGTCGCCGGCCTTCAGCGGCTGGACGCCGGGCAGGTGCTGCTGGACGGGCGCGACCAGGCCGGGGTGCCCGCGCACAAGCGCGAGGTGGGGCTGATGTTCCAGGACCACCAGCTGTTCCCGCAGCGCGACGTGGCCGGCAACATCGCCTTCGGCCCGCGCATGCACGGGGCGTCGCGGTCCCGGCAGCAGCAGGACGTACGGGAGCTGCTGGAGCTGGTCGGGCTGCCGGGCGCCGCCCGCCGCTCCGTCGCCGCGCTCTCCGGCGGTGAGCAGCAGCGGGTCGCGCTGGCCCGGGCGCTGGCGCCCCGGCCCCGGCTGCTGATGCTGGACGAGCCGCTCGGCCAGCTCGACCGCTCGCTGCGGGAGCGGCTCGTGGTGGAACTGCGCGAGCTCTTCGGCCTGTTGGGCACCACCGTGCTCGCCGTGACGCACGACCAGTCGGAGGCCTTCGCGCTCGCCGACCGGGTGGTGGTGATGCGGGACGGGCGGATCGCCCAGGAGGGCACGCCGCTTCAGGTGTGGCAGCGGCCGGCGGACGCCTTCGTGGCCCGTTTCCTCGGCTTCGACAACGTGGCCGACGCGACGGTGGCCGGGCAGGTCGCGGCCACGCCCTGGGGCAAGGTGCCGGTCCCCGAGGACGCCCCGCAGGGTGCGCGGACCGTGCTCGTGCGGCCCGCCGGGGTCAGGATCGTGCCCGCCGACGCAGGACTGCGCTGCACGGTCGCCGCGCGCACCTTCCGCGGTACCCATGTCGCCGTCCACCTCCAGCCGGAGGGAGCGCCGCGCCTGGAGGCGGCGTGCGCGCTGCGGGCGGCCCCGGAGGTCGGGGACACGGTCGGGGTGGAGTTCGACGGGACGGAAATCGTGGTGCTCGGGTGATCGTCCGCTCCTAGGATGCGGATCATGACGTCACCGGCACACGAACGCTACTGCGACGAGATCGCCCACCAGGTGGAGCAGTTGAGGGACCTGGTGACCTCCGGCACCGATCTCGCCGCCACCGTCCCGACCTGCCCGGACTGGTCGCTGGAGGACCTGGTCCGGCACACGGGAGGCGCCCTGCGCTGGGCGGAGCTGCTGGTGCGCACCCGGGCCCGGGAGAACGTCCCCGACGAGCAGGTGCCGGACGCGGCCGGCCCCGGGGCCCGGGGCGACGCCGCCGCGCTGGGCGCCTGGCTGGCGGAGTCGGGGCAGACGGTCGTCGCCGCGCTGCGCGAGGCCGGGCCGGACGCGAAGGTGTGGTCGTGGGGCGCCCGGCACGACGCGGGCTTCTGGGCGCGCCGGATGACGCACGAGGTCACCGTTCACCGCGCGGACGCCGTGCTCGCCGCGGGACAGCCCTACCGGGTCGCGCCCGAGGTGGCCGCCGACGCGATCGACGAATGGCTGGAGATCGTGCAGTTCGTGCAGCGGACCGGCACCGACCCCGAGGCGAACGAACTGCGCGGACCCGGCCGCAGCATCCATCTGCACGCGACCGATGCGGCCCCCGGACTGAACGCGGAGTGGCTGATCGAGTTCGGCGAGGACGGGTTCAGCTGGCGCCGCGGGCACGAGAAGGCGACCGTCGCGCTGCGGGGGCCCCTCACGGACGTCCTGCTCGCCTTCTACCGCAGACTGCCGCTTGACGCCCCCGGTCTCGAAGTGCTCGGCGAGCGGGAGTTGCTGGAGTTCTGGCTGAAGCGGGCGTCGTTCGGCTGACACGGCGACGGCCCGCCCCCTGACTCCTGCCGAGGGGACGGGCCGCCGTTCGCACGGTACTGACGAAAGGTCAGCTGATGCCGCTGCCGGCAGGGCGTCAGCTGTTGCCGTTCGCCCCGCGACGGCGCAGGCCGAAGAAGACCGCGCCGCCACCGACGACGACGAGCGCCGCCGCGATGCCGACGATCATGCCGGTGTTGGAGTTCGCACCGGTCTCGGCGAGGTTGGACTCACCGGCCGCCGGGGACGGGGCACTGCTCGGCACGGACGCCGGGGCGGTGCTCTCGCTCGGGGAGGCGGCGGGGGCCGACGTCGACGGTGTCGGAGCCGGCGTCCCGGTCTCCTCGGCCGGGGCGGAGGAGCTCTGCGACGGGGTCGGGGACGGGGACGGGGTGTCCTCGGTCTTGCAGGCGGTCGCCGGGGTGACGAGGTTCGGCTTGATGTCCTCGTCGACGTAGCCGCCGGCCTTCACGTGGATGCGGTACTCGGCCTTCGGCTTCCAGTCCGCGGCGAAGGTGATGGTGCTGCCCTCGCGCGAGCCCTTGACCACCTGCTCGTCGATCTTCTGCGCGTCGCCGCCGTTGTTCTCCAGGTACACGGTGACGGTGGCGGGGATGCCGGCGGGGTCGACGTCGGTGACGGTGATGACACCCTTGTCGCCGTCGCACTTGGCGGCGGCGGAGAACTCGCCGATGTTGCAGGCGACGGCGTTGCCGGCGGCGCCGATCGCGAGGGCCGCCGTGGCCGACGCGACACCGAGGGCGCGGACGCTACGGCGGGACGCCGTGCGGCTGAGTATGGACAGGACTGCCACGTTTTTCCTTTACGGGAAGCGCGGATGCGGGGGGTGGAGAGGGTGCTGATGGCATCAGCACACCCACGAGCCTCACTGGTCTATAAGCGGTCCATAAGAAGTGTCAACGCATATGCCCGTCAGGGGCGTTGGCTTTGCCCTCTTATTAACCGCCGACACGTTTCAGCGCGTTCCGCGTCCGTACGGCCCGTCAGGAGGGGCGGACAGGGGCGGACAGGGGCGGGCACGGGCGGTGTCGGATCCACCAGCCCGTGCCCGGTTCGTGCCCCCGCTCACTCCTTGACGGCCGCTCAGCCCTCGATGGCCGCCGGGTCCATCCACGCGACCTCCCAGGTGTGACCGTCGAGGTCGTCGAAGGCCCTGCCGTACATGAAGCCGTAGTCCTGGGTCTCACCGGAGACCGAACCGCCCGCGGCGACCGCCTTGTCCACCAGCTCGTCGACCTTCTCGCGGCTCTCCGCGCTCAGCGCGATCAGCACCTCGCTGGACTTCGTCGAGTCCACGATCTCCTTCTTCGTGAACTGCGCGTACTTCTCCTTGCTCATCAGCATCGCGATGATCGTGTCGCTGATCACGACCGAGGCGGTGGACTCGTCGCTGAACTGGGCGTTGATCGTGTAGCCGAGCTCCGTGAAGAACTTCTTCGAGGCGTCGATGTCGTTGGTCGCCAGGTTCACGAAGATCATCTGCTGGTACATGGGGGCCTCTCCCGTCGGTGCCGTGCCGGTGTCGTGCCGTTCGCAGTGTTGGACCGCAGGACGGGGCGGAAATCATCGGCGGTCCGGGAAGAATTCCGGGGAAGTCCGCCGGGACGTCCGCCGGCGGACGTTCGTCAGCGGGACAGGGGCAGGGCGGCCAGGGCAGCGACGAGGAGGGTCAGCGGGCCGAAGAGGGCGAGCAGTGCGGCGGCCCGTACGGCGGCGGCCGCGCGGAGCGTCGACCGGGGGGCGCCCAGCCGCAGCAGGGCGGAGACGGTGTCGGCGCGGGTGTGCTTGGTCTCGACGGCGGCGGTGAGCAGGGTGCCGACCGTGGCGCCCGCCACGACCAGGGCGCCGAGGGCGCCGAGGGGGTGGGAGGCGGGCCCGTCCTCGCCGTACAGGGCCACCGCCGCGTAGGCCGCGGAGGCCACGGCGCACACGACGCCCAGGGGGCGGCCGATGCGGGTCGACTCCTCCATGAGGACGCGGCCGGCGAGGAGGCGCAGGGCGCCGGGGCGGACCGCCTGGAGGAGGCGCCCGCAGAGGTGGGTGAGGCCGGGGCCGGCGAGGGCCAGGCCGAGGGCGGTCAGAGTCCAGCCGAGGAGGATGCCGGCGGAGGGGGTGGCGGAGTGGGGGTGCGTCGTGTTGCCGGTGTAGGTCTCGATGGCGAGGCCCGCGGTGAGGGTGGCGATGCCCCAGGGGAGGGTGGTGGTGGTCGGGCGGGGGGTGTCCGTCGGGATGGGGGACGGGGTGTCGTCCGCCGGGGTTGCCGTCGGGTGGGGTGCCGGCGCTTGCCGGGTGCCTGCCCCGGAGGGCGTACCCCCAGCGCCCGCGCTCCCCCACTCCCGGCTTCCCTCGAGCGGGGGGACCCCCCTCGCCCCGACGGTACGACCGCCCGCGGGCTGGGTGGCGGCGGCGTAGCCCTGCTCGGCCTCGGCGGTCGGGGCGACGGCCGGGACCGTGGCCGGTTCCGATGCGCGGCGGGCACCGTATCGGCCGTAGGCGCCGAAGGTTTCGCGGGCCGCGCCCCAGCCGTACGCGCCGAAGCGGCCGTAGCCGCGGGTGCTCGCGGCGCGGGCGGGGCGCGCCTCGCGGGGGCGGAGGGAGAGGGCCACCGCGGCGGACGCCGTCGCCGGGAGCAGCGTCAGGAGGGTCACCGCCGCCGGGTAGGGGAGGGGCAGACCGACGGCGAGGGCGTCGGCCGCGGCGCCGTCGAACGGTGCGGCGGTCAGGTCGCCGCGCAGGTGGAGGAAGGCGAGCAGGGCCGCCAGCGAGCCGACCGCTCCGGCCAGGGCCGTGGTCGTCGCGGAGACGGCCATCAGCCGGCCGGGGCCGAGGCCGATCGCGGACAGGCCGGAGCGGGGCCGGGTGCCCGGGTCGGTGCGGGCCACGGCGACGGCGAAGTACACGGTGGCGGCGAGGGGGGCCGCGCACCAGGCGAGGCGGAGCGCGGAGGCGCCGGGCGTGCCCGGGTGGCCGATCGCGTGACCGAGGGCGCACAGCAGCAGGAAACCCGTGCCCGCCGAGAACGCCGCGACCAGCAGACGGCGCAGCTGGACGGCGATCCGGGCGCGGCGGGTCAGACGGAGAGCGAGCACGCTGCCCGGCCTTCCGTCGCGGGGCCCGAGGAGGCCACCGGGGTCTCGGGCACCGGCGGCAGGTGCACGGTCTTGACCTGCCGCCCGTCCAGCAGCGAGACCGTGCGGTCGGCGAGCGCGGCGGTCTGCGCGTCGTGCGTCGCCAGGACGACGGTGATGCTGTGGGACCGGGCCGCAGTGGTGAGCGTCCGCAGCACATGGGCGCGGTCGGCACGGTGCAGGGGCGCCGTCGGCTCGTCGGCGAACAGCACCGAGGGCGTGACGGCGAGCGCGCGGGCGATGCAGACCCGCTGCCGTTCGGCCTGCTGGAGTTCGTGCGGGCGCCGGCGGGAGACGCCGCCGACGTCGAGACGCTCCAGCCACTCCAGGGCGGTCGTCTTGGCCCGGCGCCGGCCCGTGCCGCGCAGCATCAGGGGGAGCGCGGCGTTCTCCCAGACGTTGAGCTCAGGGACGAGCTCGGGGGAGGGGCCGATCCAGGCGAAGCGGTCGCGGCGCAGCCGTTCGCGGCCGATCGGGCCCATGGTGTGCACCGGCACGCTGTTGTACCAGACCTCGCCGTCCTGCACCCGCAGCAGCCCGGACAGACACCGCAGCAGTGTGGTCTTGCCGCTGCCGCGCGGCCCGCCGACGGCGAGGATCTCGCCCTCCCGGACGCCGAGCGAGACGCCCTGCAGCGCGGGCGAGCCGTCGTGGTGCTGGAAGTGCAGGGCACGGGCCCAGAGCACGTCGTTGTCCGGCGGAGCCTCCATGGGCGTACACCTCGGTTCTGATCCGTTGTTCCCCGGCCGTTCCCCCGTCCGGGGGAACGAAGGCGGGGCCGATCGGTCACGAGGCACCGTAGGCAGTCACCGGGGTGCGGCCGGACAGCACGCGGCCCCGGGCCGCCGTTTCTCACTCGAACGGACGGCACCGGGGCCGGTGATGATCATCCGGAAGGATGACCGGAGCGCCGCGGGATCAGAGCTTCGTCCACGCCTCCGTCAGGGTGGCGCGCAGGATCTGCTCGATCTCGTCGAAGGTCTCCTGGTTGGAGATCAGCGGCGGGGCGAGCTGGATGACCGGGTCGCCGCGGTCGTCGGCACGGCAGTACAGACCGTTGTCGAAGAGGGCCTTCGACAGGAAGCCGTAGAGGACGCGCTCGGTCTCCTCGTCGTTGAACGACTCCTTGGTGTTCTTGTCCTTGACCAGCTCGATGCCGTAGAAGAAGCCGTTGCCGCGGACGTCGCCGACGATCGGCAGGTCGAGGAGCTTCTCCAGGGTGGCGCGGAAGTTGCCCTCGTTGTCGAGGACGTGCTGGTTGAGGCCCTCGCGCTCGAACAGGTCGAGGTTGGCGATGCCGACCGCGGCGGAGACCGGGTGGCCGCCGAAGGTGTAGCCGTGCAGGAAGGTGTTGTCGCCCTTGTAGAACGGCTCGGCCAGGCGGTCGGAGATGATGCAGGCGCCGATCGGGGAGTAGCCCGAGGTCATGCCCTTGGCGCAGGTGATCATGTCCGGGACGTAGCCGAACTTGTCGCAGGCGAAGGTGGTGCCGAGGCGGCCGAAGGCGCAGATGACCTCGTCCGAGACGAGCAGCACGTCGTACTGGTCGCAGATCTCGCGCACGCGCTGGAAGTAGCCGGGCGGGGGCGGGAAGCAGCCGCCGGCGTTCTGCACGGGCTCGAGGAAGACGGCCGCGACCGTCTCCGGGCCCTCGAAGAGGATCTGCTGCTCGATCTGGTCGGCGGCCCAGCGGCCGAAGGCCTCGGGGTCGTCGCCGAAGAGCGGGGCACGGTAGATGTTGGTGTTCGGCACCTTGTGCGCGCCGGGCACGAGCGGCTCGAAGGGGGCCTTCAGGCCCGGCAGGCCGGTGATGGACAGGGCGCCCTGCGGGGTGCCGTGGTAGGCGACCGCGCGGGAGATGACCTTGTACTTGGTCGGCTTGCCGGTCAGCTTGAAGTACTGCTTGGCGAGCTTCCAGGCGGTCTCGACCGCCTCACCGCCACCCGTGGTGAAGAAGACCTTGTTGAGGTCCCCGGGGGCCTCGTTCGCCAGGCGCTCGGCCAGCTCGACGGCCTTCGGGTGCGCGTAGGACCACACCGGGAAGAAGGCGAGCTCCTGCGCCTGCTTCATGGCGGTCTCGGCCAGTTCCTGGCGGCCGTGTCCGGCCTGGACGACGAACAGGCCGGCGAGACCGTCGAGGTAGCGCTTGCCCTTGTCGTCGTAGATGTGGGTGCCCTCACCGCGGACGATGGTGGGGACGGGGGCGTTCTCGTACGACGACATGCGGGTGAAGTGCATCCACAGGTGGTCGTAGGCGGCCTTGCTGAGGTCCTTGGGGCTGTCGGTGCTCACGATTATCGGGTTCCCCACATGTAGGTCTGCTTCTTGAGCTTGAGGTAGACGAAGCTCTCGGTGGAGCGCACTCCGGGGACGGCCCGGATACGTCGGTTGATGACCTCGAGGAGGTGGTCGTCGTCCTCGCAGACGACCTCCACCATCAGGTCGAAGGAGCCCGCGGTCATCACCACGTACTCGCATTCGGGCATGGCCGCCAGCGCGTCGGCGACGGACTCCACGTCGCCCTCGACGTTGACACCGACCATCGCCTGCCGGCGGAAGCCCACGGTGAGCGGGTCCGTGACGGCGACGATCTGCATCACGCCCTGGTCGAGCAGCTTCTGGACGCGCTGGCGCACGGCCGCCTCGGAGAGGCCGACGGCCTTGCCGATCGCGGCGTACGGCCGGCGGCCGTCCTCCTGGAGCTGTTCGATGATGGCGAGGGAGACGGCGTCCAACTGGGGTCCGCCGTTCCTGGACTCGCGGGAGTCCTTCGGGTCTGCGCTTCGACTGGCCACAACCTCACTGTGCACGACGTATCGGCAGTTTTGCAAGGCCGGATCGATGAAATTCGTTGTCTGGATCGTCTTCAGCTGCGGATATCGCAATCCGGAGGGGAGTGGGGGTGTTGAAAACGTCGGTACTCCGTCTAGGGTGGGTGTCTCAGTTACTGGACACCCGAACTTGGAGGGCCGGCAGTGAGCACCGAGCTGCGTCGTCTGCGCAATTACATCGACGGTGAGTTCCGGGACGCCGCCGACGGACGGACCACGGAAGTGGTCAACCCCGCAACGGGCGAGGCCTACGCGACCGCCCCCCTGTCCGGGCAGGCGGACGTGGACGCCGCCATGGCGGCCGCCGCCGCGGCCTTCCCGGCCTGGCGCGACACCACCCCGGCCGAGCGGCAGAAGGCCCTCCTCAAGATCGCGGACGCGTTCGAGGAGCGGGCCGAGGAACTGATCGCGGCGGAGGTGGAGAACACGGGCAAGCCCATCGGGCTGACCCGCTCCGAGGAGATCCCGCCGATGGTCGACCAGATCCGCTTCTTCGCGGGCGCGGCCCGGATGCTGGAGGGCCGCAGCGCGGGCGAGTACATGGAGGGCCTGACCTCCATGATCCGCCGCGAGCCGATCGGCGTCTGCGCGCAGGTCGCCCCGTGGAACTACCCGATGATGATGGCCGTGTGGAAGTTCGCCCCGGCGCTCGCCGCGGGCAACACGGTCGTCCTCAAGCCCTCGGACACCACCCCGGCGTCCACCGTCCTGATGGCGGACATCATCGGCTCGATCGTGCCCAAGGGCGTCTTCAACGTCGTCTGCGGCGACCGCGACACCGGCCGCCTGATGGTCGAGCACGAGACCCCGGCGATGGCCTCCATCACCGGCTCGGTGCGGGCCGGCATGTCGGTCGCCGAGTCCGCCTCCAAGGACCTCAAGCGGGTCCACCTGGAGCTGGGCGGCAAGGCGCCGGTCGTGGTCTTCGAGGACACCGACATCCCCAAGGCCGTCGAGGGCATCTCGGAGGCGGGCTACTTCAACGCCGGCCAGGACTGTACGGCGGCCACCCGCGTGCTGGTCCACGAGTCGGTCCACGACGAGTTCGTGAGCGCCCTCGCCAAGGCCGCGTCCGAGATCAAGACCGGGCAGCCGGACGACGAGGACGTGCTGTACGGCCCGCTCAACAACCCCAACCAGCTCAAGCAGGTCGCCGGGTTCATCGAGCGGCTGCCCGCCCACGCCAAGGTCGAGGCCGGCGGCCACCAGGTCGGCGACAAGGGCTACTTCTACGCCCCGACCGTCGTCTCGGGCCTCAAGCAGGACGACGAGATCATCCAGAACGAGGTCTTCGGCCCGGTCATCACCGTCCAGGCCTTCCGCGACGAGGACCAGGCCGTGGAGTGGGCCAACGGCGTCGACTACGCGCTGGCCTCCTCCGTGTGGACCAAGGACCACGGCCGCGCCATGCGGATGTCCAAGAAGCTCGACTTCGGCTGCGTGTGGATCAACACCCACATCCCGCTGGTCGCCGAGATGCCCCACGGCGGCTTCAAGAAGTCCGGCTACGGCAAGGACCTGTCGGGCTACGGCTTCGAGGACTACACGCGCATCAAGCACGTGATGACGTCGCTGGACGCCTGACGGCCCCGGCCCGCAGGCGGCCCCGGACGGGAAGCCCCGTCCGGGGCCGCGGTGCGTGCGGGCACGGGTCCGCGCCGGGGTCGACAGGGTGTCCGGCCTGGGCGGACCGGCTCGACGCAGCGTCGATTGCCGCCGCGCGGACGGACGCGGGATGCTGCGGCCATGCCCCTGCTCCCGAGGAAGCCCTCGCTCTCCCGCCGGTCCCTGCTGCGCGGCCTGGGCGGCACCGCCGCGCTCGGCGCGCTGGCCGGCTGCGGTGTGCCGGCCGCGTACGTCGCCCCCGGCGACCGCGCCGCGACCGACCGGTCCGCCACCCAGCACCGGCTCACCTGGGCGAACTGGCCGCTCTACATCGACACCGACGACGAGCACCCGAGCCGGCGGCCCACGCTCGAGGCGTTCGAGAAGCGGACCGGCATCTTCGTCGACTACGTCGAGGAGATCAACGACAACGACGAGTTCTTCGGCAAGATCAGCCCGTCCCTGATGAACCACCAGCCCACCGACCGCGATCTGATCGTCATCAGCGACTGGATGTGCGGCCGCTTCGTCCGGCTCGGCTGGGTCCAGGAGATGGACCGCTCCCGGCAGCCGAACGTCACCGAGTATCTGGACCCGCAGCTGCGTTCGCCCGCCTTCGACCCGGGCCGCAAGTACACCGTGCCGTGGCAGTCCGGCATCACCGGCATCGCCTACAACCGCCGCCGCCTCGGCCGGGAGATCCGGCACGTGTCCGACCTGTGGGCGAAGGACCTCAAGGGCCGGGTGACCCTGCTCTCCGGAATGGACGAGGCCTTCGCACTGCTGATGCAGGGCAACGGCGTGGACATCACCGACTGGAAGAACGACGACTTCCACACGGTCTGCGACCAGGTGGAGAAGCAGGTGGCCAAGGGCCAGATCCGCCGTTTCACCGGCAACGACTACATCAAGGACCTCTCCAGTGGCGACGTCCTGGCCTGCCAGGCCTACTCCGGTGACGTGATCCAGCTCCAGGCGGACGACCCGGACATCGAGTTCGTCGTCCCCGAGGAGGGCGCCGAACTGTGGGCCGAGTCCCTCATGGTCCCCAACCTGGCCGCCCACAAGGCCAACGCCGAGCGGCTGATCGACTTCTACTACCAGCCCGAGGTCGCCGCCGAACTGGCCGCCTGGGTCAACTACGTCTGCCCGGTCCCCGCCGCCCAGGACGTGCTCGCCTCCAGCGACGACGAGGAGACCGCCGCCCTGGCCGAGGACCCGCTGATCTTCCCCGACGCGGCGATGCGCGAACGGCTGGCGATCGCCAAGGACATCCCGTCGGGGCAGCGCGCGGAGTTCGCGAAACGGTGGAACGGGATCGTGGGCGTGTAGCAGACTGATCATGTGATCAATTCATCGCGTGAGGAAAAGGCCGGCGGCGCCGTCACGCTGGGGCTGCTGGCCGCCTGGGCGCTGCACGACGCCGAGGAACTGCTGGCCGTGCCCGGCTGGTGGCGGCGCAACCTGCCCGCGCTGCGCGAGCGGTACCCGGCGGTGCCGGAGGCCGTGTGGCGGCGGGCCGTGCCGGTGGAGCCGCGGGAATTCGCGGTCGCGGTGGGGGCGATGGCCGTGATCGTGGCCTCGGCCTCCGCGGCGGGCCGGCTGACCGGCGGCCGGTCGGCCGTGTACCAGACCGCGCTCAACGCCTTCGGTCTGCACGGTCTGGTCCACCTCGCGCAGGCGGGACTCGTCCGCGGCTACACGCCCGGTTCCGCGACCTCGCCCCTGCTCGTCGTCCCGTTCACCCTCTGGGCCCGCCACCGGCTGCACCGGGCCGGCGTCCTGCGCCGCTCGCGCCCGCGCGACCTCGCCCTGGGGCTCGGCCTGGCGGGCGCGGCGACCGTCGTGTCGCACGCGGTGGCGCGGCGGGTGACGGGGGCCGGGAAGGGCTGACGGGTTCAGCCGAGGGCGGCCGCGGCGATCCCGTCGAGGACCGGGTTGGCCTCCGCGCTCTTGGCGTCCGTGGACGTGATCGACGTGACGAGGGTGAGCCTGAGGTCCCGGGTGCCGCCGACGAGGGTGCCGTAGCCGTAGCGGGACCCGGACTTGCCCCAGAAGATCCGGTCGCCGACCTTCTTGTACTCCAGCCCCGCGCTGAGGGTCGCCTCCGGGAGGCCCGGCGGGGTGGTGAACATCTCCTCCAACTGCGGCTCGGGCACGATCCGCCCCGCGAACAGGGACGTGATCAGCCGCTCCAGGTCGGCGGTGGTCGTGATCATGTCACCGGCCGCCCAGCGGTCCGCCTGGTTCCACTCGGTGACGTCGACCAGTCTCGTCGTCCCGTCCGGACGCTCCACCGCCTGGTAGCCGCGGTTGTGCGGGCCCCGGATACGGGGGTCCGTGCCCGGGAAGTACGTGTGCCGCATGCCGGCCGGGCGCAGGACCAGGCGGGTCGCCTCGGCGGCGTACGAACGGCCCGTGACCTTCTCGATCAGCAGACCGAGGACCGTGTAGTTGATGTTCAGGTAGTGCTGCTGATCGCCCGGATCGAACTCCGGTCCCTTCGCGATCGCCGACGCGACGACCTGCCGCGGGGTGAGGGTGTCGAAGCGGTGCGCGTACAGCTCCGCGAAGTCGTCCCCGAGCCCGTCGCCCGCCGGGATGCCGCTGGTGTGGTCGAGGAGCTGGCGCACGCTGATCGGCCGGTCGAAGGCGGGGGTGAAGACACCGGGGAGATACCCCTGGACCGGGGCGTCCAGGTCCACCCGGCCCTGGGCCGCGAGGCGCAGGACCGTGGCGGCGGTGACGACCTTGGTGATCGATCCGGCGCGGAACAGCGCGTCCGGGTCGGCGGGCCTGCCGCTCGCCAGGTCGCGGACGCCCGCGCTGCCGCGCCATGTGCCGTCGCTGCCGCCGACCCGGACGAGGGCCGAGGTGGCGTACTGGTCGGGCACCACGTCGACGGCGGCGCGCAGGGCGTCGGCGTTGGGGGAGACCTTGGTGTGCGCGACGGGGGCGGGGGAGTGGTGGGGGTGCGAGCGGTGGGGTGCGGCGAAGGCCGGGGCCGCGAGGGGGGCCGCGGTCAGGGCGAGGGCAAGGGACGCGGCGAGGGCGGTGGTGCGCGCGGTCATGTGACGACGCATCGACGGCTCCAAGAGGCTCGGGCGGCAAGGACGATGATCATCCTTGTGTGCCGAGCCCCCCGGGGGGATCGTCGGTGAGGAGGGCGCCCGCCCTGGAGCCCGGGTGGGGGAAGACCCCCATGGGGGAGGGGACTTGTCAGGGGTCGCCCCTACGGGCGCCGGGCCGCGCGCAGCCCGTGCAGGACGTCGACGCGGTTGGTCGTGATCGAGTCGACGCCCAGGGCCAGCAGGCGGCGCATGGAGCGGCGGGTGTCGGGGGTCCAGACCGACAGGAGGAGACCGTCACCGTGGACACGGTCGGCGAGGGCCCGGTCCACCAGTCCGAAGCGGTAGTTGAGCCACCGCGGCCGGACCGCCGCCAGCAGCCCGGGGCGGGGCGGCGCGGCCGTCGTCCAGGTCAGGGCGATCTCGGCGGCGGGGTCGACGGCGCGTACGGCGAGCATGGCGGCGGCGCCGGCCGTGTAGTACACGCGGTCCGCCGCCCCGCACCCGCGGACCACGTCCACGATGCGGCCCACCGCCCGCTCGCCCGGCGCCCCCGGCAGGTCGAGCATCACCCGGCTGCCCTCCGTCGCGGCCAGCGCGTCCGCCAGCGTCGGCACCCCGCCCGCCGTCAGCTGCCGCACCTCCTCGGCCGACAGCGAGCGCAGCGGCCGGTCGTGCTCCCACAGCCGCTTCAGGGTCTCGTCGTGCAGGAGTACCGGCACGCCGTCCCGGGTGAGGCGGACGTCGGCCTCGACCGCGTCCGCGCCGCGGGCCAGGGCGGAACGCAGCGAGTCGATCGTGTTCTCACGGAAGCGATAGGGGTCGCCGCGGTGGGCTACGGCGGTCGTGTCGCGCGGGGTGCTCATGACGGGGGCAACTCTCAGGAGGCGAGCCAGGTGGCGGTGTACGTGTCGATCTCGTCCCTGATCCTCGCCTTGCCCGGCGCGTCGAGGAAGGACGCCTCCACGGCGTTCCTCGCCAGGTCGGCGAGACCCCGCTCGTCGAGGCCGAGGAGCCGGGCGGCGACGGCGTACTCGTTGTTGAGGTCGGTGCCGAACATCGGCGGGTCGTCGGAGTTGATCGTCACCAGGACGCCGGCGCGCGTGAACTCCTTGATCGGGTGCTCGTCCAGGGTGCGCACCGCGCGCGTGGCGATGTTCGAGGTCGGGCACACCTCGAGCGGGATCCGGTGCTCGGCGAGATGCTCCAGGAGCTTCGGGTCCTGGGCGGAGCTGGTGCCGTGCCCGATGCGTTCGGCGCGCAGGTCGGTGAGCGCGTCCCACACCGTCTGCGGGCCCGTGGTCTCACCGGCGTGCGGCACCGAGTGCAGGCCCGCGGCGATCGCGCGGTCGAAGTACGGCTTGAACTGCGGGCGGGCCACCCCGACCTCGGGCCCGCCGAGCCCGAAGGAGATCAGCCCCTCCGGGCGCAGCCGGTCGTCGGTGGCGAGCCGCGTCGTCTCCTCGGCCGACTCCAGACCGGCCTCGCCCGGGATGTCGAAGCACCAGCGCAGCACGGTCCCGAACTCCGCCTCGGCCGCCTTGCGGGCGTCCTCGATGGCGTCCATGAACGCGCCCTCGTCGATACCGCGCCGGGTGGAGGAGAAGGGGGTGATGGTCAGTTCGGCGTAGCGCACCTGCTGCCGGGCCATGTCCCGGGCCACCTCGTACGTCAGCAGCCGCACGTCCTCCGGGGTGCGGATCAGGTCGACGACGGACAGGTACACGTCGATGAAGTGCGCGAAGTCCGTGAACGTGAAGTAGTCGGCCAGGGCCTCGGGGTCGGTGGGGACCTTGGAGTCGGGGTGCCGGGCGGCGAGTTCCGAGACGATGCGCGGGGAGGCGGAGCCGACGTGGTGGACGTGCAGTTCGGCCTTGGGCAGTCCGGCGACGAAGGCGTGCAGGTCGCGCGGGACGTCGGGGTCGACGAGGTGCTGGGTCAAGGGGTTCCTCCCCGGAACGGCGTCCCGGTACCGCCCGGGCGGGCGGGTCCCGAGGGACGCGGGTGATCGGCTGATCGGTGACTCCGGATCATCGTAGGCCGGGGCCCTGCGCGGCGGGGACGGGCCGTAGCATGACGGGACGTTCGAACAGAGGGGGCCCCGCGCATGTCCGACGACACGCAGCGCATGTCCGACGACACGCAGCCGCCGCGGGCCGACGCGCGGACGCCGGACGACGACGGCGTCGCGGACGCGGTCCCCGGAGTCGGCCTGGTCAAGCCGGACCGCCCGGCCGATCCCTGGGCGCCGCCCGCGGACGACGCCGGGGGCGGCGGTCCAGGAGGCACCCTCGCGTCGAACGGACCGGCGCCGTGGCCGGCTCCGTCCGTCCACGACCAGCAGACGGTCACGTCCCTGCCGGACGTGGGCGGGCAGCCGCCGCCGTGGGCGAGTCCCGGGGGCGGGGCGGGGGCGTCGGCGGGCGGCACGAACAGTCCGTACGCGCCGGGTGCGGCCACGGTTCCTCCGGGGGCCGGCAATCCCTTCGCGGTGCCGGGTGCGGCGGTCCCTCCGGGGGCCGGCAACCCGTTCGCGGCGCCGGCGCCGTCGTACGCCGGGCAGGAGCAGGCCGCCGTTCCGCCGCCGCCGATCGCCCCCGACGGGCCCGGTCAGGTTCCCTACGGCTATCCCGGGGGGCCCGTCCACCCCGGGCAGGGTGGTTATGGCGTTCCCCAGCCGTACGGCTACTACGGCTGGCCCGGCATGGGGCCGATGCCGAGCAACGGGATGGGCACGGCGGGGCTCGTGCTGGGCATCGTGGGGGCGATCGTCTTCTGTCTGTGGCCGCTCGCGATCGTGCTGGGCATTCTCGGGGTCATCTTCGGGGCGGTCGGGCGAGGGAAGGCGCGGACCGGGGAGGCGACCAATCCGGGGCAGGCGTTGGCCGGGATCATCTGCGGGGCCGCGGGGATTGTGCTGGGTATGGGATTCGGCGTGCTGGTGATCGTCACTTAGCGGGGGCCCTGGCGTGGGCGGCCGGGGGTGGGCGCGTCGCCCGGCGTAGCGGGGTGCCTCTCCCAGCGGGGGGACTCCAGCGCCCACCCGTGGCGCCCTGGGGGCACCTCCCAGGCCGTTCAGGCACTGGGGGAGGCACGCGGCTCTCACCCCGCCCCGCGCGGTTATGGGGCCGGCTTCGGCCCCACACCCTCCGCAGCTACGGGGCCGGCGTCGGCCCACACCCCCGCAGCTACGGGACCGGCGTCGGCCCTCACATCCCCCGCAGTCGCTCCCGTGCCGCCATCAACGCGAAGCCCAGCAGGTTCTCGCCCCGCCAGTGCTCCGGGGCCGTCGCCGCCTCGTCGTCCGCCGCGAGGCCGATGCCCCAGACCCGGTCCACCGGGCTCGCCTCCACCAGGACCCGGTCGCCGGTGTTCAGCAGGAACGCGCGCAGCGCCGGGTCCGAGGCGAACTTGTGCACGCTGCCCTCGACGACGATGCGGAACCGCTCCCGCTCCCACACCGCGTCGTCGAAGCCGCGCACCAGGCGCCCCGCCTTCTTCGCCTCCGCCGGATGCTCCGCGGCCAGTACCCGCCGCTCCGCCTCCGCGTCCTCGAAGAGACGCGCCTTGCCCGCCATCATCCAGTGCTCGGCGGTCGCGTACTCCACCCCGTCCACCGTGAACGGCGACGGCCACCACTGGCTCAGGCAGCTCGGGCCGATCCGGCCCTCCGGGAGCGGGCGGTGTCCCCAGAAGCAGAGGTACTTGATCCTCGCGCCCGCCCGGACCTCCCCGAGCAGCGCCTCCCTGTTGTCGATCATGCCGGTGTCCCCCGTGATCCTCTCCATGCACGCGAGTCTGGCACGCGCCACTGACACTCCGTCCGTCCTTTTCCGTGGCGACTCGACACCTGGTCGACAGATTCCGTCGCGTAACCAAATGGCAACAACGGAATCACTTGTTGGGGGTGCGGTGCTCTGTCAGGATCGGCACTCACATCGAGCCTGAGCCACACCGGCCCCCACCACGGGGAGACCGAGGAGAGCCGACATGCACAACCCGGGCAACGCCACCCCGGACCGATTCCCGGCCCAGGACCGCTTCGCGGACGGGGCCCAGTACATCGCGGGCCGTCTGACGAAGGGCACCTCCGGCCGCACGCACACGGTGGTCGACCCGGCGACCGGCGAGGACGTCCTCACCTACGAGCTCGCCGGCACCGAGGACGTCGACGCGGCCGTCGCCGCCGCCCGCGCGGCGTTCCCCGGCTGGTCCGGCGCCACCCCGGGCGAGCGCTCCGACGCCCTGCACCGGTTCGCCGCCGTCCTCGCCGAGCGCGCCGAGGACTTCGCGCGCGCCGAGTCGCTGCAGTGCGGCAAGCCGCTGAAGCTGACCCGCGAGTTCGACGTGCCGGGCACGGTCGACAACGCGGCCTTCTTCGCGGGCGCCGCCCGGCATCTCCAGGGGCAGTCGGCCGGCGAGTACTCCGGCGACCACACCTCGTACGTCCGCCGCGAGCCGATCGGCGTCGTCGGGTCCATCGCGCCCTGGAACTACCCGCTCCAGATGGCCGCCTGGAAGATCCTCCCGGCGGTCGCCGCGGGCAACACCGTCGTGCTGAAGCCCGCCGAGATCACCCCGCTGACCTCGTTGATGTTCGCCCAGGCGGCGACCGAGGCCGGGATCCCGGACGGCGTGATCAACATCGTCACCGGCACCGGGCGGGAGGCCGGTGAGCACCTCGTCGGCCACCCCGACGTCGCCATGACCTCCTTCACCGGGTCCACCGCCGTCGGCAAGCGCGTCGCCGAGGTCGCCACCGCCACCGTCAAGCGCCTCCACCTGGAGCTCGGCGGCAAGGCGCCCTTCCTCGTCTTCGACGACGCCGACCTGGACGCCGCCGTCCACGGCGCGGTCGCGGGCGCGCTCATCAACACCGGCCAGGACTGCACGGCCGCCACGCGCGCGTACGTGCAGCGGCCCCTGTACGAGGCGTTCGTGGAGAAGACCGCGGCCCTCATGGACACGGTCCGCGTCGGTGATCCCTTCGCCCCCGGCACCGACCTCGGCCCGCTGGTCAGCCACGTCCAGCGCGACCGCGTCGCCGGCTTCGTCGACCGGGCCCGCTCCTACGCGCGCGTGGTGTGCGGCGGCGAGGCACCCCAGGGCGACCTGAAGGAGGGTGCCTACTACCGGCCGACCCTCATCGCCGACGCCGCGCAGGACAGTGAGGCCGTCCAGTCCGAGATCTTCGGCCCGGTCCTGGTCGTCCTGCCCTTCGACAGCGACGACGAGGGCATCCGGCTCGCCAACGACACGCCGTACGGGCTCGCCGCGTCCGCGTGGAGCCGGGACGTGTACCGGGCGAACCGCGCCACCCGCGAGATCAAGGCGGGCTGTGTGTGGATCAACGACCACATCCCGATCATCAGCGAGATGCCGCACGGCGGATACAAGGCGTCCGGCTTCGGCAAGGACATGTCCGCCTACTCCTTCGAGGAGTACACGCAGGTCAAGCACGTCATGTTCGACAACATCGCGGTGGTCCGCAAGGACTGGCACCGCACCGTCTTCGGGGACCGATAGCCATCACGCCAGGCCGCCGACCACGGCCGGCCCACCCGAAAGGGCAACCACGCGCATGGAGCAGTACGAGCCCGACCGCCTGACCCCGGCCCAAACGGCCGCCATGCGGCGCAGTTTCACCAGCGGCAGGGCCGCCCTCACCCGCCGCTCACTGCTGCGCGCCTCCACCGGCGGCGTGCTCGCGGCCGGGGGCCTCGGGGCGCTCAGTGCCTGCGGCATCCCCGCGGCCGGCAAGACCGAGGGCGGCGTCTCCGCACAGGACCGCTCGGCCCAGGAGAGGAAAGTCGCCTTCTCCAACTGGACCGAGTACATGGACGTCGACGAGAGCGGGCGGCGGCACCCGACGCTGGAGGCGTTCACGAAACGCACCGGCATCCAGGTCACGTACACGGAGGACATCAACGACAACAGCGAGTTCTTCGGCAAGATCCAGCCGCAGCTCGCCGCCGGCCAGGAGACGGGCCGCGACATCATCGTGCTCACCGACTGGCTGGCCGCACGGCTGATCCGCCTCGGCTGGGTGCAGAAGCTCGACCCGGCCAACCTGCCGCACGCCTTCGCCAACCTGTCGCCCCAGTTCCGCAGCCCCGACTGGGACCCGGGCCGCGCCTACTCGTACCCCTGGCAGGGCATCTCGACCGTCATCGCCTACAACAAGAAGGCGCTGGACGGCATCGAGGTCCGCTCCGTCTCCGACCTGCTCGACAACCCGAAGCTCAAGGGCCGCGTCGGCTTCCTCACCGAGATGCGCGACACCATGGGCATGACGCTGCTCGACATGGGCAAGGACCCGGCCCGCTTCACCGACGACGACTACGACGCGGCGATCGCCCGCCTCCAGAAGGGCGTCGACAGCGGCCAGATACGCCGCTTCACCGGCAACGACTACACGTCCGACCTCACCAAGGGCGACTTCGCGGCCTGCCTCGCCTGGGCCGGTGACGTGGTCCAGCTCAAGGCCGACAACCCGGACGTCGACTTCGTCATCCCGGACAGCGGCTACATCACGTCGAGCGACAACATGCTGGTCCCCAACAAGGCCCGCCACAAGACCAACGCCGAACGGCTCATCGACTACTACTACGAGCCCCGCCCGGCCGCGGAACTCGCCGCCTACATCAACTTCGTCTGTCCCGTCGACGGTGTGAAGGACGAGCTTGCGAAGATCGACGAGGACGCGGCGAACAACCCGCTGATCATCCCCGACAAGGCCATGCAGGCCCGCTCCCACTCCTTCCGCTCGCTGAGCGCGAAGGAAGAGATGGCCTGCGAAGAAAAGTTCGCGAAGCTCACTGGGGCGTGACGACGATGAATACGACGAAGGCTCAGCCGGACGCGACGGACCGCGGCGGCGACGTCCGCCTGACCGGCATCAGCAAGACCTACGGCTCCTTCACCGCCGTGCACCCGCTCGACCTGACCGTGCCGCAGGGCTCCTTCTTCGCCCTCCTCGGCGCCTCCGGCTGCGGCAAGACCACCACCCTGCGCATGATCGCCGGACTGGAGGAGCCCAGCAGCGGCACCGTCCACCTCGGCGACCAGGACGTGACCGCGCTCCCGCCGTACAAACGGCCGGTCAACACGGTCTTCCAGTCCTACGCCCTCTTCCCGCACCTCGACATCTTCGAGAACGTCGCCTTCGGCCTGCGCCGGCGCGGCATCAAGAGCGTGAAGAAGCAGGTCGAGGAGATGCTCGACCTCGTCCAGCTCGGCGAGCAGGCCCGCAAGAAGCCCCACCAGCTCTCCGGCGGCCAGCAGCAGCGCGTCGCGGTCGCCCGCGCCCTGATCAACCACCCCAAGGTGCTGCTCCTGGACGAGCCGCTCGGCGCCCTCGACCTCAAGCTGCGCCGCCAGATGCAGCTCGAGCTCAAGCGCATCCAGACCGAGGTCGGCATCACCTTCGTGCACGTCACCCACGACCAGGAGGAGGCCATGACCATGGCCGACCAGGTCGCCGTGATGAACGCGGGCCGCGTCGAGCAACTGGGCGCCCCCGCCGACCTGTACGAGAACCCGCGGACCACCTTCGTCGCCAACTTCCTCGGCACCTCCAACCTCATCGAGGCCGAGGTCGTCTCCACCGGGGGCGACGATCTCGTGGTGAAGGCGGCCGGGGACAAGCTGACCCTGCCCGGCGCCCGATGTTCCGCGCCGGCCCGCGCGGGCGGCAAGGTCCTGGTCGGGGTGCGCCCGGAGAAGATCAGCCTCACCCACGCGGACGACGCCGGCTCGATCCCCGCGGGCCGCAACCGCATCACCGGCAAGATCGGCAACACCAGCTTCATCGGCGTCTCCACGCAGTACGTCGTCGACTGCGCCGCCTGCCCCGAGTTCGAGGTGTACGCCCAGAACATCGACCGCGACGCCCGCCTCGCCCCCGGCGCCGACGTCGTCCTGCACTGGAACCCGGCACACACCTTCGGCCTGGACGCCTCCCAGGACATCGACGCCGGCGTGGCCGAGGGGGAGGACGACTGATGTCCACCCTCACCGAGGCGCCACCGCCGCTGTCCCCGGCCGCACCGGCGAAGAAGCCCCCGCGCAGGCGGGGCCGCACGACGCCGTACTGGCTGCTGCTCCCCGGCATCCTCTGGCTGATCGTCTTCTTCGCCGCGCCGATGGTCTACCAGGCCTCCACGTCCGTGCAGACGGGCTCGCTGGAGGAGGGCTACAAGGTCACCTGGCACTTCGCCACCTACTGGGACGCGCTGTCCGAGTACTGGCCGCAGTTCCTGCGCTCGGTCGCCTACGCCGCCTCGGCGACCGTGCTGTGCCTGCTGCTCGGCTACCCGCTCGCCTATCTGATCGCCTTCCGGGCGGGCCGCTGGCGGAACCTGATCATGATCCTGGTGATCGCGCCGTTCTTCACCAGCTTCCTGATCCGCACCCTGGCCTGGAAGACGATCCTCGCGGACGGCGGACCCGTCGTCGGCGCCCTGAACACCCTGCACGTCCTGGACGTCACCAGCTGGCTCGGCTGGACCTCGGGCGACCGCGTGCTGGCCACCCCGCTGGCGGTGGTGTGCGGCCTGACGTACAACTTCCTGCCGTTCATGATCCTGCCGCTGTACACCTCGCTGGAGCGGATCGACGGCCGGCTGCACGAGGCCGCGGGCGACCTGTACGCGAAGCCCTCCACGGTGTTCCGCAAGGTCACCTTCCCGCTGTCGATGCCGGGCGTGGTCTCCGGCACGCTCCTCACCTTCATCCCGGCGACCGGCGACTACGTCAACGCCTCCCTGCTCGGCTCGGCCGACACGGGAATGATCGGCAACGTGATCCAGTCCCAGTTCCTGCGGGTGCTGGACTATCCGACGGCCGCGGCGCTGTCCTTCATCCTCATGGCCGCCATTCTCGCCATGGTCACCGTCTACATTCGCAAGTCCGGCACGGAGGATCTGGTTTAAATGGCCTTCGTCACCTGGTTCAAGCGCAATCTGGTCGTGATCGCCGGACTGCTGACGCTCGCTTATCTCCTGCTGCCCAACGTCATCGTCACGGTGTTCTCTTTCAACAGACCGAACGGGCGATTCAACTACGAATGGCAGCAGTTCTCCACGGACGCCTGGAAGGACCCGTGCGGGGTCGCCGGGCTGTGCGGCTCGCTGTCCCTCAGCCTCCAGATCGCCCTGTGGGCGACGCTGGGCGCCACCGCACTCGGCACGGCGATCGCCTTCGCGCTGGTCCGCTACCGCTTCCGGGCGCGCGGCGCGATCAATTCGCTGATCTTCCTGCCGATGGCGATGCCCGAGGTCGTGATGGCCGCCTCGCTGCTCACCCTGTTCCTCAACATGGGCGCCCGGCTGGGCTTCTGGACGATCCTCATCGCCCACATCATGTTCTGCCTCAGCTTCGTGGTGACCGCCGTCAAGGCGCGCGTGATGTCGATGGACCCGCGACTGGAGCAGGCCGCGCAGGACCTGTACGCCGGTCCCTTCCAGACCTTCGTCCGGGTCACGCTGCCGATCGCCGCCCCCGGTATCGCGGCCGGCGCGCTGCTCGCCTTCGCGCTGTCCTTCGACGATTTCATCATCACCAATTTCAACGCGGGTTCCACCGTCACCTTCCCCATGTTCGTCTGGGGCTCGGCGCAGCGCGGAACGCCCGTCCAGATCAATGTCATCGGTACGGCCATGTTCGTCGTCGCCGTACTGTTCGTCCTGGCCTCCATGGCCATCGGCAACCGCCGCAATCGCCGCAAGGCGTGAAGCACCTCAGCGTGATCCGCAATCCGTAGGGAGTTGAAATCATGGCCACCAGCGCCATGAGCCGCAGCAACGACTGGACGAAGTCCCTTTCCGACGCCCAGCCGGTTCCGTACTGGCTGGACGACCCCGGCCGCCCCCGCCCCGAGGCCGCCCTCACCGGTGCCGAGACCTGCGATCTGCTGGTCGTCGGCGGCGGCTACAGCGGGCTGTGGACCGCGCTGATCGCCAAGGAGCGCGACCCGCAGCGGGACGTGGTGCTGCTGGAGGGCCGCGAGGTGGGCTGGGCCGCCTCCGGCCGCAACGGCGGCTTCTGCGCGGCCTCCCTCACCCACGGCCTGTCCAACGGCCTCACCCGCTGGCCGGACGAGATCCACCGGCTGGAGGAGCTGGGCGCCCGCAACCTCGACGCCATCGAGGAGGCGGTCGCCCGCCACGGCCTCGACTGCGACTTCGAGCGCACCGGCGAGATCGACGTCGCGACCGAGGAGTACCAGGCCCGGGAGCTGACGGACTGGTACGAGGAGATCAGCGCCAAGGGTCTGGCGGAGGGCATCGAGTACCTGGACGCCGACGCCGTGCGCGAGCAGGTCGACTCGCCGACCTTCCGGGCGGGCCTCTGGGACCGGCGGGGCGTGGCGATGGTGAACCCGGCCAAGCTGGCCTGGGGTCTCAAGCGGGCCTGCCTCGCCCTCGGCGTCCGCGTCTACGAGCACACCCCGGCGCTCACCCTGCGGCCGTACGGCGCAGGCATGGCCGTACGCACCCCCTACGGCGGGGTCCGCGCCCGCACGGTGGCGCTCGGCACCAACATCTTCCCGAACCTGGTGCGGCGGGTGCGCTCCTACACCGTCCCGGTCTACGACTACGCCCTGATGACCGAGCCGCTCAGCGAGGCGCAGCTCGCCTCCATCGGCTGGCAGAACCGGCAGGGCCTTGGGGACAGCGCCAACCAGTTCCACTACTTCCGGCTGTCCCGCGACAACCGGATCCTGTGGGGCGGCTACGACGCGGTCTATCCGTACGGCGGCCGGGTGCGCGCCGAGTACGACGACCGCCCGGAGACCTACGCCAAGCTCGCCGGGCACTTCTTCACCTGCTTCCCGCAGCTCGAGGGCGTCCGCTTCACGCACGCCTGGGGCGGCGCCATCGACACCTGCTCGCGCTTCTCGGCGTTCTTCGGGACCGCGCACCGCGGCAGGGTCGCCTACGCGGCCGGCTACACCGGCCTCGGCGTGGGGGCGACCCGGTTCGGTGCCGAGGTGATGCTCGACCTGCTGTCGGGGGAGCGCACCGAGCGCACGGAGCTGGAGATGGTGCGCAGGAAGCCGCTGCCGTTCCCGCCCGAGCCCTTCGCCTGGACCGGCATCGCGCTCACCAAGTGGTCCCTGGCCCGCGCCGACGCGCACGACGGCCGGCGCAACCTGTGGCTGCGCACGATGGACCGCCTCGGCCTCGGCTTCGACAGCTGAGCCGCCCGCCGCACGCGGGCGTGTGACCCGGTTCACTCCATCGGGGGACCGCAACCCGCGTAATGCTCCCGGGAGACCTCCCTCTCCCTCGTGACGCACCCCGCGTCGACGAGTGAAAGGGAGGTCTCACATGCCTGGTGCCAAGACGGCGGTCGCATGGCTGGCATCCGTCGCACCGGATCCCGACTCCTGCCGCCGCGACTGGGAGCGCGACCCGTCGGGCGTCGCGCTGCTGCCCGCGGGCAGGGCCTGGGACGTGCTCATCGTGCCGAGCAGGCTCGGCTATCCGACCCTGGACGTGCTCTCCCGCGTCCTGGACCAGCCCGGCCCGGTGCTCGCCGACTTCGGCGACGCGCGCACGGGCTTCTTCGTGCCGCCCGGCACGGCGGCCCGCTGGGTGGGCACGGGCATCCGGACGGCCGGGCTCGGCACCTGGATCGTGGTGCCGCACCCCGCGGGGCCGGGATCCGGAGGCACCCGCTGGCTGATCCCGCCGGACGGCAGCGGCACGCTCACCGACCCCTCGTTGCTGGAACTGGCGATGCACGAGGCGGCGGCGGCTCTCGCGGTGGACGGGAACGAGGGGTAGCGGAGTGTGACGTGCGCAAGGGGTTGACAACATAATTGGTCTGGACCAAATTGGGCGCGCTCCACCCTCCCCATCTCCCCCATGTCCGGAGGCACTTGTGGAACGCTCCAGACCGCTCGTCCGTCGCCCCCTCGTCACGCTCCTCACGGCCGCGGCCCTCGCCGCGTCCGGCCTGACCGCGCTCACGTCGGCCGCCCGTGCGGCCGACGCGGACCTCGCCCGCAACGGCGGTTTCGAATCCGCGCTCGACGGCTGGACCTGCACCGCGGGCACGACCGTGACCTCACCCGTCCACAGCGGCACGGCGGCCCTGCAAGCCACCCCGGCCGGTGCCGACAACGCCCGCTGCTCCCAGACGGTGTCCGTCAAGCCGGACTCCCAGTACACGCTCTCCGGCTACGTCCGCGGCACCTACGTCTACCTCGGCGCGAGCGGGACCGGCACCACCGACGTCTCCACATGGGCCCAGTCCGCCCCCGACTGGCAGCAGTTGACGACCACCTTCCGCACCGGCCCGTCGACCACCAAGGTCACGATCTACACCCACGGCTGGTACGGCACCGGCGCCTACCACGCCGACGACATCTCCCTGACCGGCCCGGGCGGCGAGACCGGCCGGCCCCCGGAGGCACCCGGCGGTCTGAGGACCGGCTCCGTGACCTCCTCCAGCGTCGCCCTGTCCTGGTCACCGGTGGCGGGCGCGACGGGATACGCCGTCTACCGCGACGGCACGAAGGCCGCCACGGTCACCGGCACCTCCACCACCGTGACCGGCCTGACCCCCTCGACCGCGTACTCCTTCCAGGTCACCGCGGTCAACGACGCGGGCGAGTCGGCGCGTTCGGCCACCGTAACGGCGACGACCGCCCAGCGCCCGGACGACGGCGGCGGCTCCTCCGGCCTCCCGGCCCACGCCCTGGTCGGCTACCTCCACGCCAGCTTCGCCAACGGCTCCGGCTACACCCGCATGGCCGACGTGCCCGACAGCTGGGACGTCATCGACCTGGCCTTCGGTGAGCCCACCTCGGTCACCTCCGGCGACATCCGCTTCACCCGCTGCCCGGTCACCGAGTGCCCGAACGTGGAGAGCGACGCCGAGTTCAAGGCGGCCATCAAGGCCAAGCAGGCGGCCGGCAAGAAGGTGCTGATCTCCATCGGCGGCCAGAACGGGCAGGTGCAGCTGTCGACGACCGCGGCCCGCGACACGTTCGTCTCCTCCGTCTCGAAGATCATCGACGAGTACGGCCTCGACGGCCTCGACATCGACTTCGAGGGCCACTCGCTCTCCCTGAACGCCGACGACACGGACTTCAAGAACCCGAAGACCCCGGTGATCGTCAACCTGATCTCGGCCCTGAAGACCCTCAAGGCCAAGTACGGCGACGGCTTCGTGCTGACCATGGCCCCGGAGACCTTCTTCGTGCAGAACGGCTACCAGTTCTACGGCACGGGCAAGTGGGGCGGTCAGGACCCGCGCTGCGGCGCCTACCTCCCGGTCATCCACGCCCTGCGCGACGACCTCACCCTGCTGCACGTCCAGGACTACAACTCGGGCCCGATCATGGGCCTCGACAACCAGTACCACTCCATGGGCGGCGCCGACTTCCACATCGCCATGACCGACATGCTGCTCACCGGCTTCCCGGTCGCCGGCGACGCGAACAACGTCTTCCCGCCGCTGCGCCCCGACCAGGTCGCGATCGGCATGCCCGCCTCCACCCAGGCGGGCAACGGACACGTCTCCCCGGCCGAGGTCACCAAGGCCCTGAACTGCCTGACGAAGAAGACCGACTGCGGCGCCTACACCACCCACGGCACCTGGCCCGCCCTGCGCGGTCTGATGACCTGGTCGATCAACTGGGACCGGTACGCGAACTGGGAGTTCCAGAAGAACTTCGACGCGTACTTCGGCTGAGCGGGCGCGTACTGCCGCCGAGCACCAGCCGCACACCCGTCAGCAGGACCGCCCCCAGGCACCAGCTGGCCACCACGTCCAGCGGCCAGTGATAGCCCCGGCGGACCAGCCCGAAGGACACGCCGAGGACGAGGACGGCGCAGACCGCGACCAGCAGGCGGCGTACGGCCGGCGCGCGCAGCAGCGGAAGGAGCAGCAGCGTCGCCGCGCCGTACGCGACCAGCGCGGTGGCGGTGTGCCCGGAGGGGTAGTAGCCGACCGCCGGCGGCACCGCCGGGGTGCCGGGGCGGTCGGTCCACTCCTTCAGCGGGGCCACCAGCGCCGGCACCAGCACCATCGCCGCGGCCCCCGCGAGGGGCGGCAGCCACCAGCGGTCCACACCTCTGGCACGCCCGCGCCACGCGACGCCGGCCAGCGCGAGGGCGAGGACGGGCACCGCCACCTGCACGTTGCCGAGGTCGGCCAGCACCTCCGAGAACCGGTCCGGGTGCACGAGCGCCCGGCTGACCCGCTCGTCCACCCCCACCAGCGGTCCGTCGGCGACGACCTGCCAGGTGATCAGAGCGAAGAGCAGCGCGGGCACGGCGAGCAGCCCGAGCAGGCCGCGGTACGGGCGGGGTGAGGAGACCGGCATGCCCCCAGCCTGACAGGCCCCCCGCTCGCGTACGCTCGCCGCCCGTGAAGAGCATACGAACGCCACGCGAGCGTGCGCGCGAGAAGACCTTCGCCCGCCTTTTCGACGAGTTCCGGGCCGGCGCCTACGAGGAGGTCGAGGCCGCGGCCCGCGCGCTCGCCGCGGTCCCGCCGAGCCAGTGGCGCAGAGGACGGTCCCTGCCGCGGTGGCAGGCGCTCACCCTGGCCACCGGTGCGGCCGTCGCGCACGGCCGGGGCACGGAGGTGCTGCCCGAACTGGAGGCGCTGATCGCGGAGCTGGAGCCGGTCGACGTCGAGACCGAGCTGCTGCGGCTGATCGTCCGCAACCACCGCACCCTGGTCCTGATCGGCGAGGGGCGCCATCGGGAGGCGGAGGCCGAGGCCCTCGACGTGCTGCGCGGGACGACGCGGATCGCCCGGCTCACCTCGCTCGGCGCCGTCGACCTGATCGCACTGTCCCACCTGGCCACCGCCCTGTGCGGCCAGGGACGTCACGAGGAGGCGGAGGCCGTCGCCCGCGGGAACCTGCCCCGCGCCCGGAAGTCCGTCCTCGCCGCCCTGCATGCCGTCCTGGTGCGCAGCCTCACCGGCCGAGGCCGGTACGAGGAGGCGCTCGCCGAGGCGCGGCGGTTCACCCCGCCCCTCTCACGCGGGGACAGCGGACGGCTGGACCTGGTCACGGCCGAGGCGCTGCACGGACTCGGCCGGCGCGACGAGGCGGAGGCCACCGTCCGGCGGGCGCTGGCCGACTGCCGGCGGGACCTGCATCCGGCCCATCCGCGCATCCGGGAGGCCCGCGCCCTGCTCGGCCGTATCACCGGGGACGAGTGAGGCGCACGCGCGCCCGGACACACCGAAGGGCCGGCACAAGGGGGGGAGTGTGCCGGCCCTTCGGTGAACCGCCGTCCCGGGTGCCGAGGCGGCGTCCTGACCGGAACGTCGCGCGCCCCGGGGGGTTTGGGGCGGGCGACCGTCCGATCGGTGAGGAGACCCGGAACCCTCGGGTTCCGGTTGTGTGCGCGAGGCACGACCAGGTCGAAGCTGGGGAGGCCCCGGCCTGAGCTCCGCCCACGGTCCCCCGTGGACGGGGTGTATCTCTCATCTGCGTAGAACCTACGACAGGGGGTGGGCTCAGGACAGGGGCATCGGCGTCCTGACATCCACCCCGCACACGTTCTTCACACGCTCTGCGGTTCGCCGCGCCAGGCGTGCGAACCGCAGCTCAGATGCGCGTTCGGGCGGTCGCGCACCTGCCCGAGCCCGGGTGTGCGCGGGTGCTCCGCTCAGATGCGGGCGAAGCCCTGCTCGATGATGTCGAGGCCCTCGTTCAGCAGGTCCTCGCCGATCACCAGCGGCGGCAGGAAGCGCAGCACGTTGCCGTAGGTGCCACAGGTCAGGACCAGCAGGCCCTCGGCGTGGCAGGCCTTGGCGAGCGCGGCGGTCGCCTCGGGGTTCGGCTCCTTGGTGGCGCGGTCCTTGACCAGCTCCACGGCGATCATCGCGCCACGGCCCCGGACGTCGCCGATGATGTCGAACTTCTCGGCCATGGCGGTCAGGCGGGCCTTCATGACCTCCTCGATCCGCTTCGCCTTCGCGTTGAGGTCGAGCTCCTTCATCGTCTCGATCGCGCCGAGCGCACCCGCGCAGGCGACCGGGTTGCCGCCGTAGGTGCCGCCGAGGCCGCCGGCGTGGGCGGAGTCCATGATCTCGGCGCGGCCGGTGACCGCGGCCAGCGGCAGACCGCCGGCGATGCCCTTGGCGGTGGTGATCAGGTCGGGGACGATGCCCTCGTCCTCGCAGGCGAACCACTGGCCGGTGCGGCAGAAGCCGGACTGGATCTCGTCGGCGACGAAGACGATGCCGTTGTCGGCGGCGAACCGGCGGATCGCCGGCAGGAAGCCCTTGGCCGGTTCGATGAAGCCGCCCTCGCCGAGCACCGGCTCGATGATGATCGCGGCCACGTTCTCGGCGCCGACCTGCTTGGCGATCTGGTCGATGGCCTGGGCGGCGGCCTCCGGGCCGGCGTTCTCCGGGCCGGTCGGCCAGCGGTAGCCGTAGGCGACCGGCACGCGGTACACCTCGGGCGCGAACGGACCGAAGCCGTGCTTGTACGGCATGTTCTTCGCCGTCAGCGCCATGGTCAGGTTGGTGCGGCCGTGGTAGCCGTGGTCGAAGACGACGACGGCCTGGCGCTTGGTGTACGCGCGGGCGATCTTGACGGCGTTCTCGACGGCCTCCGCACCGCTGTTGAACAGCGCCGACTTCTTGGCGTGGTCGCCCGGGGTCAGCTCGGCCAGCGCCTCGGCGACGGCGACGTAGCCCTCGTACGGCGTGACCATGAAACAGGTGTGGGTGAAGTCGGCGAGCTGCGCGGACGCCCTGCGGACGACGGCCTCGGCGGAGGCGCCGACGGAGGTCACGGCGATGCCGGAGCCGAAGTCGATCAGGCTGTTGCCGTCCACGTCCTCGATGACGCCGCCGCCGGCGCGCGTGACGAAGACGGGCAGCGTGGAGCCCACGCCCTGCGCGACCGCGGCGGTCCGGCGGGCCTGCAGCTCCTGCGACTTCGGGCCGGGAATGGCGGTGACGACGCGGCGCTCCTGCGGAAGTGCGGTCATGGGGGCTCCTGTGGATCTTTTCGGACGCTTGCCTTCTTTTCTCGCAGGCTAGGACCGTCGGCGGGGGGTGGGCATGCTCCATGTGGGCGTTGTCCGCGCCGGCCGTTGTCCGCGGTGGACATGTGACGCGTACGGCGACATGTGGACACGTCGACGCGGGCCCGGCCGTGTAAGCGGTGAAGTCGCCCTGTCAGGGCGTTAGATTGGCTCGCTGACGGTGGACGGAGCGGCTGGTCAGGGGGCAAGGCGATGGACAGCGACGGCCTGCGGGACACGCGGGGTACGCGGCGGCCGGTACCGCGTCCGGCAAGCGGTCCGCCTCCGATGCCGCCCGCGCCGCCCGGCCGGCCGCAGGTGCCGAGGTCCCCCCAGGTGGCAACGTGGCTCGACGTGCCGCGGGCGGACGCCGGGGCCGGCATCTGGCGGTTCGGACACGTCCCGCCCAAGGCGGCCGGGAAGCGGAAACTGGCCCCGGCCTCCCTCCTCGGTGCCCTGGTGCCCCTGGGTATCGGGATCCTGCTGTGGTCCCTGTGGCTCAACGACACCTTCCCGTACAAGAGCAGCCTGCTGCGCCTCTTCACCCCGAACGACTGGTGGTACTCCGGGACCGTCTGGCCGAAGGACGACGTGTGGCAGGGTCCGGTTGCTCTGGCGGTCTACGACAACATCTTCTTCGTCCTCCTCCTGTGTGCCGTGGGCTACCTGGGGAGCTGGCCCACCCTGATCCGTTTCTGGCTCGGCAACCGGCCGCAGCCGCTGCGGGCGGCCATCACGGTCGTGGGGGCAGCGGTCGCCCTGGTGCTGGTCTTCCCCGTCCTCGACAGCGACCCGGTGCCCGTCTACACCACGGTCGTCTTCCTCATCGCCCTGTTCACGGGCAGTTGGGGCGCCGCGGGCGCGCCCGTGACCGTGTTCCTGGTCGACACCTCCATCACGGTCGCGGTCCTGTGGGCGTCCGCCCGCTGGGGCGACTGGTGGCCGCTGCTCCGGCACTGGCGCACCGCGCGGCGGGCGGGACCCCGGCCCGACGGTGACCCCGTCGCCGTCGCGCCCCGGTCGAAGTGGCCGCTCCTGCGGTTGGCCGGGCAGACGCAGGCTGCCGATCTGCTGTCGGCCGAAGTGCTGACCGGGCGGATGAACGACGTGGACTGTGCCCGGGTCGAGCGTGCCTGGGACCTCCTCCACGCACAGGGACGCCTCGCCTCGTTCACCGAGACCGTGCTGCGTCATGGTGCCGCCGCATGGACACACCCTTCGGGCGCCCGCGACCTTCCGCGGCGTACGGCGACGCACGACCTGCTTGCCGGCCAGGTCCGTGTCGGCCGCTGCGGCAGCGACGAGCGGACGCCCCCCGCCTACCGTGACGCCGGAGTGGCGCTCGACCCGTCGACGCTCGGCACCTCCCTGCTGGCCGTCGGGCCGCCGGGCTCGGGCAGGACCGAACGGCTGTCCGCTCCCGTGGTCGAGTCTCTCGCCCTCGGCGCGCTCACCGGCGCCTGCGCCGTGGTCGCTGTGGGCACGGCGGGATCCCCGCTGGGCCCCGACGAGGCGTTCGACGTGGTGATCCGGCCCGGTGACCCCGCTTCCGTGCACGACCTGCACCTGTACGCCGAGGCGACCGACCCGGACGAAGCCGCCGCGGTCCTGGCCGAGGGCCTGGCCGGTGACCTCGAAGCGTTCGGTGCCGGACGGGCGGCCACGGCATTGGCTCAGCTGATCGGCCCCTACCGGGCCGCGTACGGCCACTTCCCCTCCGTTCCGGTCCTGCGTGAACTCCTCGAAGGACGCCCGCAGACCCTTGCCGAACTGCTGGAGGCGCTTGCTCCGGAGGCCGCCACCATGCGCCGGGAGCTGGAGCCGTGGCTGCGGCAGATCGGTACCGCGGCCGAGTGCGGTCCGTTCCTCGCCGACCGGCTCGCGCTGCTGGACCGCCCGGTGTTCGAGGGGTTCTTCGGCGTGGGTCCCCAGACCGGAGCGGACGGGACGGAGCAGACCCACGCGGCACGCCCGTTCTCCTTGAGCGCCGTCGGCCACCATCCGCTGCGGGTCCGCATCGATCTGCCCGAGCAGGGACACGAAGAGGCGGCGCGGCTCCTGGCCCGGCTCGTGCTGGCCCAGTTCCTCGCGGTGGCTCGCGCCGACAGGGCCCGGACGCACTTCGTCTGCCTGGTCCTCGACGACGCCTCCGGCGCCCTGACCCGGGGCACCGTCCGGGCCGTTCAGCGGCTGCGTTCGCACAACGCCGGCGTCGTGCTCGGGCTGCGCACCCTGGGCGACGTACCGGAGTCGTTGCACGGGCCGTTGCTGAGCGCCGTGGGCTGCCGGGCGGCCTGCTCCGGTGTCACCACCTGGGACGGGCGTGCGCTCGCGGAGGCGTGGGGCACCGAGTGGGTCGAGACGACGGAGGTCGCCAAGCACACGGTCTTCGCCGACCAGCCGATGACGCGGGCCCTCCATGCCCTGCGCAAGCTGGTGACCGGCAAGGCCGTGACGACGGACGCCGTCACCGTGCGGCAGGTCGAGCGGGAGCGGTGGTCGGCGTCCGAGCTGGCGCACGCCGTGCCCGCGGGGCACGCGGTGCTGTCGCTGACCACCGTCGGCGGCGAGCACGCGCCGCCGCTGCTGGTGGATCTGCGCGGCTGAGACCTCCGGCCGGGGGACGCGGCCGCGGGGTTCTGGCCGGGGCGCGCCTGTGGGGCTCTGGCCGGGGACGGCCCGTGGGGTTCCTGCCGGGGGCGTGCCTGTGGGGGCTCTGGCCGGGGACGTGCCCGTGGGGCTCTGGCCGGGAGGCGTTCGGCGCTGAGGCCTCGGCCGGGAGGGGACCCGCGGCTGGAGTCCGCCCGGGACGCCGGGGCCTCGCGCCCGAGACCCTGGCGGGACAGGACGCCCACGGGGTGCCCTCCCGCGGCGACGCGCCCGCAGGGGACCGTACGGTGAGGCAGAATCGACACAGGCCGTTCATACGCCGCGGCCAAAAGATCACAGAGATTCCGCATCGCCCCCGCACACCCGACGCCGATCTGAAGGCCCCATGCCCCCGACGCTCGCCTCGCTCGTCCACCACTCCGCGCTCAAGCTGACCGTGCGCGCGGGCGAGGACCGCCTCGACGTGCCGGTCCGCTGGGCCCACTCCAGCGAGCTCGCCGACCCCGTGCCCTACATGGAGGGCGGCGAACTCCTGCTGATCACCGCGCTCAAGCTGGACGCGGAGGACCCGCAGGCGATGCGCCGGTACGTGCGCCGGCTGTCCGAGGCCGGCGTGGTCGGGCTCGGCTTCGCCGTCGGGGTCCACTACGAGGACATCCCCGACGCGCTCGTCGAGGCGGCCCGCGAGGAGGGCCTGCCGCTGCTGGAGGTGCCGCGCCGCACCCCCTTCCTCGCTATCAGCAAGGCCGTGTCCGCCGCCATCGCCGCCGACCAGTACCGGGCGGTCACGGCGGGCTTCGCGGCCCAGCGGGAGCTGACCAAGCAGGCGCTGACCGACGGCCCCGAAGGGCTGCTGGGCGCGCTGGCCGCGCAGGTCGACGGCTGGGCGGCGCTGTACGACACCGCGGGCGCCGTCGTCGCCGCGGCTCCCGACTGGGCGGGCCGCAGGGCGGCGCGGCTCACGGCGGACGTCCAGCGGCTGCGCGAGCGGCCCGCACCGGCCTCCTCGGTCGTCGGCGGAGGCGGTGACTCCGAGCAGCCCGAGAACGCGGACCGGGTCGAGCTGCACTCCCTCGGCACCTCCCGCAAGGCCCGCGCCGCGCTCGCGGTCGGCACGGCCGCGCCCCTCGGCACCGCCGAGCGCTACGCCGTCCACTCCGCCATCGCCCTGCTGACGCTCACCACGGAACGCTCCCGCTCCCTGCACGCGGCCGAGCAGCGCATCGGATCGGCCGTGCTGCGCATGCTGCTGGCCGGCGAACCGGACCACGCCCGCGCGGTCGCCGGCGACCTGTACGGCGGCCTGCTCGACGCGCCCTTCCGGATGATCGTCGCCGAGCCCGCGTCGGCCTCCGCCGCCCGCGCGCACGCCGGTCCGCAACCGCGGGTGCCCGCCGCCAAGCCCTCCGCCGCCGCGCTGGCCGCGGCCGACACCGGCGGCGATCCGCTCGGTGCCCTCGCCGAGGTCGTCGAGTCGGCGGCGGCCCGGGCGGGCGAGGCGGTGCTGGTGGTGCCCGAGGGGGAGCGCCTCGTCGTCCTGGCCACGGACCAGGGCGCGGCCGTCGCCGCCTGCGCCGCCTACGCGGCGGCCCTGGAGACGGCCCGGCCGACGCCGGAACCGGTCAAGGGCGAGGAGGAAGGCCTGGTCGTCGGCCTGTCGGCGCCGTCCGGACCCATCGCCGCGGCCGCCGCCTACAAGCAGGCCGAGCAGGCGCTGTCGGTGGCCCGCAGGCGTGGCCGCGTCTGCGTGGAGCACGAGCACCTGGCGGCGGGGTCGGTGCTGCCGCTGCTCGCCGACGACGCGGTACGGGCCTTCGCCGACGGCCTGCTGCGGGCGCTGCGCGACCACGACGCCACCGGCCGGGGCGACCTGGTCGCCTCCCTGCGCGCCTGGCTCTCCCGCCACGGCCAGTGGGACGCGGCCGCCGCCGACCTCGGCGTCCACCGCCACACGCTGCGCTACCGCATGCGCCGCGTGGAGGAGATCCTCGGCCGCTCCCTGGACGACCCGGACGTACGGATGGAACTGTGGCTGGCCTTGAAGGCGACGTCACCGGAGTGACCCCAGGCCGAAGGGTCTGAGGGCGCAGCCTCCAGGGACGGGTACGGGAACGGGAAGGGGCGGCGGGGGGCGAAGAACGCCTCACCCTGCCCGAAGGAACCCCCACCCCGCCAATCCGTCGAACCCCCACCCCCCACCACTCCGCCCCGGACAAACGACCCCCGCCGCCCCCCGCCCTACCGTGGACTCCGCACACCCCGTACACACCCCCAACGCGGAAGGGCCGGGACTCCACTATGACTTCCACCCACGCCTTCTGGCTCGCCGGCCGCCAGGCCACCGGTGAGGACACCTTCGACGTCACGTCCCCCTGGGACGGCCGCACCGTCGCCACCGTGAGCGTGCCGACCGACGCCCAGGTCGAGGAGGCCGTGGCCGCCGCGTACGCCGTACGGGACGAGTTCGCCGCCACCCCCGCCCACGTCCGCGCCGCCGCCCTGGACCACGTCAGCCGGCGCCTCGCCGAGCGTACCGAGGAGCTCGCGCAGCTCATCTCCGCCGAGAACGGCAAGCCGGTCAAGTGGGCCCGCGGCGAGGTCGGCCGCGCCGTCTCCGTGTTCCGCTTCGCCGCCGAGGAGGCCCGCCGCTTCAACGGCGGCGAGGCGCAGCGCCTGGACACCGACGCCGGCGGCCAGGGCCGGCTGGCCCTCACCCGCCGCTTCCCCAAGGGCGTCGTCCTCGGCATCGCGCCGTTCAACTTCCCGCTGAACCTGTGCGCCCACAAGATCGCCCCGGCGATCGCGGCCGGTGCGCCGATCATCCTCAAGCCGGCCCCCGCCACCCCCCTGTCCGGCCTGATCCTCGGCGACCTGCTCGCCGAGACCGAGCTGCCCGCCGGCTCCTGGAGCATCCTTCCGGTCTCCAACGACCGCATGCCCGCCCTCGTCCAGGACGAGCGGCTGCCGGTCATCTCCTTCACCGGCTCCGAGACGGTCGGCTACGCGATCATGGACTCGGTGCCGCGCAAGCACTGCACCCTGGAGCTGGGCGGCAACGGCGCGGCCGTCGTCCTCGGCGACTGGGCGAGCGACCAGGACCTCGACTGGGCCGCGACCCGCATCGCGACCTTCTCCAACTACCAGGGCGGCCAGTCCTGCATCTCGGTGCAGCGCGTGATCGCCGACGCCGCCGTGTACGACCGCCTGCTGCCGCGCATCGTCGCCGCCGTGGAGGCCCAGGTCACCGGCGACCCGAACGACGACGCCACGGACGTCGGCCCGCTGGTCAGCGAGGCCGCCGCCGAGCGCGTGGAGTCCTGGGTCGACGAGGCCGTCGCCGCGGGCGCGAAGCTCCTCACGGGCGGCAAGCGCGACGGCGCCTCGTACGCGCCGACCGTGCTGACCGACCTGCCGGCCGATGTCACCCTCGCCTGCGAGGAGGTCTTCGGTCCTGTGCTGAGTGTGCAGAAGGTCAACGGCGAGGACGAGGCGTTCGCCGCCGTCAACGACTCCAAGTACGGCCTCCAGGCAGGCGTGTTCACGCACGACGTGCAGGCCGCCTTCCGCGCCCACCGCGCCCTGGAGGTCGGTGGCGTCGTCGTCGGCGACGTGCCCTCCTACCGCGCCGACCAGATGCCGTACGGCGGCGCCAAGCAGTCCGGCGTGGGCCGCGAGGGCGTGCGCTTCGCGATGGACGACTACACCTACGAGCGGGTGCTGGTCCTGACGGGCCTCGCCCTCTGACCCACCCCGAGAAGGCCGACGGCCCGAGCCCGAACTGTGCGGGGGCTCGGGCCGTCGGCGTTCCCACGGCGCGGGGGCAGGGCGGGTGGGACGGGACGGCCACGTCGGTGAACCCGCGGGTCCGAGGGGACGGGGCCCGCGTGGGCCCCGTCCCCCGGCCGGCTTCCTCCGGACCCTCAACCGGTGAAGCCGACGTGCGCGAGCCGCAGTGAGCCGCGCAGCCTGACGGTCAGGTCGTGCACGCCCTCGGCGGTCAGGGCGGCGCCGAGCTCCACGTAGTCGTACGGGCCCGGGGTCGGCGCCTGCGGTGACAGCACCGCCGATGCCGGGCCCCCGTCGAGGGCGATCTCCACCGTCCCCTCGCCCGCCACCGCCACGGCCACCCCGGTGACACCGGCGCCGAAGTCGCAGGCCCGGTACAGCAGTTCGCCGGGCCCGCCCGCGACCGGCGTCACCGCGTCGCCGGCCGTCCTCGCGCGGTCCACGATCTCCGTACCGCTCTGCTCGTCGAAGCCGGCCGCGTCCAGGCCGCGTTCGCGCACCGGACGGGGGGCGGCGGGCTCGCCGTCCAGGACCACGGTCGCCGACAGCCGCACGTCCTCGCTGGAGGCACCCACCAGCAGCGCGTACGGGCCCGGTTCGCGCCGCCACCGGCCGTGCGCCACGTCCCAGAACGCGAAGGCCGACAGCGGCACCTCGAAGCAGACCCCGGCCCGCTCGCCCGGGGCCAGCGTCAGGCGCCGGTGGGCCAGCAGCTCCCGGCGCGGGCGCGGGACCGAGGGCTCCTCGGCGCGGGCGTAGAGCTGCACCACCTCGTCCGCGGTGACGTCCCCCGTGTTGGTGACGGTGAAGGACACGGAGACCGGACCGTCCCCGGCGCGGACCGCCAGGTCGGCGTAGTCGAAGGACGCGTACGACAGGCCGTGCCCGAAGGGGAACAGCGGGGTCCCCTCGAAGTACAGGTAGGTCTGGCGGGAACCGATCACGTCGTAGTCGAGCAGACCCGGCAGGTCGGCGTCGTCGGCGTACCAGGTCTGCGGGAGGCGTCCGGCGGGGGAGACGTCACCGGCCAGGACCCGGGCCAGCGCGGTGCCGGCCGCCTGGCCGCCGTGCGCGGTCCACAGCACCGCCGGGAGGCCGTCCGCGTCGACCGCGTACGGGTAGGCGGAGACCAGCGCCAGCACCGTGCGCGGGTTGGCGGCGCGGGCCGCGCGCAGCAGCCGTTCCTGGTGCTCCGGCAGCCGCAGGGTCGTACGGTCCTCCGTCTCCCGGCCGTTGATGTGCGGGTCGTTGCCCGCCACCACCACGACCACGTCGGCCCCGGCCGCGGCCCGCGTCACCGCTTCCTCGCCGCGCTCGGCGACGACCAGTTCGAAGACCTCGCCGTCCGCGTCGTCGGCGTCCTCGGCGGCAACCTTCACGCCGTCGGCGGCGACACGGACGGGACGGCCCGTTCCCAGATGCCGGAGGAGGTGCCCGCTGCCGTGGGGTTCCAGGCGGAACGTCTCCCGCACGACCCAGCCACCGGGCTGGTCGGCGGAGGCGCGCACGAAGCCGTCCTCGGCGACGGACAGGTACCGGCCGTCGAGAGCGCGCAGGGTGAGGACACCCTCGCCCCAGTCGACCAGCGCGAGTTCGCTGCCGGCAGTGTCGGTGGTGAGCGGCGGCAGGTCGGTGCGGCCGGCGATCAGGGCGGGATCGAGGGCACCCTCGGCACCGGGCGTCCCGTCGGGGGAGTCCGGCGCGGGGAGCACGTGCAGGAACGTGCCGGCGGCGGTCCTGAGCCGGACCCGGTCCACGCCCTCCGCGAAGCTCACGCTCTGGGCGCCGAAGCGCTCGTACAGGCCCTCCAGCGGCGTGGAGCGGTGCAGGAGCGAGCCGCTGTACCAGTCGAGCTTGCACTCGTCGGCGAGCAGCCCGACGACGGCGACGCGGGTGTCCGGGGCCAGCGGCAGCACGCCGTCGTTCCTGAGGAGCACGACCGCCTGCTCGGCGGCCTCCAGGGCCAGCGCCCGGTGCTCCGGGGTGTCGAAGGCCCCCGGCTCGTCGTGCCCGTCGAACTCGCCGAGGCGGAAGCGGACCGAGAGCTGGCGGCGTACGGCCGCGTCGACGTCGGCCTCGGAGAGCAGCCCCTGCTCGAGCGCGCCCCGGACGCGCGCGACGATCCGCGAGGAGTCCGTGCCGTGGTCGGTGAAGCTGTCCACCCCGGCGCGCAGCGCGGCGGCGGTCGCCTCCTCGTGGCTGTCGAAGTAGTGCTCCGAGTCGACCAGGTTGGAGGGGGCGCCCGCGTCCGAGCAGACAAGCAGCTCCTCGTCCGTCCAGGTGCGCAGCTGCTCGCGCAGATACGGGGAGACGTGGTTGGGGCGGCCGTTGACCAGGTTGTACGCCGGCATCACCCCGGCCACCGCGCCGGCCTCGACCGTCTCGCGGAAGGCGCGCAGGTCGTACTCGTGCAGGACGCGCGGGCGGACGGACGACGAGGACGTGTCCCGGCAGGTCTCGTTGTTGTGGGCCAGCCAGTGCTTGAGCACGGGTGCCGTGCGCCAGTACTCCGGGTGCCCGCCGCGCAGTCCGCGGGTGTACGCGGTGGCGATGGCCGACGTGAGCTTCGGATCCTCCGAGTAACCCTCCTCGTTGCGGCCCCACAGGGGGTGGCGCAGCAGGTTGACGGTCGGGGACCACACGTTGAGGCCGACGCGCTCGTCCCGCGCCCGCATCGCCCTGACCTCCTGGGACACCGCCTCGCCGATGCGGCGCACCAGGTCCTCGTTCCAGGTGGCGCCGATCCCCACGGCCTGTGGGAACACCGTCGCCGGGCCCATCCAGGCCACCCCGTGCAGCGCCTCCTGGCCGGTGCGGAACGCGGCGACGCCGAGCCGCTCGACGGCCGGGGCGAACTGGTGCAGGAACGCGGTCTTCTCGTCGAGCGTCAGCCGCGACAGCAGGTCGTCGACGCGCTCTCCGAGCGGCAGCCGCGGATCACGGAAAGGCGGCGTGGGCGGCGTGTGTGCGGTCACGTGGAGTTCCCCTTGCGATGGAGCAGCGAGACGCATTCGAAGCGCTTCGATGCTGATTGGGCTCGGGGGTGGGTGTCAAGGCGTATTCGGGCGGCAACTTCGACTTCTCGTCACTTTCCAAGGGGCCCTTGAGTGTGGCCGAGCGTGCGCCGACCCGCACACCTCGGAGGAATCTTGGAAGCGACCCTTGTGTGCCCCCAGGCGTTCACTTAACCTCGCAGCAACTTCGAAGCGCTTCGACTACGGAAGCGGTGAACCGGGGACGCGTCGTCGATGCATCCGGAACCGCGCATTCCCTCGACGACCGCTTCAGCTCAGCCAGTTCCACTGAAGACACCGCAGCCGACGGCCACCGCCGGGTGTCCTGGTGCGCCATGAAGGGTTGACGCAATGACGCCGAACGCCGCCTCCGGCCCCAGCCGGAGAAAGTTCCTCGCCTCCACGGCGGTCGCCACCGCAGCGGTGGCCGGAGGGATGCCGCTGCTGACCGCCTGCGGCGGATCCGACGGCGGCTCGCGCGACGGCACCACGTCGGGCAAGGACGCCGCGAAGCTGCTGCCCGCCTATGTGGCCGGCAACGTGGTCACCCCCGACATCCCCAGCAAGAACGGCTCCGCGGTCGGCTTCACCAGCAAGCTCGACCTCGCACAGCTGAAGACCTCGGTGCCGAAGAAGCTCGGCAAGGGCGGCCGGGTCACCGTCATGTCCCCCTTCTGGGGCTCCCCGCCGAAGGACGACAACGCCTACTACAAGGCGATGAACGACCTCATCGGCGTCGACGTGGTCTGGCAGAACCAGGACGGCAACACCTACGACCAGAAGCTCGGCGCCGTCCTCGCCTCCAGCGAGGTGCCCGACGTCGTGGTCGTCCCCGGCTGGAACATGACCGGCAAGATCCCCAGCGCCATCATCGGCAAGTTCGCCGACCTCGGCCCCTACCTGTCCGGCGACGCCGTCAAGGAGTACCCCAACCTCGCGGCGATCCCCACCGACGCCTGGCGGCGCTCCATCTTCGGCGGCAAGCTGCGCGGCCTGCCGATGCCGTCCTCGTACGTGACCGGCATCGTGCCGCTGTACCGGCAGGACGTCTTCGAGAAGGAGGGCTACGAAGTCCCCCGGTCCTGCGACGAGTTCATGGCGCTGGCCAAGGAGGCCACCAACGCCAAGGCCAAGCGCTGGGCCTGCCTGGACATGAAGTGGACCGCCTTCAACGCCTTCGGTGTGCTCTCCGGCAACGAGAAGTCCCTCGGCTGGAACGAGACCGACGGCAAGCTGGTCTACCGCATCGAGACCGAGGAGTACCTCGAGGCCCTGGAGTGGACGCGCAAGCTGTTCGCCGCCGGGGTCGTGCACCCCGACGCCAGGCTCGGCAAGTCCAACGCCACCGACCCCGGGCCCAAGTTCGCCGCCGGCGAGTTCCTCATCTACAACCAGGACTCCTCCCAGTGGTGGAGCCGCACCGCCGAACAGGCCACCCAGAACCCCGAGTTCACGATCTGGGGCATGGACATCTTCGGGCACGACGGCGGCGACCCCACCCTGTGGGCGCAGAACCCGGCGGGCATCTTCGCCTTCGTCAACAAGAAGGCGTCCAAGTCCGTGATCCGCGACGTGCTGGCCGTCGCCAACGTCACCGCCGCGCCGTACGGCACCAAGGAGTACATGGCCACCAACTACGGCGTGGAGGGCACCCACTACACCGTCGAGAACGGCGTGCCCACCAAGACCGACCAGGGCAACATCGACGTGATGAACGCCTACGTGATGGTGGCGAGCCCCGCCGCGACCATCGCGCACCCCGACTTCCCCGAGGTCGCCAGGGGACAGGTCGAGTGGCAGCAGCGGATGGGCGCCTTCACCAGGAAGCCCACCTTCTACGGCATGCAGATCACCGAGCCCGCCCGCTACACCAACCTCTCCAACGACTTCGAGCAGCTGGAGGACGACATCGTCCGCGGCCGCAAGAAGATCAGCGACATGCAGCAGGCCGTCTCCGACTGGCGCAGCAAGGGCGGCGACGAACTGCGCGACTGGTACAAGAAGCTGCTCGACGACAACGGCGCGGCGGCGGGCTGACCGGTACCGAGGCAAGGAGAACGGCCGTGTCCCACAGCACGGTGCCTCGGACCAGGGCCGAGGCCGATGCGACGAAGAAGACCCCGGAGGCGTCCGGCCACGCCACCGGTCCCCGGAAGAAGGGCCGGAAGAACGGAACGGGTGGACTCAGCCTGCGGCTGCGGTTCAGGCGGGACCGCGTCCTGCTGCTGATGACCCTGCCGGCCGTCCTGCTGGTGCTGCTCTTCAACTACGTGCCGATCCTCGGCAACGTCGTCGCCTTCCAGGAGTACGACCCCTACATCAGCGACAACGGGATCGTCTCCATCCTGCACAGTCCCTGGGTGGGCCTGGAGAACTTCCAGCGGATCTTCGAGGACTCCGCCTTCTGGAACTCCGTGCGGAACACGCTGGTGCTGTTCCTCCTCCAGCTCGTGCTGTACTTCCCGGTCCCCATCCTGCTCGCGCTGCTCATCAACAGCGTGGTCCGGCCCCGGGTGCGGGCCGTCTCGCAGGCCATCCTCTACCTGCCGCACTTCTTCTCGTGGGTGCTGGTCATCGCCGTCTTCCAGCAGCTGTTCGGCGGGGCGGGCCTCCTGTCCCAGCTGCTGCGCGACCACGGCTACGACGGGCTCAGCCTCATGACCGACCCGGACACCTTCAAGTTCCTGGTCACCGCGCAGAGCGTGTGGAAGGACGCCGGCTGGGGGATCATCGTCTTCCTCGCCGCGCTCGCCTCCGTCAGCCCCGACCTGTACGAGGCCGCCGCGATGGACGGCGCGAACCGCTGGCGCCGCATGTGGCACGTCACACTGCCCGCGCTGCGCCCGGTGATCGCCCTGCTGCTCGTGCTGCGCGTCGGCGACGCCCTGACGGTCGGCTTCGAACAGATCCTGCTGCAACGCGACGCCGTCGGACCGGGGGCCGCGGAGGTCCTCGACACCTTCGTGTGGTGGAACGGCGTGCGCAACCAGGACTTCGGATACGCGGCCGCCGCCGGGCTCGTCAAGGGCGTCATCAGCCTCGGCCTGGTCCTGATCGCGAACAAGGTGGCCCACCTGATGGGCGAGCAGGGGGTGTACAAGAAGTGACCGCCGTGCAGGAAACGACCGCCGTGACCGGCGATCCCGCGCGCCGGCCCTCCCGGTGGGCCGCCCCGCCCCGGCCGGTGTGGGAGGAGAAGCCCAGCCGCGCCGGGCTCGCCGGCAAGGGGCTGGTGCTGCTCCTGGCCTGCCTGGGGATCCTCTTCCCGCTGTGGATCGTCGTCGTCACCAGCCTCTCCTCACGCAAGGCCATCGACGAGGCCGGCGGGCTGGTGATGATCCCGAAGGACATCACCTTCGTCGCCTACCAGGAACTGCTCAGCGGCGGCCAGGTCACCCGCGCCGCGCTGGTCAGCATCGGCATCACCCTCGTCGGCACCCTGTTCTCGATGGCCGTGTCGGTGCTGTGCGCCTACGGACTGTCCCGCACCGGCTCGCTGGGCCACCGCTGGATCCTCATGGTGCTGCTGGCCACGATGTTCTTCAGCGCCGGCCTCATCCCCACCTACCTCCTGGTGCAGTCCATCGGCCTGACGGACAGCTATCTCGCGCTGATCCTGCCCAGCGCGATCAGCGTCTTCAACATCCTGGTGCTGCGCGGCTTCTTCATGGGCATCTCCCAGGAACTGGTCGACAGCGCCCGCATCGACGGCGCCGGCGACCTGCGCATCCTGTGGCAGATCGTGCTGCCGCTGTCCCGCGCGGTCGTCGCGGTGATCACGCTGTTCTACGCCGTCGGCTACTGGAGCGCGTGGTTCAACGCCTCCCTGTACCTCAACGACCAGGACATGCTGCCCCTGCAGAACGTCATGATCCAGCTCGTGCAGAAGCAGGAGGCGCCGGTCGGCCTGGGCCAGGCGATCAAGACCGGTGAACTCTCCGGTCTGGCCGTGCAGATGGCCGTCATGGTCATGGCCCTGCTGCCCGTCGCCGTGCTGTCGCCGTTCGTCCAGCGCCACTTCAAGAAGGGGATGCTGACCGGCGCCGTCAAGGGCTGACGCCCCGATTCTCTCCTTCCCTCCGTCACCATGCAGAGCGAGGTTCTCCATGTCCGCGTTCCGCCCGCACAGACGTGCCGTACTGGCCGGGGCGGCGGCCGGTGCCGCACTGGCCGCCCTGCCGGCCGCCCCCACGCCGGCCCACGCCGCCGAGGGCGCCGGGGCCGAGGGCGGTCGGGCCCAGGGCGGTGGGGCCACCCCCTACCGCTGGCGCAACGTCGTCATCGGCGGCACCGGATTCATCACCGGCGTCATGTTCCACCCCCGCGTCCGTGGCCTGGCGTACGCCCGTACCGACATCGGCGGCGCCTACCGCTGGGACGACCGCGCCGCCCGCTGGACCCCGCTCCTCGACCACCTCGGGTGGGACGACTGGAACCTGCTCGGCGTCGAGGCGATGGCCGTCGACCCCGCCCACCCGGACCGGCTCTACCTGGCCTGCGGCACCTACGCCCAGTCCTGGGCCGGCAACGGCGCGATCCTGCGCTCCGACGACCGCGGCACCACCTGGCGGCGCACCGCCCTCACCGTGAAGCTCGGCGCCAACGAGGACGGCCGCGGCACCGGCGAGCGCCTCCTGATCGACCCGCGCGACAGCGGCACCCTCTGGCTGGGCACCCGGCACGACGGACTGCTGAGGTCCACGGACCGCGGCACCACCTGGGCCCCCGCCCCCGGCTTCCCGGCCGCCCCGACCGCCGGCGGCCAGGGCGTCACCCTCCTCGTCGCCGCGGGCCGCACCCTCTACGCCGGCTGGGGCGACGCCGACGGCACCGCGCCGAACCTGTTCCGCACGGCCGACGGCCGCACCTGGGAGGCCGTCCCCGGACAGCCCTCCGGCACCGCGGCCAGGGTCCCGGTCCGCGCCGCGTACGACCCACACGCCCGCGAGCTGTACGTGACGTACGCCGACGCACCCGGACCCAACGGCCAGTCCGCCGGCGCCGTGCACAAGCTGCGCACCACCGACGGCCGCTGGACGGACGTCACGCCCCTCGCGCCGGGCGGCACCGACACCTTCGGGTACGGCGGCGTCGCCGTCGACGCCCGCCGGCCCGGCACCGTCGTCGTCTCCACCAACAACCGCTGGGCGGCCGTCGACACCCTGTTCCGCACCACCGACGGCGGCCGCACCTGGACGTCCCTCAAGGACTCGGCCGTCCTCGACGTCTCGGAGACGCCCTACCTGGCCTGGGGCGAGGAACAGCCCAAGTTCGGCTGGTGGATCCAGGCCGTCGCCGTCGACCCGTACGACGCGCGGCACATCCTGTACGGCACCGGCGCCACCCTCTACGGCACCCGCGACCTCGAGCACTGGGCGCCGCGGATCCGCGGCCTGGAAGAGAGCTCCGTGACCCAGCTGATCTCGCCCCCCACCGGCGCGGCGCACCTGCTCAGCGGGTCGAGGGACATCGGCGTGATGTACCACGAGCGGCTCACCGCGTCCCCGGCCCGCGGCATGGCGGCCAACCCCGTCTCCGGATCGGCGACGGGCCTCGCACAGGCGGCACGCAGACCGGCCTGCGTCGTCCGGGCGGGCTGGGGCGACCACGGCAACGGCGCGTCCTCGCGGGACGGCGGCCGCACCTGGGCGCCCTTCGAGTCCCAGCCCGCGACGGCCGAGGACGCGCCCGGGCCGATCGCCGTGAACGCCGACGGCAGCGTGCTGCTGTGGTCCTTCGTCCACTGGGACGGCACCGGGTACCCGGCCCACCGCTCGGCGGACGACGGCGCGAGCTGGACCGAGGTCCCCTCCTTCCCGAAGGGCGCCACACCGGTCGCCGACCCGGTCGACCCGGCGCTCTTCTACGCGTACGACACCGACACCGGCACGCTGTTCGCCAGCACCGACGGCGGTCTCGGCTTCACCGCCCGCGCGGGCGGACTGCCCGCCGGGGACAGCCAGTTCAAGCTGGCCGCGGCGCCCGGGCACCGGGGCGACCTGTGGCTGAGCACCAAGGAGAACGGCCTGTACCGCTCGACCGACGGCGGCACCTCCTTCACCCGGGTGGCGAGCTGCCGGGCCTCCCACACCCTCGGCTTCGGCAAGGCCGCCGACGGCGCGAGCTACCCGGCGGTCTACCAGGTCGGCTCCCTCGGCGCCGGCACCCTCACCGCCGTCTACCGCTCCGACGACGAGGCGAGGAGCTGGACGCGGATCAACGACGACCGGCACCAGTGGGGCTGGACCGCCGAGACCATCACCGGCGACCCGCGCGTCCACGGCCGCGTCTACCTCGCCACCAACGGGCGCGGCATCCAGTACGGGGAGCCCGGATGAGCCCGAGCCTCGCGGACGTCACCCGCGACCGCGTCCTCTTCGGCGGCGACTACAACCCCGAGCAGTGGCCGGAGGAGACCTGGCCCGAGGACGCCCGCCTGATGAAGGCCGCCGGCGTCAACACCGTCACCCTCGGCGTCTTCTCCTGGTCGCGGCTCGAACCCCGGCCCGGCGTCCACGACTTCGCCTGGCTGGACCGCCTCATGGACCTGATGCACGCCCACGGCATCGGCGTCGTCCTCGCCACCCCCACCTCCTCGCCGCCGCCCTGGCTGGGGCGCCTCCACCCGGACACCCTGCCCCGCGACGAGGACGGCCGCACCGAACGGTGGGGCGGCCGGCAGCACTTCTCGCACTCCAGCGCCACCTACCGCCGCCACGCCGCGGCCATCACCGAGGCCCTGGCCGCCCGCTACGCGCACCACCCGGCCCTCACCCTGTGGCACATCAACAACGAGTACTGCACCTTCGACCACGGCGACGAGGCCGCCGTCCGCTTCCGCCGCTGGCTCCAGCGCAGGTACGGCACCCTCGACGCCCTCAACTCCGCCTGGGGGACCGCCTTCTGGAGCCAGGGCTACGGCGACTGGGAGGAGATCCTCCCGGCCCGCCGCACCCACTACCTGAAGAACCCCGCCCAGGTGCTGGACTTCCGCCGCTTCACGTCCGACATGCTCCTGGAGTGCTTCACCGCCGAACGCGACATCGTCCGCCGCCACACCCCGCACATCCCGGTCACCACCAACTTCATGCCGCTGTGGCACGGCCAGGACGCCTGGCGCTGGGCCGAGGAGGAGGACGTCGTCTCCGTCGACCTCTACCCGGACCCGCGCGACCCCCTGGGCGCGCAGCACGGCGCCCTGGTCCAGGACATGACCCGTTCCCAGGCCCGCGGCCCGTGGATGCTCATGGAGCAGGCCGCCGGACCGGTCAACTGGCGCGGCGCCAACCACCCCAAGCCGCGCGGTCTGAACCGGCTGTGGTCCCTCCAGGCCGTGGCGCGCGGCGCGGACGCCGTCTGCTACTTCCAGTGGCGCCAGTCGCGGCAGGGCGCGGAGAAGTTCCACTCCGGCATGGTCGGCCACGCGGGGGAGCGAGGCCGTGCCCACCAGGAGGTCAGGCAACTCGGCGCCGACCTCGCGAGGCTCGGCCCGCACGTGGCGGGCACCCCGGTCGCTGCCGACGTCGCCGTCCTGCACGACTGGCACTCCTGGTGGGCCGGCGACCAGGACGGCCGCCCCTCCACGCGCTTCGCCTACCCGGACGTCCTGCACGCCTGGCACCGGGCCCTGTGGGAGGCCGGACACACCACCGACTTCGCCCACCCCGAGCAGGACCTCACCCCGTACCGGGCGGTCGTCGTGCCGCAGCTCTACGCGCTCACGGACACCGCCGTCGACAACCTCGTCGCCCACGTCCGCGGCGGCGGCACCCTCGTGTGCGGCTTCTTCACCGGCGTCGCCGACCAGGACGACCGGATCAGGGAGGGCGGCATGGACGCCCGGCTGCGCGACCTGTTCGGCATCCGCACCCTGCACGAGTGGTGGCCCCTGGAGACGGACGAGACGGCCGCCTGCGACGGCTTCCGCGGCACACTGTGGTCGGAGGAGATCGAACCGGACGGCACCGCTACCGAGACCCTCCCGTACCGGGGCGGCGAGCTGGACGGGCTCCCGGCCGTCCTGCGCAAGGGCCGCGCCTGGTACGTGTCGACCCTGCCGGAACCGGACGCGCTGCGCGCCCTGCTCGCCCGCGCCGCCGCCGACGCGGGCGTCCGGCCGGTCCTCGACGGCCTCCCGCCCGACGTGGAGGCGGTACGCCGCGGTGACCTGCTGTTCCTCCTCAACCACGGCCGCGAACCGGTCACCGTCGACGTCCCCGGCACCCATCGCGACCTGCTGACCGAGGCGGCCGTCACCGACCGCGTCACCCTCGGCCGCCACGGCGTCGCCGTCCTCGCGGAGCCCGCCTCATGACCGGCGCACCCGTGCACGGCACCTGGGAACCCGAGCCGGCCGCCCGCTGGGAGGACGCCTTCCTCACCGGCAACGGCCACCACGGCGCCCTGGTGTTCGGCGATCCGCGGGCCGACCGGGTCGTCGTCACCCACCACACCCTCGTACGCCCGGACGGCGACGACGAACACCGCCGGCCACCCCGGCTCGCCGCCGCACTCCCCGCGCTCCAGGACCGCCTGCTGGCCGGTGACAGGGGGGCCGCCGAGGAGTTCACGGACGGCCGCCCCCTGCAGTGGGTGCGGCCCTTCCACCCGGCGTTCCAGATCCGCCTGAACAGGCCCGACGGCGACACCGGCGACCCCTACCGCCGCCGCGTCGACTTCACCACCGGCGAGACGAGCGCGGCCCGCGCCACCTGGACCAGCCGGGTCTTCGTCTCCCGCGCCGACGACGTGATCGTCCAGCGCGTCACCGCCGCGCACCTGACCCTCGACATCTCCCTCGACCCCCGTCTGCCCGGTGCGCCCGCCGGTCTGGGCATCGGCCACAGCGCCGTGCTCACCCCCGGGGGCGCCCTGCTCAGCCTGCGCGCCCGCTACCCCGGCAGCGACCTCGCGTACACCGGCGTCACCCAGATCACCGTCACCGGCGGCGCCGTGAAACTGGTCCCGCCGGGCGTGCTCGTCGAGGGTGCCACGGAGGTGCTGCTCCTCACCCGGGTGCGCCGGCACACCGGCGAACTCGACGTGACCGCCGAGGGCCGCACCCTGCGCGACCTCGCCGACGGGGCCTTCCCCGCCGGACCGGACGGAGCCCAGGACGGCACCGCGTACGACGCCCTCCTGCGCCGCCACCTCGACCTGCACCGCACCGCCTACGACCGCGTCACCCTCGACCTCGCCGCCGACCCCGCCGAACGCGCGCTGCCGGGCTCGGCCCTGCTGGAGCGGCCCCGCGGCGCGGCCCTCCTGGAGCGCCTCTTCGCCGCCGGCCGCTACCACCTCCTGTCGGCCTCCGGCCTGCTCCCGCCCCGGCTGACCGGCCTGTGGACCGGCGACTGGAACACCGCCTGGTCCGGGGCGTTCACCACCAACGCGAACCTCAACCTCCAGACCGCCTCCGCCGCCGCGGCCGCCCTGCCCGAGGTCACCGAGGCCCACGCGGCCCTCGTCCACCGCCAGCTGCCCGACTGGCGGGACAACGCCCGCGCCATCTTCGGCACCCGCGGCGTCGTCGCGCCCTCGCACACCGACGGCGAGTGCGGCCACACGTACCACTTCAGCCGCGAGTACCCCCTGCACCTGTGGACGGCCGGCGCCGACTGGCTGCTCAAGCCCCTCGTCGACCACGCCGAGACCTACGGCACAAGCGACCCGCGCACCATCGCCGCGCTCGCCGAAGTCGCCTTGTTCTACGAGGACTTCCTCACCCGCACCGACGCCGAGGGCCGGCTCGTCGTCGTCCCCTCCTACTCGCCCGAGAACCGGCCCGCCAACGCGAGCTGGGGCACCCTCGACGCGGCCATGGACCTCTCCGCCGCCCGGCACGCCCTGCGCACCGCCGCCGACCACCACCCCGAGCACGCCGACCGCTGGCGCGCCCTCGCCGACCGGCTCCCGCCGCACCGGATCAACGCCGACGGCGCCCTCGCCGAATGGGCCAGGACCGGCCTGGCGGACACCTACGACCACCGCCACCTCAGCCACCTCTACGGCGTCTGGCCGCTCGAGGAGATCACCCCCCACGACACGCCCGCACTCGCCGAGGCCGCCCACCGTGCCCTCGAACTGCGGGGCGCCGAGAACGACTCGGCCCACGGCCACCTCCATCACGCCCTGGTCGCCGCCCGGCTCGGGGACGGCGCCCGGGTGGCCCACGCACTGGACCGGGTACTCGACGGCGACTACTTCCACGCGTCCCTGATGAGCGCGCACTACCCCCGCCGCGACGTCTACAACGCCGACGCCGCGCACGCCCTGCCCGCCGTGCTCATCGAGATGCTCGTGCAGTCCACGCCCGGCCGCCTCGTGCTGCTCCCCGCCCTGCCGGACGGCTGCCCCGGGGGCCGGCTCACGGGCGTACGCACCCGGTTCGGGGCGTCGCTCGACCTGTCCTGGACGCCCGACGGCAGCGCGACGGCCGTCCTGCGCCCGGACCGCACGCACCGCATCGAACTCCGGACCCCCTCCGGCGCCGAACCGCTCGACCTCGTCGCCGGGGAGGACCGCGTCGTCGACGTGAAGACGTGAAGACGTGAGGACGTGAGGACGTGAGGACGTGACGACACGGCGACGCGGCAGCACCAGTGCACCTCCCCCCACCCCCTGGAAGGGAACCCCATGGCACGACGCACCCGTACCCGCACCCTGACCGCTCTCCTGGCCCCGGCCCTCGCGCTCGGCGCCGCCGTCGGCCTCGCCTCCGCACCCGCCCAGGCCGCCGTCTGGAACTCCTGCGACCAGTGGGGCAACACGACCCTGGACGGTTACACCCTCTACAACAACATCTGGGGCTCCGGCGCCGGCAGCCAGTGCGTCTGGGCCAACTCCGGTACCAATTGGGGCGTATGGGCCGACCACCCGAACACCGGCGGCATCAAGTCCTACCCGAACGCCAAGAAGGTGATCAACAAGTCGATCGGCTCCCTCGGCTCGCTCCGCAGCAGCTACGACGTCACGGTCCCGTCCGCCGGCGCGTACAACACGTCGTACGACATCTGGGACACGGACCACGACTACGAGATCATGCTCTGGGTCAACTACAACGGGGCCGTCGGGCCCCTCGGCACCTCGCAGGGGACCGTCTCGCTCGGCGGCCACAGCTGGAACGTCTACAAGGGGGACAACGGCGCCAACGAGGTCTTCTCGTTCCTGCGCACCTCGGACTCGACCGAGGGCACGGTGGACATCCTCCCGATCCTGAAGTGGATCAGGGACACCAAGGGGTGGATGGGCGACGAGACCATCGGCGACGTGCAGTTCGGCTACGAGATCACCTCGTCCGCCGGCGGTCTGGACTTCCGCACCGACAGCCTGACGGTCAGCGGCGGCTGAGCCACCGCCACCACGACGAAGGGGCCGGCCCCGCCCGGGGCCGGCCCCTTCCGCCTACGACCGGACCGGCGCCGGCCCCGAGCTCGCCCGCACCGTCAGTTCCGGAGCGAGCAGCACGACCTCCTCGCTGCCGCGCCCGTCGAGCTTGGCGACCAGCTGCTCCACCGCGTGCCGGCCCATCTCCTGCGCCGGCACCGCGACCGAGGTCAGCCGTACCGAGGCCTGGGCGGCGACCTGCTCGGGGCAGACCGCGACCACCGACACGTCCTCGGGCACCGCCCGGCCCTGCTGCCGCAGCAGCGCGAGCAGCGGCTCGACCGCCGACTCGTTCTGCACGACGAACCCGGTGGTGCCTGGACGCTCGTCGAAGACGCGGGCGAGGGTCGCGGACATCGCGTCGTAGCCCCCCTCGCACGGGCGGTGCAGCAGCCGCAGCCCCAGCTCGCGCGCGCGGGCACGCAGCCCGTCGAGGGTGCGCTCGGCGAAACCCGTGTGCCGCTCGTACACGGCGGGCGCCTCGCCGATGACAGCGATGTCGCGATGCCCCAGCGACGCCAGATGCTCCACGCACAGCGCGCCGGTCGCCCGGAAGTCGAGATCGACGCAGGTCAGACCGGTGGTGTCGGCGGGCAGTCCGATCAGTACCGAGGGCTGGTCGGTGCCGCGCAGCAGCGGCAGCCGCTCGTCGTCGAGTTCCACGTCCATGAGGATCATGGCGTCGGCGAGACCGCTGCCGGTGACGCGGCGCACCGCGTCGGGTCCCTCCTCGCCCGTGAGCAGCAGGATGTCGTAACCGTGGGCGCGCGCGGTGGTCGCGACCGCGACGGCGATCTCCATCATCACGGGCACGTACATGTCCGTGCGCAGCGGGATCATCAGCGCGATGATGTTCGACCTGCTGCTGGCCAGGGCGCGGGCGCCGGCATTCGGGTGGTAGCCGAGCTTCCGGATGCTCTCCTCGACCCGCTGCCGGGTGGTGGTGGAGATGGACCGCTTGCCGCTGAGGACATAGCTCACCGTGCTCGCCGAGACTCCGGCGTGCTGGGCGACCTCGGCGAGGGTGACCATCCAGCTCTCCAAGCTTGTGAAGCGCTTCGACAGCGCGCGGGGTGGGCAGAGGCGGGCGAGGGTGGTTCGACAGTAGCCCCAGCACGGGTGGGTGTCCATAGCCTATCGAAGCGCTTCGACACCTTTCTTCCCCGCGCCTCCCCGGGCCTCCCGGCCCATCTTCTCGCACCGTCCCGCCCCCGCACCCATCGGCCGAACGGCCGCACCAGGGGTGGTGGGTCCGCCCCGGAACGGGTACACACGATCGGGTAGCACCGACTAGTAACGTACGCCCGCGAGTTCGCGCAACGAGGACTTCGCGGCCGTACCTCCCTTCGATGCCGATTCGCGGCGAGGTGAGCCTCATGTCCGCTCCACCCACCCCTTCCTCCCGACCCACCGTCACCGAACGTGAGGCCCGTCAGGTGGCGGAGGCTGCCCGGGAACAGGACTGGCGCAAGCCCAGCTTCGCCAAGGAGCTGTTCCTCGGCCGCTTCCGCCTCGACCTCCTCCACCCGCACCCCGTCCCGGCCGACGACGACGTCCAGCGCGGCGAGGAGTTCCTCGCCAAGCTCCGCGACTTCTGCGAGACGAAGATCGACGGCTCCGTCATCGAACGCGACGCGCGGATCCCCGACGAGGTGATCACGGGGCTGAAGGAGCTGGGCGCCCTCGGTATGAAGATCGACACCAAGTACGGCGGTCTCGGTCTCACCCAGGTCTACTACAACAAGGCCCTCTCCCTGGTCGGATCCGCGAATCCGGCGATCGGCGCGCTGCTCTCCGCGCACCAGTCGATCGGCGTGCCGCAGCCGCTGAAGATGTTCGGCACCCAGGAGCAGAAGGACACGTTCCTGCCGCGCTGCGCCCGCACCGACATCTCGGCGTTCCTGCTCACCGAACCGGACGTCGGCTCGGACCCGGCCCGCCTCGCGACCACCGCCGTCCCCGACGGCGACGACTACGTCCTCGACGGCGTGAAACTGTGGACCACCAACGGCGTCGTCGCCGACCTGCTCGTCGTGATGGCCCGCGTGCCGAAGTCCGAGGGCCACAAAGGCGGCATCACCGCCTTCGTCGTGGAGGCCGCCTCCGAGGGCATCACCGTGGAGAACCGCAACGCCTTCATGGGGCTGCGCGGCCTGGAGAACGGCGTCACCCGCTTCCACCGGGTCCGGGTCCCCGCCGCCAACCGCATCGGCCCCGAGGGCGCCGGCCTCAAGATCGCCCTGACCACCCTGAACACCGGCCGTCTCTCACTGCCCGCCATGTGCGTCGGCGCCGGCAAGTGGTGCCTGAAGATCGCCCGCGAGTGGTCCGCCGCACGTGAGCAGTGGGGCAAGCCGGTCGCCCTGCACGAGGCGGTCGGCTCCAAGATCTCCTTCATCGCGGCGACCACCTTCGCCCTCGAGGCCGTCGTGGACCTCTCCTCCCAGATGGCCGACGAGGACCGCAACGACATCCGCATCGAGGCCGCCCTCGCCAAGCTCTACGGCTCCGAGATGGCCTGCCTGATGGCCGACGAGCTGGTCCAGATCCGCGGCGGACGGGGCTTCGAGACCGCGGCCTCCCTCGAAGCCCGCGGCGAGCGCGCGGTGCCCGCCGAGCAGCTCCTGCGCGATCTGCGGATCAACCGCATCTTCGAGGGCTCCACGGAGATCATGCACCTGCTGATCGCCCGCGAGGCCGTCGACGCCCACCTCTCGGTCGCCGGCGATCTGATCGACCCGGACAAGTCCCTGTCCGACAAGGCGAAGGCGGGTGCGCAGGCCGGCGTCTTCTACGCCAAGTGGCTGCCGAAACTGGTCGCGGGACCCGGCCACCTCCCGCGCTCCTACGCCGAGTTCCACCCCACGGGCCACGTCGACCTCTCCGGCCACCTGCGCTACGTCGAACGCGCCGCCCGCAAGCTCGCCCGCTCCACCTTCTACGCCATGTCCCGCTGGCAGGGCCGGATGGAGACCAAGCAGGGCTTCCTGGGCCGCGTCGTCGACATCGGCGCCGAGCTGTTCGCCATGAGCGCCGCCTGCGTCCGTGCCGAGCACCTGCGCGCCGAGGGCGACCACGGCCGCGAGGCCTACCAGCTCGCCGACGCCTTCTGCCGGCAGTCCCGCATCCGCGTCGAGGAACTCTTCGGCCGGCTGTGGACCAACACCGACGACCTCGACCGCAAGGTGGTCAAGGGCGTCTTGGGCGGCGCTTACGAGTGGCTGGAGCAGGGCGTCGTCGATCCCTCGGGCCAGGGCCCCTGGATCGCGGACACGACACCCGGGCCGAGCACCAGGCAGAACGTCCACCGTCCCATTCCCTGACACGTCAGCCGCCCCGGGCCCGCTCGTCGCCTCCCCGCCCGCACGGCGACGACGGGCCCGGCCGGCCGGCCCCCGCTCCGCCCGGCGCGACACCGCTCGAGGGACGCACTGTCCTCCCTGGGCCGGGTTACGGCCACAATGGTGGAATGAGCGACAGTCCAGCCCCACTCGCCGACCCGCACCTCGTCTACGACCCGGTGGCCGGCGACGGCCCGAAGGACGTGGTGATCCTCGGGTCCACCGGGTCCGTCGGGACCCAGGCCATCGACCTCGTGCTGCGCAACCCGGACCGCTTCCGGGTCACCGCCCTGTCCGCCAACGGCGGCCGGGTCGCCCTCCTAGCCGAGCAGGCGTACCGGCTGAAGGCGCGGACCGTCGCCGTGGCCCGCGAGGACGTCGTCCCGGCGCTGCGCGAGGCCCTCGCCGCCCAGTACGGCGCCGGGGAGCCGCTGCCCGAGATCCTCGCCGGACCGGACGCCTCCACCCAGCTCGCCGCCTCCGACTGCCACACCGTCCTCAACGGCATCACCGGCTCCATCGGCCTCGCCCCGACCCTCGCCGCCCTGGAGGCGGGCCGCACCCTCGCGCTCGCCAACAAGGAGTCGCTCATCGTCGGCGGCCCGCTGGTCAAGGCCGTGGCCAAGCCGGGACAGATCATCCCGGTCGACTCCGAGCACGCCGCCCTCTTCCAGGCATGCGCCGCGGGCAGTCGCGCCGACGTCCGCAAACTGGTCGTCACCGCCTCGGGCGGTCCGTTCCGGGGACGCACCAGGGAGGACCTGGCGAACGTCACCGTCGAGGAGGCCCTCGCCCACCCCACCTGGGCCATGGGCCCGGTGATCACGATCAACTCCGCCACCCTCGTCAACAAGGGCCTGGAGGTGATCGAGGCCCACCTCCTCTACGACATTCCCTTCGACCGCATTGAGGTGGTCGTGCACCCGCAGTCGTATGTCCACTCGATGGTTGAGTACACGGACGGTTCGACGATCGCGCACTGCACGCCCCCCGACATGGGCGGGCCCATCGCCGTGGGCCTCGGCTGGCCCGACCGCGTCCCCGACGCCGCCCCCGCCTTCGACTGGAGCAAGGCCTCGACCTGGGAGTTCTTCCCGCTCGACAACGAGGCCTTCCCCTCGGTCAACCTGGCCCGGCACGTCGGACAGCTCGCGGGCACGGCCCCGGCGGTGTTCAATGCGGCCAACGAGGAGTGCGTCGAGGCGTTCCGCCGCGGCACGCTGCCGTTTCTCGGGATCATGGAGACCGTCACCCGGGTGGTCGAGGAGCACGGCACCCCCGGTACGGGAACCTCGCTCACCGTCGCGGACGTCCTCGAGGCGGAGACCTGGGCCCGCGCCCGGGCCCGGGAACTGGCGGCACAGACGGCGGAGGCCCGTGCATGACGACCCTGATGTTCATCCTCGGCATAGTCCTCTTCGCCGTCGGCCTGCTCTTCTCCATCGCCTGGCACGAGCTGGGCCACCTGTCCACCGCCAAGATGTTCGGCATCCGCGTGCCGCAGTACATGGTGGGCTTCGGGCCGACGATCTTCTCCAGGAAGAAGGGCGACACCGAGTACGGGGTCAAGGCCATCCCGTTCGGCGGCTACATCCGCATGATCGGCATGTTCCCGCCCGGCCCCGACGGCCGGATGGAGGCCCGCTCCACCTCGCCCTGGCGCGGGATGATCGAGGACGCCCGTTCGGCGGCCTTCGAGGAACTCCAGCCCGGTGACGAGAAGCGCCTGTTCTACACGCGCAAGCCGTGGAAGCGGGTCATCGTGATGTTCGCGGGCCCCTTCATGAACCTCATCCTCGCGGTGGTGCTCTTCCTCACCGTCCTGATGGGCTTCGGCATCTCGCAGCAGACCACCACCGTCAGCTCCGTCTCCCAGTGCGTCATCTCGCAGAGCGAGAACCGCGACGACTGCGCCAAGTCCGACCCGGCCTCCCCGGCCGCGGCGGCCGGCCTGCGGGCGGGCGACAAGATCGTCTCCTTCGACGGCGTCCGCACCGACGAGTGGGACAAGCTGTCCGACCTGATCCGCGCCACCCCCGGCCAGGAGGTGCCGATCGTCGTCGAGCGCGACGGCCGGGAGGTCACGCTCCACGCCCAGATCGCCACCAACCAGGTCGCCAAGAAGGACTCCCACGGACAGATCGTCCAGGGCGAGTACGTCACCGCCGGCTTCCTCGGCTTCAGCGCCGCCACGGGCGTGGTGAAACAGGACTTCGGCCAGTCCGTGACGTGGATGGGCGACCGCATCGGCGACGCCGTCGACTCCCTGGCCGCCCTGCCCGGCAAGATCCCCGCGCTGTGGGACGCCGCCTTCGGCGACGGGCCCCGCGAGGCCGACTCCCCGATGGGCGTCGTCGGCGCCGCCCGGGTGGGCGGCGAGATCGCCACGCTGGACATACCGCCCACCCAGCAGCTGGCCATGTTCGTGATGCTGGTCGCCGGCTTCAACCTCTCCCTGTTCCTGTTCAACATGCTCCCGCTGCTCCCGCTCGACGGCGGGCACATCGCGGGCGCCCTCTGGGAGTCGCTGCGCCGCAGCACCGCCAAGGTGCTGCGCCGGCCCGACCCGGGCCCCTTCGACGTGGCGAAGCTGATGCCGGTGGCGTACGTCGTGGCGGGCGTGTTCGTCTGCTTCACCCTGCTCGTCCTGGTCGCGGACGTCGTCAATCCGGTACGGATCAGCTGACGGCCGGGGCGGCCCGCCTGAAGCCCGATCCGGGAAGCATGTCCCCCCGGACCGGGCTTCACGCGCATCGTGGGGCAGACGGACGCCATCGGGCGGATTCGCCGGGCGCCGTGTGCCCGGCCTCAGGTCCGTGCCGTAATCTCAAGGGTCGGAGCCCGTTGCTGACCGGGGCCGGATCTTGATCCACGACTTGGGGTTGCACAGCAGATGACTGCGATTTCTCTCGGCATGCCGTCCGTTCCGACCACGCTCGCCGTGCGCCGCAAGAGCCGGCAGATCCAGGTCGGTCCCGTGGCGGTCGGCGGCGACGCCCCCGTGTCCGTGCAGTCCATGACCACGACCCGCACCTCCGACATCGGCGCCACCCTCCAGCAGATCGCCGAGCTGACCGCCTCCGGCTGCCAGATCGTCCGCGTGGCCTGCCCCACCCAGGACGACGCCGACGCCCTCCCGGTGATCGCGAAGAAGTCGCAGATCCCGGTGATCGCCGACATCCACTTCCAGCCGAAGTACGTCTTCGCCGCCATCGAGGCGGGCTGCGCCGCGGTCCGGGTCAACCCGGGCAACATCAAGCAGTTCGACGACAAGGTCAAGGAGATCGCCCAGGCGGCGAAGGACCACGGCACCCCGATCCGCATCGGCGTGAACGCGGGCTCGCTGGACCGCCGCCTGCTCCAGAAGTACGGCAAGGCGACCCCAGAGGCGCTCGCGGAGTCCGCCCTCTGGGAGGCGTCGCTCTTCGAGGAGCACGGCTTCCGCGACATCAAGATCTCCGTCAAGCACAACGACCCGGTCGTCATGGTCGAGGCCTACCGCCAGCTCGCCGCCCAGTGCGACTACCCCCTCCACCTCGGCGTCACCGAGGCCGGCCCCGCCTTCCAGGGCACCATCAAGTCGGCCGTCGCCTTCGGCGCCCTGCTCTCCCAGGGCATCGGCGACACCATCCGCGTCTCCCTCTCGGCCCCGCCCGTCGAGGAGATCAAGGTCGGCATCCAGATCCTGGAGTCCCTGAACCTGCGCCAGCGGGGCCTCGAGATCGTCTCCTGCCCCTCCTGCGGGCGCGCCCAGGTCGACGTCTACAAGCTCGCCGAGGAGGTCACGGCCGGCCTGACCGGCATGGACGTCCCGCTGCGCGTCGCCGTCATGGGCTGCGTCGTCAACGGCCCCGGCGAGGCCCGCGAGGCCGACCTCGGCGTCGCCTCCGGCAACGGCAAGGGCCAGATCTTCGTCAAGGGCGAGGTCATCAAGACCGTGCCCGAGTCCAAGATCGTGGAGACCCTCATCGAGGAGGCCATGAAGCTGGCCGAGCAGATGGAGAAGGACGGCGTGACCTCCGGCGAGCCCTCGGTCTCGGTCGCGGGCTGAGCCGGGGACCGGCAGGCGGGGCGACGCCGCTCAGCCTGCGCGGGTACAGTGCGGAGATCAGCAGATCTTAGGGTGAGGCCCCGCACGTGTTGACGCAGACCACCTCCCGCGTGCTCGAACCGAGCGACCTGGACGCCGCACTCGCCGTCCTCGACCGCGAGCCGGTCGCCAACGCGTTCGTGACCGCCCGGGTGCAGATCGCGGGCCTCGACCCGTGGCGTCTCGGCGGCGAGATGTGGGGCTGGTACGAGGACGGCATGCTGACCTCCCTGTGCTACGCGGGCGCCAACCTCGTCCCCATCTGCGCCACCCCGCGCGCCGTCCGCGCGTTCGCCGACCGGGCCCGGCGGGCCGGCCGGCGCTGCTCCTCCATCGTCGGCCCCGCCGAGTCCACCGCCCAGCTCTGGCGGCTCCTCGAACCCGGCTGGGGCCCGGCCCGCGAGGTCCGCGGCCGACAGCCCCTCATGGTCACCGACCGCATGACCACCGACGTCACCCCCGACCCCTACGTCCGCCGCGTCCGCAAGGACGAGATGGAGCGGATCATGCCGGCCTGCGTGGCGATGTTCACCGAGGAGGTCGGCATCTCCCCGCTGGCCGGCGACGGCGGCCTGCTCTACCAGGCCCGGGTCGCCGAACTCGTCGGCTCCGGCCGCTCCTTCGCCCGCTTCGACGGCGACGGACGGGTCGTCTTCAAGGCCGAGATCGGCGCCGCCACCGACCGCGCCTGCCAGATCCAGGGCGTGTGGGTGGCACCCGAGTACCGGGGACAGGGACTCGCCGCCCCCGGCATGGCGGCCGTCCTGCGCCACGCCCTGGCCGACGTGGCCCCGGTGGTGAGCCTGTACGTGAACGACTTCAACACGGCCGCCCGCCGCACGTACCGGCGCGTGGGCTTCCAGGAGGTCGGTTCCTTCATGAGCGTCCTGTTCTGACCCCGGCCGATCACACCCGGCACACAGCCGCGCCACCCCTGTAGGCTCCCCGCCATGGACCTCGTCATCGGCCCCCTGGACCTGTCGGCCCACGTCGACGAGGCCCTCGCCGTCCAAGCCGTCGCCTTCGGTCTCGGCCCCGACGAGGTGGCCGTCCGCCGCCAGATCGTCCTGCGCCACATGACCTATCCCGGCGCCCGCGCCCTCGGCGCCACCACCCCCGAGGGTGACCTCGCCGGGTTCGTCTACGGCATGCCCAACGACCGCGCCCACTGGTGGTCCACCGTCGTCGAGCCCTACCTCCGCGCCCAGCACAACGACGCCTGGCTCGACGACTCCTTCGTCATCACCGAACTGCACGTCCACCCGGCCCACCAGAACCGGGGCGCGGGCCGCGCACTGATCACCACGATCACCGACTCCGCCGCCCAACCCCGCTCGATCCTGTCGGCGATCGACATCGAGAGCCCGGCCCGCGGCCTCTACCGCTCCCTCGGATACACCGACCTCGCCCGCCAGGTCCTCTTCCCCAGCGCGCCCCGGCCGTACGCCGTGATGGGCGCCCACCTCCCGCTGCGCAGGCCATAACCGATTTCCACCGCACCGGACCACCCGGCTAACCTCCTAGGACCACCCTTACGCAGCAGGAGACACGAGAACCATGGCCAACGCACCGGTCCAGCGCATGTCGAAGTTGATGGCGAAGACGCTGCGCGACGACCCGGCGGACGCCGAGGTCCTCAGCCACAAGCTGCTGGTCCGCGCCGGCTACGTGCGCCGCACCGCCGCCGGCCTGTGGAGCTGGCTGCCGCTCGGCAAGAAGGTCCTCGGCAACATCGAGCGCATCGTCCGCGAGGAGATGGACGCCATCGGCGCCCAGGAGGTCCAGCTCCCCGCCCTGCTGCCGCGCGAACCCTACGAGGCCACCGGCCGCTGGCAGGAGTACGGCCCCGAGCTGTTCCGCCTCCAGGACCGCAAGGGCGGCGACTACCTCCTCGGCCCGACCCACGAGGAGATCTTCACCCTCCTCGTCAAGGACCAGGCGTCCTCGTACAAGGACCTGCCGGTCATCCTGTACCAGATCCAGAACAAGTACCGCGACGAGGCCCGCCCCCGGGCCGGCATCCTGCGCGGCCGCGAGTTCCTGATGAAGGACTCCTACTCCTTCGACGTGGCCGACGAGGGCCTCGCCGAGTCCTACGCCCTGCACCGCGCCGCCTACCAGCGCATCTTCGAGCGCCTCGGCCTCGACTACCGCATCTGCGCGGCCACGGCCGGCGCGATGGGCGGCTCGAAGTCGGAGGAGTTCCTGGCGCCCGCCGAGGCCGGCGAGGACACCTTCGCGGACTGCCCGAACTGCGACTTCGCCGCCAACACGGAGGCGATCACCTACGCCCTCACGCCGGTCGACGCGACGGACGTCCCCGCCGCCGAGGACATCCCGACCCCCGACACACCCACCATCGAGACCCTGGCAGCCTCCCTCGGCGTCGAGGCCTCCGCCACCCTGAAGAACCTCCTCGTCAAGGTGGACGGCGAGATCGTCGCCGTGGGCGTCCCCGGGGACCGCGAGGTCGACATGGACAAGGTCGAGGCGCACTTCGCCCCCGCCACGGTCGAGCTGGTCACCGCCGAGGACTTCGTCGGCCGCCCCGACCTGGTCCGCGGCTACGTCGGCCCGCAGGGCCTGGGCGAGAAGGTGAAGTACATCGCCGACCCGCGCGTGGCCCCCGGCACCGCGTGGATCACGGGCGCCAACAAGGAGCACACGCACGCCAAGAACGTCGTGGCGGGCCGTGACTTCGAGGTCGACGCGTACGTGGACGTCGTCGTGGTCCGCGAGGGCGACCCGTGCCCCAAGTGCGGCACCGGGCTGGTCCTGGACCGCGCCATCGAGATCGGCCACATCTTCCAGCTCGGCCGCAAGTACGCCGACGCGCTCAAGCTGGACGTCCTCGGCCAGAACGGCAAGCCGGTCCGCGTGACGATGGGCTCCTACGGCATCGGCGTCTCCCGCGCGGTGGCCGCCCTCGCCGAGCAGCACGCCGACGACAAGGGCCTCATCTGGTCCAAGGAGGTCGCTCCCGCCGACGTCCACGTCGTCGCCGCGGGCAAGGCGCTCCAGACGGAGCTGGCCCTCGAGGTCTCCGACAAGCTGGCCGCGGCGGGCGTCCGCGTCCTGGTCGACGACCGCGCGGGCGTCTCGCCGGGCGTGAAGTTCACCGACGCCGAGCTCATCGGCGTCCCGCAGATCCTGGTCGCGGGACGCCGGAGCGCGGAGGGCGTGGTCGAACTGAAGGACCGCCGCACGGGTGAGCGCGAGGAAGTGACGGTCGAGGAGGCGCTGGCCCGCCTGACCAGCTGAGGCTTCCGTCCAGGCGCCCGGCGGTGAGCCCGCCGGGCGCTCCGGCGTTCCCAGGGCGCCCGGCGCGGGTGTGGGTCATGTGGCCCGCCGCAGACGGGTTGCCCGACGTGGTTGCCGGGCGGGGTGGTTTGCGCGGCCCGGCGCTACGGGGTGCCTCCCCACTGGGGGAGGCACGACTGCCCGCAGCTAGGACGGCTGGGACGGCGGGGGACTGCCGTCAGCCGCGTACGGCGAGAAGGGGCCGTGTCGGGGGTGTCCGCCCGCAGCGGTTGGCGCGTCAACGCCCCGCCTGTTGGTAGGAGACCGATTTCGCGCCGTTCCGAGGACGGACACTCCCCGGCGCAGCCCCGACCCACCACCGGACCGAACGCGCTACGCGCACCCCCACCGAACCCGCGCAGGCCGCCGCAGGCATCGCGCGCACCCCGTCACAGCCAGCCCGCGAACTCCAGCAGCAGTTCCGCGTCCCGTTCACGCCCGACCCGGTGCGCCCGTACCCCCGACTCGACCGCGCGGAACAGCGTCCACCCCCGCAGCCGGTCCTGATCGACCTCCAGCGACTCCGCCAGCCGCTTGATCCGCCGCCGTGTCGTCGACGCCCCCGCCGGCTGCGCGATCAGGTCCTCCACCCGGTCCCGCACCAGCCGCGCCAGATCGAACGCGCTCTCGCCCACCACCGGATCCGGCCCCACCGCCAGCCACGGCATCCGGTCCCCGGCGAGCACCTTGCTCTGCCGGAACGTCCCGTGCAGCAGCCGCTCCTCCGGCGGCGAGTCCAGCAGCTCCGAACGGGCCGCGAGCGCCGCATCCACCAGCGCGGCCACCCCCGCCCCGCCCGCCCCACCGGCCTCGCCCGCCGCCCCGGCCCGCATCGCCCCGGCCCGCATCGCCTCGGCCTGCCGCCCCGTCCGCTCGGCCACCGTCTCGAAGGAGTGTCCGGCAGGCGGCTCCACCCACAGCCGCCGCAGCGTCCCCGCCGCCTCCAGCAGCGCCTTCGACTCCGGCAGCGACCGCACCGAGACATCCGGATGCAGCCGCTCCAGCAGCAGCACGCCCTCCGGCAGGGACACGTCCCCGCCGACCGCCTGCACGGCCCCCAGCCCACCCCAGTGCGCGAGCGCCGCCCGCTCGCTCTCCGGCCGCGCCCGGCGGGGCGCCAGCTTCAGCACCGCGGGCGTCCCGTCGGCCCGCCGCACCAGAAGCACCAGGCTGCTGCGTCCGCCGGGCACCTGCACCCGCTCCACGGTCACCCCGCACAGCGCCACGGCCTCCCGCGCCGTCTCCGGCAGCTTCTCCAGCCAGTCGTCACCGACCGGTGCCGTCTCACCGAGCGCCCTGACCAGACGCCGCGGCGGTTCGAAAGCCATGCGCGAGCCGTTCCCTTCCCGTACGGACCCCCGTACGTGTTACGCGGTCGGTGTCGCCGCAGCCGACGGTGTGCCGGCCCGCTCGGCGAGCCCAGGGAAGGCTACGCTCCCGCCGCGCCAGCGCACGGCGCGGACCGCCGCCTCCCGCAGCGCCCCGGCCGCCGTGGCCCGCAGCCCGCCCTCGGCCGCCCGCACCAGGTCGGAGTAGACCCCGGCCGTCCGGCTCTCCAGCTCGGCGGCCAGCCGCACCGCGGCCACCGCGTCCGGCACGGCGAAGGGCAGCGCGTACCCGGCCGCCGCGGCGACCGGCCGGCCACCCCGGTCGCCCACCTCACGCACCAGCGCGTCACGCCGCGCCCGGTGCGCGTCGTACGCGGTCCGCGCCTCTGCACGCCGCTCCTCGCCGATCCGCCCGCCGACGACCCCGTAGCCGTACACCGCGGCATGCTCGGCCGCCAGTGCCGCCTGGAGGGCGTCCAGCACCCGGTCCTTCGCCTCGCTCACCCGTCACCCTCCGTCAGCAGAAAGCAGAAACACGTGCGCCGCCCCGGCCGCCGCCACCGAGGCCAGCAGCCGCGCCGACTCGCCCGGCATCTCCAGCAGCGCTCCGGCCCGCCGGTCGGCCAGCTCACGCTCGGCCGCGGCCAGCCCGGCCAACGCATCTTCCTCGGTCCCCGGCACACCGTCCCCGGGCCCGGCGGCCCGTGCCGATCCCGAAGGCGACACAGACACGGAGCCCGAAGCCGAAACCGACGCCGAAGCCGAAGCCGAAACCGAAGCCGAAGGCGGAACCGAAACCGACGCTGAAGCCGTCGGCGACGAGGCCCCCCGCCCCCCACCCCCGAACGCCTCCGCATGCCGCACGACCTCGTCCCGCAGCGGCCGCAACCGCCCCGCCAGCCCCGGATACGCGGCGATCACCGCGTCGTACCGCGCGGCCAGCGTCTCGCTGTCCCGCGCCGCCCGCGCGCGGGCCCGTTCGTCGGCGGACGGAGTACGCGCACCGTCGGAACCGGAACCGCCGGTACACCCGACGAGCAGGACACCCCCGACGCCGGCGGCCGAGGCGGCCGAGACGAGCAGACTCCTACGACTACGACGCGGCCCCGAGGGCACGGGCACGCGCGGCGATGAGGGGAACGACACGGCAGACGTCCTCGGCAGACTCGTACGGAACCGGCGGGTGAGCGAGGGCGCGCGGCAGGAAGAGCGGGATCAGCGGCGCGGCACGCCCGTGATCACGGTACCCGGGCCTCGCCCGGCCACCACTCAGCGGCACCGGCGGCACCGGCGCCGCCGGCCGCCCCGGGCGGACGGGTGGACGGGTGGACGGCAACACCCCCCGCGACCGGATACCCTTTGACCAGACACGCGCCCCATCCCACAACAGCACACGCGGCCGAGGAGTCACCCGGATGAGCACCACCCAGAGCGAGAGGCTGCGAGAGCTGCTCGAGCCGCTCGTCACCTCCCAGGGTCTGGACCTCGAAGAGATCGCCGTGGACTCGGTCGGACGCAAGCGTGTGCTGCGGGTGGTCGTCGACTCCGACACCGGTGCGGACCTCGACAGGATCGCCGATGTGAGCCGCGCGCTCTCGGCGAAGCTCGACGAGACGGACGCGATGGGCGACGCGGAGTACACCCTCGAGGTCGGGACCCCGGGCGCGGAGCGCTCCCTGACCGAGCACCGCCACTACACGCGTGCCGTGGACCGCCTGGTGCGGTTCCAGCTCCACGAGGGCGGCGAACTGGTCGCCCGGATCCTCGGTGTGGACGACGACGGACTCGACCTCGAGGTGCCCGGCGTGAAGGGCCGCAAGGCCACCACCCGCAGACTCGCCTTCGGTGACATCGACAAGGCCCGCGTCCAGGTCGAGTTCAACCGCAAGGACAAGCAGGACAAGCACGGCCAGCACGACAAGCAGGACGACGAGAACATGACGGAAGAGGAGGAGGCGTAGCCGTGGACATCGACATGAGCGCCCTGCGGGGCTTGGTACGGGAGAAGGAGATCTCCTTCGACCTGCTGGTCGGAGCGATCGAGTCGGCCCTCCTCATCGCCTACCACCGCACCGAGGGAAGCCGCCGGCACGCGCGCGTGGAGCTCAACCGGGAGACCGGACACGTGACCGTGTGGGCGAAGGAGGACCCGGACGACCTCGAAGAGGGTCAGCAGGCCCGGGAGTTCGACGACACCCCGTCCGACTTCGGCCGCATCGCCGCCACCACCGCCAAGCAGGTCATCCTGCAGCGGCTGCGCGACGCCGAGGACGACGCGACGCTCGGCGAGTACGCGGGCCGCGAGGGCGACATCGTCACCGGTGTGGTCCAGCAGGGCCGCGACCCGAAGAACGTGCTGGTCGACATCGGCAAGCTCGAGGCCATCCTGCCCGTGCAGGAGCAGGTCCCCGGCGAGACGTACCCGCACGGCACCCGCCTGCGCAGCTACGTGGTACGGGTGGCGAAGGGCGTGCGCGGCCCGTCCGTGACCCTGTCGCGCACCCACCCCAACCTGGTGAAGAAGCTCTTCGCCCTGGAGGTGCCGGAGATCGCCGACGGTTCCGTCGAGATCGCCGCGATCGCCCGTGAGGCCGGCCATCGCACGAAGATCGCCGTCCGCTCCACCCGCTCGGGCCTGAACGCCAAGGGCGCCTGCATCGGCCCGATGGGCGGCCGTGTCCGCAATGTGATGGGCGAGCTGAACGGCGAGAAGATCGACATCGTCGACTGGTCGGACGACCCGGCCGAGATGGTGGCGAACGCGCTCTCCCCGGCCCGTGTCTCCAAGGTCGAGATCGTGGACCTGGCGGCCCGCTCCGCGCGGGTGATCGTGCCGGACTACCAGCTGTCGCTGGCGATCGGCAAGGAAGGCCAGAACGCCCGGCTCGCGGCCCGGCTGACCGGCTGGCGGATCGACATCCGGCCGGACACCGAGCAGCCGTCGGCGGACCACGCGGAATAGCGCGCGGGGAATAGATCCAAGCCGCACGGCGCTGAGATCACGACAGTCTTGCGTGCGGCGTGTGTTCGATTCTTGCCCCAAAGGGGTGAGGTCGGTCCGGGGAGGTAGACTTAGGAGTGTCTGGCCGGACACCTAGCCGCGCACGCCCTGAGCGCACCTGCGTGGGGTGCCGGGAGCGAGCAGGCAAGAGCGAGCTGCTGCGGACCGTGGTGATCGAGGACGCGTGCGTCCCCGATGTACGCGGTACGCTGCCCGGCCGGGGTGCGTACGTGCACCCGGCCACGGTCTGTGTCGACCAGGCAGTGCGCCGCAAGGCGTTCCCGCGGGCGCTCCGCGTCCCGGGTCCGCTCGACGTAAAGGCGTTGCGCCATTACGTCGAGCAGGCACAAGGTTGCAGCACGGCCGCTGAAAGCGGCGCGTGAGCAACGTGGTAAGGAAGACATACCGTACGGAACCCCGTGCGGTCTGGTACCTCGCGAGTCGAAAGCAGGTCGAGATTGCGATGAGCACTCGATGAGTACGCGATGAGTACGCCCATGAACTAGCGACGGTCCGGACGCAACCCGGACCTCAGAGGAGCGAAGTGGCTAAGGTCCGGGTCTACGAACTCGCCAAGGAGTTCGGTGTCGAGAGCAAGGTCGTCATGGCCAAGCTCCAGGAACTCGGTGAATTCGTCCGTTCGGCGTCTTCGACCATCGAAGCGCCCGTAGTACGCAAGTTGACGGACGCCTTCCAGCAGGGCGGTGGCAACGGCAAGTCCGCCAAGCCCGCCCCCCGTAAGGCGGCCCCCAGGCCCGCCGCGCCCTCCCCGGCGCAGGCGGCACGTCCGGCTGCGCCGCGGCCGGCCGCACCCAAGCCCCCGGCCGTAGAGCAGCCCGCGGCTCCGTCGGCGCCCGCGCCGGCGGCTCCCGGTCCGCGTCCGACGCCGGGCCCCAAGCCGGCCCCGCGTCCGGCTCCGGCCGCGCCGGAGTTCACCGCGCCCCCGGCGGCTCCCGCCGCCCCGGCGCCGTCCGGCCCCCGGCCCGGTGCGCGTCCCGGTGCCCCGAAGCCCGGCGGCCGTCCCGCCGGTCCCGGTCAGGACCGCGGTCCCCAGGGCGGCCAGGGCCGTCCCGGCGGCCAGCGTCCCGGTGCCCCGGCACAGCGCCCCGGCGGCCGTCCCGGCGGTCCGCGTCCGGGCAACAACCCCTTCACCTCCGGCGGCAACGCCGGCATGGCGCGCCCGCAGGCGCCCCGTCCGCAGGGCGCCCCGCGCCCCGGCGGTCCCGGTGCCCCCGGCGCCGGTCCCCGTCCGCAGGCTCCCGGCCAGGGCGGCGGTCCGCGTCCCCAGGCTCCGGGCGGCAACCGCCCGACCCCGGGCTCGATGCCGCGTCCGCAGGGCGGTCCCGGCGGTCCCCGTCCCGGCGGCCCGCGTCCGAACCCCGGCATGATGCCGCAGCGTCCGGCTGCCGGCCCGCGTCCCGGTGGCGGCCCCGGCGGTCGCGGCCCGGCCGGTGCCGGCCGTCCCGGCGGCGGTCGTCCGGGCGGCGGCGGCTTCGCCGGTCGTCCCGGTGGCGGCGGCGGTGCCGGTCGTCCCGGTGGCGGCGGCGGTTTCGCCGGTCGTCCCGGTGGCGGCGGCTTCGGCGGCGGCGGTGGCCGTCCCGGCTTCGGCGGTCGTCCCGGCGGTCCCGGCGGCCGTGGTGGCACGCAGGGCGCCTTCGGCCGTCCCGGCGGTCCCGCGCGTCGCGGTCGCAAGTCGAAGCGGCAGAGGCGCCAGGAGTACGAGGCCATGCAGGCCCCGTCGGTCGGCGGCGTGATGCTGCCTCGCGGCAACGGCGAGACCATTCGCCTGTCGCGCGGTGCGTCGCTCACCGACTTCGCGGAGAAGATCAACGCCAACCCGGCGTCGCTCGTCGCGGTCATGATGAACCTCGGCGAGATGGTCACCGCGACCCAGTCCGTCTCCGACGAGACGCTCCAGCTCCTCGCCGGCGAGATGAACTACGACGTTCAGATCGTCAGCCCGGAGGAGGAGGACCGCGAGCTGCTCGAGTCCTTCGACCTGGAGTTCGGCGAGGACGAGGGCTCCGAGGAGGACCTGGTCGTCCGTCCGCCGGTCGTGACCGTCATGGGTCACGTCGACCACGGTAAGACCCGACTGCTCGACGCCATCCGCAAGACGAACGTCATCGCGGGCGAGGCCGGCGGCATCACCCAGCACATCGGTGCCTACCAGGTCGCGACCGAGGTCAACGACGAAGAGCGCAAGATCACCTTCATCGACACCCCGGGTCACGAGGCGTTCACCGCCATGCGTGCCCGTGGTGCCCGGTCGACGGACATCGCGATCCTGGTCGTCGCGGCCAACGACGGCGTCATGCCGCAGACGGTCGAGGCGCTCAACCACGCGAAGGCGGCCGACGTGCCGATCGTCGTCGCGGTCAACAAGATCGACGTCGAGGGCGCCGACCCGACCAAGGTGCGCGGTCAGCTGACCGAGTACGGCCTGGTGGCCGAGGAGTACGGCGGCGACACCATGTTCGTCGACATCTCCGCCAAGCAGGGTCTGCACATCGACTCGCTGCTGGAGGCCGTGATCCTCACGGCCGACGCCTCGCTCGACCTGCGGGCCAACCCGAACCAGGACGCGCAGGGCATCTCGATCGAGTCCCGTCTCGACCGCGGCCGCGGTGCCGTGGCGACGGTCCTCGTCCAGCGAGGCACCCTGCGGGTCGGCGACACGATGGTGGTGGGCGACGCCTACGGCCGCGTCCGCGCCATGCTCGACGACAACGGCAACAACGTCGCCGAGGCCGGTCCGTCGACGCCGGTCCAGGTCCTGGGCCTGACCAACGTCCCGGGTGCCGGTGACAACTTCATCGTGGTCGAGGAGGACCGTACGGCCCGCCAGATCGCGGAGAAGCGCGCCGCCCGCGAGCGGAACGCCGCGTTCGCCAAGCGCACGCGCCGCGTCTCCCTCGAGGACCTGGACAAGGTGCTCAAGGCCGGCGAGGTCCAGCAGCTGAACCTGATCATCAAGGGTGACGCTTCCGGTTCGGTCGAGGCCCTCGAGTCCTCGCTGCTCCAGCTGGACGTCGGCGAAGAGGTCGACATCCGCGTCCTGCACCGCGGCGTCGGTGCGGTCACGGAGTCCGACATCGACCTGGCGATGGGCTCCGACGCCATCGTGATCGGCTTCAACGTGCGCGCCGCCGGGCGCGCCGCCCAGATGGCCGAACGCGAGGGTGTGGACGTCCGGTACTACTCGGTCATCTACCAGGCGATCGAGGAGATCGAGGCGGCCCTCAAGGGCATGCTCAAGCCGGAGTACGAGGAGGTCGAGCTCGGTACGGCGGAGATCCGCGAGGTCTTCAAGTCGTCCAAGCTGGGCAACATCGCGGGTGTGCTCATCCGCTCCGGCGAGGTCAAGCGCAACACCAAGGCGCGCCTCATCCGCGACGGCAAGGTGGTCGCGGAGAACCTCAACATCGAGGGTCTGCGTCGCTTCAAGGACGACGTCACCGAGATCCGCGAAGGCTTCGAGGGCGGTATCAACCTCGGAAACTTCAACGACATCAAGGTCGACGACGTCATCGCGACGTACGAGATGCGCGAGAAGCCGCGGGTGTAACACCCCGACTTCTTCAGACGGTGCGGCCCGGGGCCGGTCGGCGGAGAGCAATATCCGTCGATCGGCCCCGGCCGTTCGTTGTACGGTGCTGATGTCCCCGCCCGTGGATGGCGGGGCCATCGATCCCGAACCGGCGGGTGAACCGGTTACACATGTATGTGGGGACGCTGTCCTTCGACCTCCTCCTCGGCGACGTACATTCGCTGAAGGAGAAGCGCTCACTCGTCCGCCCGATCGTCGCCGAACTCCAGCGGAAGTACGCGGTGAGCGCGGCGGAGGTGGACCACATGAACCTCCATCGCCGGGCCGTCATCGGCCTGGCCATGGTGTCCGGCGACGCCGGCCACCTCGGCGACGTACTGGACCGGTGCGAGCGGCTGGTGGCCGGCCGGCCCGAGGTGGAGCTGCTGTCCGTCAGACGGCGCTTCCACGGCGAAGACGACTGACCCACGAAACGCAGAGAAGAAAGAACGGGAGACGGACCAGTGGCCGACAACGCGCGGGCGAAAAGGCTGGCGGACCTCATCCGAGAGGTGGTGGCCCAGAAGCTGCAGCGCGGGATCAAGGACCCGCGACTCGGCTCGCACGTCACCATCACGGACACCCGGGTCACGGGTGACCTGCGGGAGGCGACCGTCTTCTACACGGTGTACGGGGACGACGAGGAGCGCAAGGCCGCCTCCGCCGGGCTGGAGAGCGCCAAGGGCATCCTGCGCTCCGAGGTCGGCAAGGCGGCCGGCGTGAAGTTCACGCCGACCCTGACGTTCGTCATGGACGCGCTTCCGGACACCGCCCGGAACATCGAGGACCTCCTCGACAAGGCGCGCCAGTCCGACGCCAAGGTGCGCGAGGTGTCCGCGGGCGCCGCGTACGCCGGTGAGCCGGATCCGTACAAGAAGCCGGGCGCCGAGGACGACGAGACGGACGACACCGCGGAATGACCGACAAGCACCCCACGCCCGACGGCCTCGTCATCGTCGACAAGCCGTCGGGCTTCACTTCGCACGACGTCGTCGCCAAGATGCGGGGCATCGCCCGCACCCGGCGCGTCGGGCACGCCGGCACGCTCGACCCGATGGCCACGGGCGTCCTGGTCCTCGGCGTGGAGCGGGCCACCAAGCTCCTCGGGCACCTCGCCCTCACCGAGAAGGAGTACCTGGGGACCATCAGGCTCGGGCAGACGACGCTGACGGACGACGCCGAGGGCGAGATCACGAGGTCGCAGGACGCCTCGAAGGTCACCCGGGAGGCGATCGACGCCGCCGTCGCCAAGCTGACCGGCGAGATCATGCAGGTGCCGTCCAAGGTCAGCGCCATCAAGATCAACGGCGTGCGCTCCTACAAGCGGGCGCGCGAGGGCGAGGAGTTCGAGATCCCCGCCCGTCCCGTCACCGTCTCCTCCTTCGCGGTGTACGACGTCCGGGACGCCGTCGCCGAGGACGGCACCCCGGTCCTCGACCTGGTGGTCTCGGTGGTCTGCTCCTCCGGCACCTACATCCGCGCCCTCGCCCGCGACCTCGGCAACGACCTCGGTGTGGGCGGCCACCTCACCGCGCTGCGCCGCACCCGGGTGGGCCCGTACAAGCTGGACACGGCGAAGACGCTGGACCAGCTCCAGCAGGACCTCACCGTCATGCCCGTCGCGGACGCGGCCGGCGCCGCCTTCCCGCGCTGGGACGTGGACACCAGGCGGGCCCGGCTGCTCCTCAACGGGGTGCGGCTGGAGATGCCCGACACCTACGCGGGCGCCGGTGCCGTGGCCGTCTTCGATCCCGAGGGCCGCTTCCTCGCGCTCGTGGAGGAACACAAGGGCAAGGCCAAGAGCCTGGCCGTCTTCGGCTGAGCCGACGACGCGTCAACTCCCGCCCGTGGAGCGGCGGTCACGGGGACTGCCACGTCCGCCGCTCCACGGTCCCCCTCGGTTCCCCCACCCCCTAGGGTCTATCCAAGCCCTCCCTTCTGTTCACCCGTCCGGGCAGGCGCTCGGAGTGAACCGGGGGAGTGGAAGGGGGCGCTTTCGCGAGGAGATCTGTCCCGCCGATCTTCACCTGCCTACCGTCGAGTCAGAGCACGGTTGTACGGCGGCAGGGCGGGGAGGTGCGGCGATGACGTCGCGAAACCGGTCCCGGGAGACGGACGGCAGCGCACGACGACTGCCGCACCACGGCCTCCCGGGCACGCAGGACGAATCCCTGCCGTCGCCGGACGGCGCGGACGCCGCCCTGGTCCACATCCACGACCTGGCCGGCCGCCCCCGGGGCACGGGCTTCGCCGCCGACCACCACGGCACGGTGATCACCAGCCACGAAGCGGTCGACGGCCTGACCCGGCTCGTCCTGCGCACCGCCGACGACCGTCGCCTCGTCGTGGCCGCCGCCGACGTGACCCCGCTGCCCGGCCTCGGCCTGGCGCTCGTGCGTGCGGAGGGGCTGGACACCGCCCCGCTGACCGTCAGCGTGCGGGACCGGATCGAGGCGGGCACCTATGTCCGGATCTTCGCCGGCTGCTGGCGCGAGGCGCGCGTCCTAGGAACCACCGACGTCACCTACACGGCCACCGACCGCTTCCACCGCCTCGGCGACGCCCTGGAGCTGGCCCTCGGCATGTCCGGGCGGGACGCGCTGCGGCTGGGCGGCGGCGCCGCCGGCGGACCCGTGGTCGACGTCGGAACCGGTGCCGTCCTCGGCGTCCTCGGCACCGCCCTGACGTCCGGGCACCGCGACGTCGGCTTCGCCGTCCCCCTGCGCGCCGCCTCAGGACCCCTCGCCGACCTGCTCGCCGAGAACGCGGAGACCGTCCCGGCGTACGGCGCCGACCTCAATCCGGCGGGAGTCCTCGCGCTCACGGCGGCATCGGCGCGGCGGGACGGCCCGGTCGCGTCGGGCCGTGCCGGTCACGCCGAGCCGGTCGTCCGGGACGTACCCGCCCGCGAGCTGGCCGCCTTCGCCGCACGCACGGACGGGCCGGCCCACGTCCTCGGCCTCGTCGGCCCGCCCGGGAGCGGCCGCACGACCGCGCTGGAGGCCCTCGCCGCCCGCCGTTCCCTGCGCCCGCGGCCCGCGCCCACGCTGCGGCTGCGCGGCGCCGACCTGTGCGACGACGACGCGTCGGTGGCCGACGCGGTGCGCCGGACACTGGCCCGCGCGGCGCGCGAGGTGGCCACCGCCGAGGGGGCCGGTCCGGCAGATCCCGGCGACATCACCCCCGAGCGCCTGGCCCGCCTCGCCGGGTCCGCCGGGCGCCCCCTGCTGATCCTCCTCGACGGCCCCGAGGAGATGCCGCCCGCCCTGGCCCAGCGCCTCGCCGAGTGGACCGAGGGCACGACGTCGTGGCTGGAGGAGACGGGGGCACGGCTGGTCGTGGCGTGCCGGGAGGAGTACTGGGAGCGGGCGGGCGCGGAGTTCCCCCGGGAGGTGCTGCACGAGCCGTCGGCCGGGGAACCGGCGGCCGTGTGCGGACCGGGGGAGCGGCCGTGGACCGTGGACGCGGGGGACCTGCGTCCGTGGGGGCAGGGGCAGGGGCAGGAGCGGGGCGCGCTCGGCCTGGGGTTCGCGTGGGCCGGGTTCGTTCCTCCGGAGCCCCGGCCGGCCGAGGGGGCCGGGTGCCCCGGGACGGTCGATGCCGGGTGCGGGGCGCTGCCGCCCTGTGTGCGCCTCGGGGACCTGCGGGACGACGAGGCGCGGGAGGCGCGGGCGCGGTACGGGATCGCCGAGGGCACGCTGTCGGACGGCGACGGGCGTCACCCCCTCACCCTCCGGCTGCTCTCCGAGGTCCAGGCTGCCCTCCAGGGCGTCCTGTCGTCCGTCCGCGTCGACCGCGACGCCGTCCTCGGGGCCTACCTGGACCTGATGTGCCTGCGCGTCGCGAACCGGCTGGCCGGGGAGAACGGCCTGCACGGCACCGCCGTGCGCCGGCTCGCGGCACGCGTGTCCGGGCGGGTCCACGAGGCCGCCCGGCGCAGCCTCGGCCCCGGGCAGGGGGAGCTGGACCGGGAGTCCTTCGCGGCGGTGTTCCCGCGGGGCCCGGCGCCGGCCCGGCTGGGCGGCGGCACCGGCTGGGCGGACGCCGTACTCGCCGAGGGCCTCTTCGTGCCCGCCGGCGACGGCTACCGCTTCGCGCACGAGGAGCTCGCCGACTGGATCCAGGGCACCCACCTCGACCTGGACGAGGCCCTGCGTGTCCTCGTCCACGACCGTCACGACCCCCGGGACACCCCCGCCGTCCCGCACCACCGCATCGGCCCCGTCGTCGAGGCCCTGCTGCACCTCGGCCGCCAGTACGGCGTCCCCCAGCTCGCCCTGACGCTGGAGGAGCTGGTAAACGCCCTGGACGCCGAGCCGCACTCCTGGTGGGCCGGGCGGCTCCTCGCCGGGACGCTGACACGCGTGCCCGACGCGACGCCGTACACCGAGGTGCTGCGGCTGCTCGCCGACGGCATCGCGGAGCGGCGCGGCGAAGGACGCCCCGTGCCCGCCGGGTTCGGGCCCGCCTTCTGGACGGCCCTGCGGCTGCCCGCGGCCACCCGGCTGGACCTGCTGCGCCGGCTGCTCCTCGCCGACGGCGCCCCGCACGAGCCCGGCCCCCGCCACCTCGACACCGTCGCCCGCCTGCTCGCCGCCGACCCCGCGACCGTCCAGCCGCTCCTCGTCCGCTGGTTCGACGACGAACGCCCGCTGCCCGCCACCCCGCACGCCACCGTGGCGACCGCCGCCCAGGCGCTGCTGCACACCCACCGCCACCGCGGTCTGGACGGCCTCACCGAGGTACTCGCCGACAGCACGCACCGACGGGCCGACGAACTGCTCGCCGTCCTGGCCGAGGAGGAGCCGTCCGCCGTCTGCCGGGCCGTGGACCGGTGGGCGCGCGACGAGCGGCCGGCCCGGCACACCGCGGCCGTGACCCACGGGCTGCGCACCGCGCCCCACGCGCGCACCGCGGCCGACCGCACCCTGCTGCGCCACGCGGCCCTCGTCCTGCTCACCCGCCCCGCCGACGGTCTGCTGCACGGTGGCGCCCTCGCCCTGCTCGTCCAGGACCCGGGCAGCCGTGACCGGCACCTGCCACGAGCGCTCGAGCACTTCGCGGCGGGCGACCCGTATCTGCCGCCGAGCGCGGTGGCCGCCGCCCTCCCCACCCACCCGGAGCGCGTCCTCGACGCCTTCCGGGTCCGGCTGCGCGGCCCGGATGCCGGGGAGGCGCTGCGCAGACTCCTCGACGCCACCACGCCCCACCTGGCCCGCCGGGTCGCCGTACTGATCGGGGAGGCCGTGGCGGACCGGCCGGAGACCGCCGGACACGTCGCCGCCTACTGCGACCGGCGCCTGGACCAGGGCCCCGCCGCCCGCGGCGTGCTGCTCCCGCTGGTCACCGGGCTGCTGGACGGCGGTCCCGAGCCGGTACGGGCCGCACTGGCCGGCGTCCTCGCCACCGACGGCGCCCCCGCCTCCGGCTCCCTCCGCCGGGAACTGCGGGACCACCTCCTGGCCCACGAGGCGGAGCCCGCCGTCCTGGACGCGCTGCTGCGCGCCGCCGCGTCCCAGGGCGGCGACGGCCGGCGGGCCCTCGTCCACCGCACCGCCCTGCTCCTGGTCCGCACCCCGGACGGCGCCACCCGGCTCGACCGCGCACTGGTCGACCTGGCCCGCCACCTCCCCGGCTTCGCCGGCCGGGTGACCGGCTGGCTGGCGGACGCCCCCGCCGAGTGGGCGGCACTGATCGGGCCGAGCGCACACCGCACGATCGAGAGCCTGGCGGGCACCCGCGTCCCGGCCTGACCGCGGTCCGGCCGCGGCGCGGCGTGCGGCCGGTCACAGGACCCATGCCGATGAGGGCGGGAGGCGCCCGGCATGGCACTCTTAGACCTGCATCGAAGGCTTCGACTCCGACGAGTGTGCGACAAGGAGCAGACACAGTGCAGCGCTGGCGTGGCTTGGAGGACATCCCCGAGGACTGGGGACGCAGCGTCGTCACCATCGGCTCCTACGACGGAGTCCACCGCGGACACCAGCTGATCATCAAGCACGCCGTGGACCGCGCCCGTGAGCTGGGCGTTCCCGCCGTAGTCGTCACCTTCGACCCGCACCCCAGCGAGGTCGTCCGCCCCGGCAGCCACCCGCCGCTGCTGGCCCCGCACCACCGCCGCGCGGAACTCTGCGCCGATCTGGGCGTGGACGCGGTGCTGATCCTTCCGTTCACGAAGGAGTTCTCGAAGCTGTCCGCGGCCGATTTCGTGGTCAAGGTCCTCGTCGACAAGCTGCACGCCAAGGCCGTCGTCGAGGGGCCGAACTTCCGCTTCGGCCACAAGGCCGCCGGGAATGTGGACTTCCTCGCCGAGCAGGGCCGGACCTACGACTTCGAGGTCGAGGTCGTCGACCTGTACGTGTCCGGTGAGGCGGGCGGCGGCGAGCCGTTCTCCTCCACCCTGACCCGGCGCCTGGTCGCCGAGGGCGACGTGCGGGGCGCCGCCGAGATCCTGGGCCGTCCGCACCGTGTCGAGGGCGTGGTCGTCCGCGGCGCTCAGCGCGGCCGGGAGCTGGGCTTCCCCACGGCCAACGTCGAGACCCTGCCGCACACCGCGATCCCCGCCGACGGCGTCTACGCCGGGTGGCTGCACGCCCAGGGCGAGGCGATGCCGGCCGCGATCTCCGTCGGCACCAACCCGCAGTTCGAGGGCACCGAGCGCACGGTGGAGGCGTATGCCATCGACCGCGTCGGCCTCGACCTGTACGGGCTGCACGTCGCCGTGGACTTCCTGGCCTTCGTCCGGGGCCAGGCGAAGTTCGAGACGCTGGACGCGCTCCTGGAGCGGATGGCCGAGGACGTCAAGGAGTGCCGCGAGATCATCGCGGCGGCCGGCGGCCGGCAGACCTGACCCGGCCCTGACACCGGCCGGCACCGCGCGCGGCCTCCGGCGGCCGACGGCACCCCCGGCACCGCCGGGCGCCATGCGGGGTCGCCCCGTGCTGCCGCGCACCGTGCGGGACCTCGGGCGGTCGACGGCATCCGATACCGCGCGATCCGCCCCGCCCCCGCACGGCCGGGCGCCATGCGGGGCGACCCCGGCGCCGCTCCGCCCCGCGCCAAGCCCCTGGCGGTCCAGGCGCCCTCGGTATCGCACGGGACTCGGATACCGCACCGGACTCGGGCACCGCACCGGACTCGGGCACCGCACCGGACTCGGGTGCCGCACCGGACTCCGGTACCGCACCGGACTCGGGTGCCGCACCGGACTCCGGTACCGGTCCAGATCCCCGCGGTACCGGTCCGGATACCCGGCCCCGCGCCTGCCCCCGGCGGCCGGCCGCGCCCCGGGAGCCCCGAGGGCGGCACCCCGGTGGGGGTGTGATCAGGCCGCCCCGCTCCCCGCCCCCGGCGTACCCGCCGCCTCCGTCCCGGCCCGTGACCGTGCCCAGTGGCAAGCCACCTGCGCCTCCCCGCCGCCGGCGAGGATCTCCAGGTCACGGGTGCGGCACGCCTCGTCGACGCCCGCGCGGGCCGCCTCCCCGCTCGCCAGGACCTGGCAGCGGGCGTGGAAGCGGCAGCCGGCGGGGACGCGGGACGGGTCCGGGGCCTCCCCGGTGAGGACGACCGGGGCCCCGGGCGCCTCGGGCAGGACGGACAGCAGGGCCCGGGTGTACGGATGCCGCGGCGCCGTCAGCACCTGCTCGACCTCGCCCGTCTCCACGATCCGGCCGAGGTACATCACCGCGACCCGGTCGGCGATGTTCCAGGCCAGGCCCAGGTCGTGGGTCACCACCAGCGCGGACAGCCCCAGCTCGGTGCGCAGTCGCAGCAGCAGCGCGAGGATCTCGCCGCGCACGGAGGCGTCGAGGGACGCCACCGGCTCGTCGGCGACGAGCAGCTCGGGCTCCAGGACCAGCGCGCCCGCGATGACGACCCGCTGGCGCTGGCCGCCCGACAGCTCGTGCGGGTAACGCAGGAAGAAACGCTCCGGCGGCCGCAGCCCGGCCCGCGCCAGCGCACCGGCTACCGCCGCCCGCTCGTCACCGCCGTACCCGTGGATGCGCAGTCCCTCGGCGACGGCGTCGTAGACCGTGTGGCGCGGGTTGAGGGAGCCGCTCGGGTCCTGGAGGACCAGCTGGGCGCGCTTGCGGTACGCCTTCAGCGCGCGCGAGGAGTAGTCGAGCGGCGCCCCGTCGAAGGCGACGCGGCCCGCGGTCGGCGGGACCAGGCCGAGCAGGGAACGGGCCAGCGTCGTCTTGCCGCAGCCGGACTCGCCGACCAGCGCCACGATCTCGCCCGGCCGGATGTCGAGGTCGACCCCGTCCACGGCCCGGGCGGGCGGCGCGCCGTGCCGGCCCGGGAAGGTGACGTGCAGGCCCTCGACGCTCAGCAGCGGTGGCGTGGTCGTCATGCGGTGCTGCTCCTCACTTCCGCTTCCTCCGTGGCCGCGGAGGCGTCCGCGCTCACGTGCACGCACGCCGCCCTCCGGTCCGCGCCCGCCGCACGCAGCACCTGGTCGTCGGTGGCGCAGACGTCCAGGGCGACGGGGCAGCGCGGGTGGAAGGCGCAGCCGGACGGCACCGCGGCGGGGTCGGGCGGGTCCCCGGGCAGCCCGCGCGGTGCGAACCGCGACCCCGGGTCGCCGATCCTCGGGAACGCCTCCGACAGGGCCCTGCCGTAGGGGTGGCGGGCGTCGTCGTAGACCTGCCGTGCCGGGCCCTCCTCGACCACCCGGCCCGCGTACATCACCGCGAGCCGGTCGCAGGTGTCGGCGAGCACGGCCAGGTCGTGACTGATCATCACCAGGCCCACGTCCTGCTCGCTCACCAGCTCCTCGATCAGCCGGAGGATCTGCGCCTGCACCATCACGTCCAGCGCGGTGGTGGGTTCGTCGGCGACGATCAGGCGGGGATCGCAGGCCAGCGCCATCGCGATCATCACGCGCTGCCGCTGCCCGCCGGACAGCTCGTGCGGGTAGGCGGACGCCCGCGCCGCCGGCAGACCCACCTGCTCCAGCAGCTCACCGGCCCTCTTCCGGGCGCCCGCGGGTGTCGCCCTGCGGTGCAGCAGGATCGGTTCGGCGATCTGGTCACCGACACGGTGCACGGCGTTGAGGGAGTGCATCGCGCCCTGGAAGACGATCGACGCCCCGGCCCAGCGCACCGCCCGCACCCGGCCCCACTTCATCGTCAGCACGTCCTCCCCCTCGAGGAGGATCTCGCCGCCGACCCGGGCCCCGGCCGGCAGCAGCCGCAGCAGCGCCAGCGCCAGCGTGGACTTGCCGCAGCCCGACTCGCCCGCGATGCCGAGCTTCTCGCCCGCGCCGAGGCTCAGGTCGACCCCGCGCACGGCGGCCGCCCCGCCCGGGTAGGTGACGTGCAGGTTCCGGACGTCGAGCAGACTCAACGGGACACCCCCAGCCTGGGGTTGAGAACGGACTCGACCGCACGCCCGCACAGCGTGAACGCCAGCGCGACGACCGCGATCGCGATGCCCGGCGGCACCAGGTACCACCAGTCGCCGGAACTGACGGCCCCCGCCTCCCGCGCGTCCTGGAGCAGCCCGCCCCACGACACGACCGACGGATCCCCGAGCCCCAGGAACGCCAGGGTGGCCTCCGCGAGGATCGCGGAGGAGATGATCAGCGTGGTCTGGGCGAGGATCAGCGGCATCACGTTCGGCAGCACGTGCCGGGACATGATGTGCCCGTGTCCGCCGCCGAGCGCCTTCGCGCGTTCGATGTACGGCCGTGACTCCACCGCCAGCGTCTGGGCGCGCACCAGCCGCGCGGTCGTCGGCCAGGTGGTGACGCCGATCGCCAGCACGATCGTGCCCAGCGAACGGGACATCACCGTCGCCAGCACGATGGCCAGCACCAGCGTCGGCATCACCAGGAACCAGTCCGTGACCCGCATGACCACGGTGGCGTACCAGCCGCGGAAGTGCCCGGCGGTGATGCCGATCAGCGCCCCGATGGCCACCGAGAGCACGGCCGCCAGCAGCCCGACCAGCAGCGAGACGCGCGACCCCCAGATCAGCAGTCCCAGCAGACTGCGTCCGAACTGGTCGGTGCCCAGCGGGAACCGGCCGCTGGGGGCCTCCAGCGGCTGCCCGGGGGCGTCGGTCACGCTCTGCACGTCCGAGCCGACGGTCAGCGGCGCGGTCAGCGCGAGCAGCCCGAACAGCATCAGCGCGCCGAGCCCGAACAGGCCCGCGCGATGCCGCCGGTACTCCTTCCAGAAGCGTGCGGCGGAGGCCCGGCGGCGCTGCCACGCCAGCATGCGCGGGCCGAGCGGCGGAGCGGTCTCGGCGGTCATCGGCCCACCCTCGGGTCGAGCAGCGGATACAGGAGGTCGGCCAGGGTGTTCATCAGGATCACCGCCGAGGCGAAGACGAAGAACAGCCCCTGCACCAACGGCAGATCGGGCACGCTCAGCGCCTGGTAGAACAGCCCGCCGAGCCCCGGCCAGGAGAAGACCGTCTCCACCAGGATGACACCGGCGACGGTCCGGCCGAGGTTGACGAAGATCAGGGTCACGGTCGGCAGCAGCGCGTTCGGCACCGCGTGCCGGCGCCGTACGAGGTCGTCCCTCAGGCCCTTGGCGCGCGCCGTGGTCAGATAGTCGCCGCCCATTTCGTCCAGCAGCGCCGACCGGGTCACCAGCAGCGTCTGCCCGTACTCCACCGCGACCAGCGTCACCACCGGCAGGACCAGATGGTGGGCGACGTCCACGACGTAGGCGAAGCCCTGCTCGCCGCCGGACTCCATGCCCCCGGTCGGGAACATGCCCGGGATCGGGCCCACGCCGACCGACAGCACGATGATCAGCAGCAGCCCCAGCCAGAAGGACGGGATGGAGTACAGCGTCAGCGCCAGCCCCGTGTTGAGCCGGTCGCCGAGCCGGCCGTGCCGCCACGCGGAGCGGGTGCCGAGGAAGATGCCGAGTGCCGTGTAGAGCACGAAGGCCGTGCCGGTGAGCAGCAGGGTGTTCGGCAGCGCCTCGGTGATCTTGTCCACGACGGGGCCGTGGAACTGGTACGAGGTTCCCAGGTCACCCGTCAGCGCCTTGCCGCAGTACTGCGTGAACTGCTGCCACATCGGCAGGTCGAGGCCGAACTCCCGGCGGTAGGAGGCGATCTGCTCCGCCGACACCGGGCGGCCGCCGGTCATGAACTTCACCGGGTCGCCCGGGATCAGCCGGAAGAGGAAGAAACTGGTGACGAGCACGGCGAACAGCGAGACGACCGCACCGGCCAGCTTCCCGGCCACGTACCGCAGATACGCGGCCCCGGCCCCGGCCCGTGGGGCGCGCCCCGCCCCGGCCGGCCCGGACTTCACCGGACCGGCCGCGGCCGCTCCCCCGAGGGAGGAGGATGTCGCTTCCGCGGTCATGAGCGCCTACTCACGCTCTTCCGCCGTGGACCGGCGGCGCACCGCGACGAGCGCTCCGAGGCCGACGAGCACGACGACGCCCGCGACGATCCCGATCACCACGCCGGTCGACGACGAACCGTCCGAGGAGTCACCGGAGTCCGCGGGGACGGCCGACCACCAGCTCCAGTAGCCGTCCTGGCCGTAGATGTTGCCCGCGTCGGACGGCATCGTGGTGATCGACTTGATCTGGTCCGTGCGGTAGGCCTCGACGGCGTTCGGATAGGCCATGACGTTCATGTAGCCCAGGTCGTACAGCCGTGACTGCATCTGCTTGACGAGCTCCGCCCGCTTGCCCGGGTCGTACTCGGCGAGCTGCTTGGCGTAGAGGTCGTCGTACGTCTTGTCGCAGATGAAGTTGTCCGTGGCGCCGGTGTCCTTGGGCGTCTGCGGACGGGCCGCACAGGTGTGGATGGAGAGCACGAAGTCGGGGTCCGGGTTGACGGACCAGCCGTCGAAGGCGAGGTCGTACTTGCCCGCGAGCCACGGATCGGTCACGTTGTCCAGGCAGTTGAGGGTCGTCCCGATGCCGAGCTCGCCCCACCACTCCTGGAGGTACTTGCCGACCGCCTTGTCGTTGGGGTCGGTGGCGTGGCACAGGACGCGGTAGTTGAGTGGCTTGCCGTCCTTGCCGACGCGCTTGCCGTCCGCGTTCTTCTTGTAGCCCGCCTCGTCCAGCAGCTTTCCCGCGGCGGCCGGGTCGTAGGCGAGTTCCTGGTCCGCCGACGGCTTCCAGAAGTACGAGGAGAAGCGCGGCGGTATGTACCCCTCGCCCTGGACGGCGTGGCCCTGGAAGACCTTGTCGACGATCGTCTTGCGGTCCACCGCCATGAACAGCGCGTTGCGCACCCGCTGGTCGAGCAGCGACGGGTGGCCGTCACCGAACTTCGTGCCGTCCTTGGACTGAGCGCCCGGATTGGTGGCGAGGGCGTAGAAACGGCGGCCGGGCGCGTCGTTGACGTGGATGTTCTCGTCGCCCTTGAGCGAGGCCGCCTGGGCCGGGGTCAGCGACGGAGAGCCGGCGACGAAGGACACCTCGCCCTTGCGCAGGGCGGCGACCGCGGCGTCCTGGTCCTTGTAGTAGCGGAAGACCAGCTCGTCGAACTTCGGGGCGCCCCGCCAGTAGTCCTTGTTGGCCTTCAGCCGCACATAGCTGTCCGGCTTGTAGTCGGTGAGGACGAACGGCCCGTCGCTCACCAGGGGGAAGGTCTTGTCGTTGTTGAACTCCGAGAAGTCGTCGACCTTCTCCCACACGTGCTTGGGCACGATCGGCACGTCGAGCGCGGTCATCGTGGCCTGCGGCGTCTTCAGCCTGATCACCAGCTGGGTGGGGCTGGGCGCGGTGACCTTCTCGAAGTTGGTGACGAAGCTCCCGTTGGCGGTGGCCGCGCCGTCGTCGGTCATCATCTTGTTGAAGGTCCACGCCGCGTCCTCGGCGGTGACCTGCTGCCCGTCCGACCACTTGGAGTCCGAGCGGATCGTGTAGGTCCAGGTGAGCTTGTCCGGGGAGGACTGCCACTGGGTGGCCAGGCCGGGGACGACGTGGTTGTCCTTGGGGTCGTAGGCCGTCAGGTACTCGTACGTCAGCCGGAGGATGCTCGTGCTGACCAGCCGCACCGCGAGGAACGGGCTGAGCGAGTCGACGCTCTGCGCGACCGCGACGGTGAGGACCTTGCCGCCCTGCTCGCCCTCCCCGGCCTGCACCGGGGCGCTGCGCGGTCCGGCCGAGGCCGACGGGGTCGCGACGCCGGACGCGAGGACGAGGGCGGCGGCGCCCGCGGCGGCCAGCAGCCGCGCCTTCCTCGGACGGGGGCCGGGACGTCCTCTGCCGTGCTGATCTTGTGTGTTCATGGTTCGGAGACCTCGCGTCATCACTCGCGCGGGACGCTCGCTCGGCGTGCCACACGGGGCGGGCTTGAACAGGTGCGAACGGATGTGAACGGTCTTTGAACAGCCTTGCGTGGAGCTTGATCGGTTGACGCCGACGGAATGAAGAGTGTGTCTATCAGCGGCAGTCTGCGCGCGTCAACGGTGTGTCAAACCCCATGTGGCCTGCGGAAACGGCGAGTTCACCGTGGGTTCGGCCACATTGGTGGAGACCACTGACGCCTTGCTGGTGAGAGGGTGGCGGCGCGTTTCCGCCGGTTCTGACCGCGAACGCGCGAAGGCCCGCGCCGTCGGATGACGACGCGGGCCTCAGGGCCGCCGGCTCACTGCTGTGGCGGGGGCGGCGGCGGAGTCTGGCCCTGCGAGGGCTGCGGCTGCTGGGGGTGTCCGGGCTGCTGCGGATACGGCTGCCCGGGGTGGTGCTGGGGGTACGCCTGCCCAGGCTGCTGGGCGGGCTGCCCGTACGGCTGGGACTGGCCGGGGTACGGCTGCGGCTGTACGGGCTGCTGTCCTGGGTACTGCTGCGGCTGTACGGGCTGCTGTCCCGGGTACGGCTGGCCGGGGTAGGGCTGCTGGCCGGAAACGCCCTGGCCCGGGAACTCGGCGCCCGGCATGGGCGGCGCGGCGACCGGCGGCGGGTTGCCGTCGGACGTCCACAGGCCGTGCGACTGCTGGTGGCGGACGAAGTCCTCCGCGACCATCGCCGCGAGGTTGAAGTACGCCTCCCGCACCTTCGGCCGCATCATGTCGAGGTCGACCTCGGCACCGGCCGCCAGGTGCTCGTCGAACGGCACCACCACGACGCCCCGGCAGCGCGTCTGGAAGTGGCCGACGATGTCCTCCACCTTGATCATCTTGCCGGTCTCGCGGACCCCCGAGATCACGGTGATGGACCGGGACACGAGGTCGGCGTACCCGTGCGCGGACAGCCAGTCCAGCGTCGTGCTGGCGCTGCTCGCACCGTCCACGGAGGGCGTGGAGATGATGATCAGCTGGTCGGCGAGGTCGAGCACCCCGCGCATGGCGCTGTACAGCAGACCGGTGCCCGAGTCGGTCAGGATCACCGGGTACTGCCGGCCCAGGACGTCGATCGCCCGCCGGTAGTCCTCGTCGTTGAAGGTCGTGGACACGGCCGGGTCGACGTCGTTGGCGATGATCTCGAGCCCGGACGGCGCCTGGGACGTGAACCGCCGGATGTCCATGTACGAGTTGAGGTACGGGATCGCCTGGACGAGGTCGCGGATGGTCGCCCCGGTCTCGCGGCGCACCCGGCGGCCGAGCGTACCGGCGTCCGGGTTGGCGTCGATCGCGAGGATCTTGTCCTGCCGCTCGGTGGCGAGCGTGGAGCCCAGCGCGGTGGTCGTGGTCGTCTTGCCGACACCGCCCTTGAGGCTGATGACGGCGATGCGGTAGCAGGACAGCACCGGCGTGCGGATCAGCTCGAGCTTGCGCTGCCGCTCGGCCTCCTCCTTCTTCCCGCCCAGCTTGAACCGCGAACCTCCGGCCGCCGGGCGGCTGCTCTTCGCCTTCTGCTTCTTGTTGTTGAGCAGCCGGTCCGAGGACAGCTCCACGGCCGCCGTGTAACCGAGCGGCGCCGCACCGGGGTTGGTGGGCTGGCGCTGATCGTGCTGGATGGGCTGCGGCCAGGCCGTACCGAGCCGGGGGTCGGCCGGCTGCTGGGGGTGCGGCTGGGGCACGGCCTGGTGCGGCGGCTGGTGCTGCTGCTGGTCGGGCTGGGCCGGCTGGGGTGTCTGCGTCTGCTGCGGGACCTGGCCGCCGGGCTGGGCCTGCGGCGGGATCTGCTGCGCCTGGTGCGGTACGCCGGGCTGCTGCGGCTGGCCGTGCGGTGCGGGGGGCTGGGGGAAGCCGTAGCCGCCCGGCTGGGGCTGGGGCTGGGGCTGCGGGGCCGGGCCTCCCGGCTGCGGGAAGCCGTAGCCGGCGGGGGCGGGCATGGCGCCCGGATGGCCCGGCTGCGGTCCCTGGGGCTGGGCCGCCGCCGGGGGAGTGGCACCCTGCGGCGGGAAGCCGTAACCCGCCGGGGCCGAGGGCTGCCCCGGCGCCTGGTCCGGCGGCATGGGCGTACCGGCCTGTGCGTGCCAAGCGGCGGGCGCGGGCTGCGGTGCATGCGGCTGGAAGGAGGGCTGCTGAGCCGGCCCGTCCGGACGGCCCGGTGCGGCGGGCGCCGGCTGCGGCTGCGCGGGCCACTGCTGCGCCGGGGCGGGCGCGGCCGGGGGGTACGACGGAGGCAACGGCGGCACACCGCCCGGCGCGGGGGGAGGTACGTCGGCGGGTGCGGGGGTCTGCGGGGGCGTGCCCTGCGGGGCGCCGTCCTGGGCCGCGCCGTCCTGCGGCGCCGGGGTGACGGGGGTCGCGGCACCGGGATCGGCGGCGGCCTCCGGGCCGGCCTCCGCGGCCGACTCGACGTCCCCCTCCGTCTCCGGGGCGCCGGAGACACCGGCGGAGAGACCGTCGTCACCGGCAGAGCCGTCCCCGTCGGCCGTGGCCAGGGCTTCGTCGTCGCCGTCCCCGTCGGCCGTGGCCAGGGCTCCGTCGTCGCCGTCGGCCTCGGTGTGCTCGGGCTCCGCGGCGTCGTCGTCCACCGAGGCGGACCCCGACGGGGCATCGCCCGCACCGGCCGCGTCGTCGGCTCCCTCGCCGGTCCCACCGTCGGTCTCGCCCTCGCCCTCGGCGTGCGTCTCGACGTGGGTCTCGGCGTGGGTCTCGGCGTGGGCGGGCGCACCGGAGGGGACCGGCTCGCCGTCGGCCTCCGCGGCCGCGCTCACCGCATCGTCGCCGCCGCCCTCGTGCTCCTCCCGCTGCTCGCGCTGCCGCGCCTCGTCAGCGGCGGCCAGCTCCGCGAACTCGCGCTTCAGAGCGGCGGCCGAGAACCGCATGGTGGCGCCGCTCTCGAGGTCGCCGTTGCCGCGCTCGGGCTCGACGCGCGACTCCGCCGGAGCCGGCTGCCGCACCTCGGGTTCCGGGTCCGGCTCGGCGAGGGGCGCCGCCTGGGCCGGCTGCTGGGGTTCGAAGCCGCTCCCCACCGGAAGACCGGGCACCCCGGCCGACCCGGCCGTGGGAGGCGCGGGCGGGGCGTAGGGCGTGCCCGTCGCCGGCGGAGGCGGCGGAGCGAAGGGCGCGGCCGGCGGGGACACGGGCTGGGGAGCGGGAGGCGTGGACGCAGACGCGGCGCCGTCCGGCGAACCGGCCGCCTGTCCCTGTCCCCGCCCCGAGTCCCCGGACGCGTTCTGCGTGTACCAGGCGGGCGGGGCGTAGTCGATGGTGAACTCGCCCGTCGTCTCGACTGCGGACTCCGCGTCGGTTTGGTCATCGCCGGGTGTCGCCCAGCCCCCGCGGATCCCGTCCCGATCGCTGCTCACAGTTCCTCCTGGTGTGGTCGAGCACCCTCACGCCGTGCTGGGGCGACCCTTGCTTGTCATTCGCAGTTGTCCGAGGTCGTTCGAGGTCGTCCGATCCACCGGCTCTCCCCCTGGGACGCCGACGCCCCGTCCACGGGTTCTGGCGTCGCGCCGGTGCCCAGCCTAATCACCACAGGCACCACCCCGGCAGCCCCGCCCGGCACTCGATGACCGCCGACCCGGACATCCCCCGTCGCCACGGTGGGCGGGAACAGGCGATATGACACACCAAAACGGTCGAAAGACGGTCAGTCAGTCCATCCGGCGAGGCGTGCCCAGCAGACCGACCTCGGCATCCGTCGGCTGCGTCATCACGTACTGCCGGTCCCGTTCCGTACACCACAGGGTGACGCCGTCGGCGAGCGTGGGGAGGGCCTCGTACTCGGCGCGGGGCAGCCGCGCGGCGCGGCCGATCTCCACCGCCTCGTCCGGCGATACCCGCTGGACACCCACGAGACGCGCCTGACGCATCAACCGCGGTGCCACCGGACTCAGATACGGCAGCAGCGTGAGCACCGACTGCCACGGCGCCGACGCCACCCGCCCGCGCGGAGGCCGCATACCGCAGTCCCGGATCACCAGGACCGGCCCCATCGCCGAGGCGCCCTGCGGAGGCACCCGGCCCACGTCGTGCACCGTCATCCCCGACTGGCCGCCGCCGACGGCCTGGACGACCTGCGCCCAGTGCCCGGGTCTGCCGGTCTCCACCGTGACCCGCGCACCCGTCGCCGCCGCGCGCAGCGCCAGCACCTGCGCCGTCCACAGGCCGCCGATGAAGAGGATGTCGAACGGTGTCGGGCGGTTCACCCCGAGGACGGCGGGCTGCCCCTCGGCGTCCACGCCCACCACGACCCCGTCGTCCCCGACGGGCAGGGCGAGGGTGTCGATCTGGGAGAGGGACAGGGTGTGCCGCGGATGGCGCGGCCCCAGCAGCCCGAAGCCGGTGCGCAGCCGCTCCCGCATACCGCCGGCCGGCCGGTCGCCGGCGGGGGCGGCGGGAGTCGTCGACGTGGTCATGGCCATCAGCGGGCACCTCCGAGCGGCAGCGTGGCGAGCACACCGGGCAACTGCTCGCGGTCGAGACGGACGATCCCCGTCCGCGCCTGCCGCGCGGCACGCTCCAGGGCCCGGCGCGCGTCGGACAGTTCGGTGCTGCTGCGGCCGGTGACCCGCAGATGCCCGGTGATCGCCACGTCCTGCTGTCCGCTGCGGGCCAGCGTCAGACTGAACGTCGTCGCCAGCGCGGGAACCGCCGTCAACTGGGCCACCAGCTGCGGCAGCGAGACGCCGGAGCCGCCGAGCTGCGGCCAGCGCCGCACCCAGTAAGTGGTGTGCCGCCGGTTGTCGCAGCGCCAACTGCGGCTGGACTCCTCGGTCCGGCGCCGTGGCGAGTCGCCGCCCTGGCCGGGCTGGGAGGTCACCATCGGGTTGGCGCACGCCGAGGTGGCGATCGCGGAGGCGAGCTCCTCCTCCGTCAGCACGTTGGCCCGGAAGCCGGCGCCCGTCAGCCTGCTGGAGAGATGTCCCGCCGAACGCACCAGGCACTTCTGCGCCCCGAGGAGCCCGCCGCCGCGCGCGGCGACCGCCTCCGGGCACAGCTCGGGGTCGAGCTTCAGCGCGATCCACATGATGCGGACCGCGGGAGAGACCGTCTCCGCCTGAAGCTGCGCGTAGTTCGTCACCACGACCGACTGCTGCGGCAGATGAGGTGCGGGCGCGGGCTGCGTGTGCACCACGACCTGCGCCGACTCCAGCCGGATGCCGTCCACGTCCAGCGCGTCCCGCACCAGGGCGAGCGGCAGCGGCGTGCGCCCGCGCTCGGCGCGCAGGGCACCGGCGTCGGCCTCCACCTGGAGGACGACGGTGAGGAAGCCCCCGTCGCCCACCATGCCGACCGGGCGCCGGTCGTGGTCGTCCCGGTGGCTGTACTGGTACGTCCGCAGATTCGGCTCGCACTCCACGGCGGGCACCAGGCTGGAGTCCACGCCGGGCGGCAGCTCGGTCCCCGGGGCCTTGCGCAGTCTGGCCCGCAGCGCCAGCTGACTGCCCAGCCACTCCGGCAGGGAGCGCCCCCGCCGGCGTACGACGGCGAGCAGCAGCAGGACGGCGGCGACCGCACCCGCCGGCGCCAGGGCGGCGGGGCCGACGAGCCAGCCGCACACCACCAGCGCGGCGGCCAGCTCCAGCATCACCAGCCGTTGCAGCGCGAAAGAGCCGCTGCGTCCCGAACGCGCCTGCAGATGCGGCGTGACGGAGCCGCGAGCGGCCGAGGAACCGCGCCCGGTCGCCGAGGAGCCGCCTGCGGCCGAGGAACCGCGAGACGCCGCGGCACCACCCGCGGCCGGCGCCGCGGCGGCCCGCCGCGCCGCGGATTGCGATCGCGACCGGGTTCGCGGTGCGGAAGCCATCACTGCAAAACCCCCGAACTATCCCGAAAAACACCGCACTCAGCAGGGCGGCGAGGCTTCAGCACCCTACCCGTGCCACGCGCACCACCGTGCAACAGGCATAGTAGGGGCCGGGTCTGACAGCCGAGGTTCCAGAGGCAACCGGGAAGGGGCGGAGACCAGTGGTCCGCACTGCCGCTCCGCCGGTCTCCATGGCTTCGTACGGGGAGAGAACGAACACAGATGGCATCACGGCGCGATGAACTGAACGCCTACACCTTCGCGAAGCGCCGCACTCTCGCGTCCTTCCTGCAACCGTCGCCCTCGGGCTCGGAGGAGGGGGCTCCGAAGCCGCTCAGAGCGGTCGTGCCGAGCCTCGTCGTCGGCGTCGTCATCCTCGCCGTGTTCGGCGCGATCGGCATGTTCAGCCCGACCGCCCCGAAGGGGTGGGACGAGCCGGGCGCGCACGTGATCGTGGCCAGCAAGTCCACGACCCGGTACGTCGTCCTGAAGACGGGCGGGGAGACACAGCTGCACCCGGTCCTCAACATGGCGTCCGCCAAGCTCCTCCTGGACCCCGACAAGGACAGCGTCATCACCGTCGCCGAGGACGTGCTGGACCGCGGCGATCCCCCGCACGGCGCCACGATCGGCATCCCCTACGCCCCCGACCGCCTGCCCTCGCCCGAAGAGGCGGAGAAGGCCATGCGGTGGGCGGTCTGCGAGCGCCCCGGACCGGGCGGCCGCGCCATCCAGAAGGCGGCGTTCGTCCTCGCCCGGAAGGAGTGGTCCAGGACCGAGGGCGCGGACAAGCTCACCGGCGGAGAGCTGATGTACGTCGTCGGCCCGGACGGCAAGAAGCAGTACGTCGTCGACTCCCGCGGATACGCCTATCCGCTCGCGGACCCGGCCGACAAGGAGGTCCTCAAGGCCCTCGACACCCAGGGCCGCGCCCCGCAGCGCGTCTCCCAGGACTGGCTCGACACCCTCCACAAGGGCGACCCGATCGCCATCCCTCAGATCAAGGGCACCCCGGGCGCGGACGCGGGAGCCTCCGACATGCTCCGCGAGTACGACAAGGTCGGCATGGTCATCAAGGCCTACGACGGCCGGCGCATGCAGTACTACGTCGTCCTGCAGGGCGCCGTGGCACGCATCTCGGAGTTCACCGCCACCCTGCTCCTCAACAGCGGTGACCTCGTCGGCGTCGGACAGGCCGGTGAGGCGCAACAGGTCAGCCCCGGCGCGGTCGTCGACAGCACCGACTTCGAGGGCGAGCTCAACTGGCCGTCGTACCGGCCCCAGACGGTCAACGACGGCTCCTCCGCCACCGGGGGCCGCAACACCGTCTGCAACGTGCTGCGTTCGGTGAACGGCAAGAACGGCACGACGACCCTGTCCACCTGGGCGGGCAAGGACTTCCCCGCCCAGCTCCCCACCGGTTCCTCCAGCGCCTACGTCACCCCCGGCTCGGGCCAGCTCTACCGGCAGTTCCAGGGCACCGAGACCGGCGCGGGCGGCGTCTTCCTGGTCACCGACACGGGGCTGCGCTACGCCCTGCAGTCCAACAGCGACAGCGCCACGGACGACAAGGGCATCGGAACCTCCGCCAAGCAGCGCGAGCAGCAGCTGAGCGAGGCCCGCATCGCCCAGACCCGCCTCGGCTACGAGAAGGTCGCACCGTCCCCCGTTCCGGCGAACTGGTCGACGTTCCTGCCCACCGGACCCCGCCTGTCGGAAGCGGCGGCACGGCAGCCGCAGGGCTCGTGACGGCGGCCACCAGGAAGAACGACGAAGACATGCTGATGCCGCACGAAAGCCGCTTCCCCACCCTCTCCCGCACCGCCCGGACGGTCCTCGCGGCGACGCTCCTCGCCGGAACCGCGGTGTGCGCCCTCCCGGCGCCCGAGGCCAGGGCCGACGACGGCGGCCAGTGCACGTTCCCCTCCAAGAAGTACGAGGGCCGCCCCTGGTCCCTGCAACGCGTCAACCTCGACGAGCTGTGGGAGCAGTCCAAGGGCGCCGGCGTGCAGGTCGCCGTGATCGACACGGGCGTGGACGTCAAGAACCCGCAGCTCACCAAGGCCGTCGACGCCTCGAAGGGCAAGAACTACCTCCCCGCCAAGAACGCCAAGGGCGAGGAGATCGACCGGGGCAACGCGCAGGGCACCACGGACACCGTCGGCCACGGCACCCGCGTGGCCGGCATCATCGCCGCCCGCCCCGCCAAGGGCACCGGCTTCGTCGGCCTCGCCCCCGAGGCCACGATCATCCCCGTCAAGCAGAACGACGCGGAGGGCAACGGCACCGCGAAGACCCTCGCCCAGTCGATCCGGTACGCCGTCGACGCGGGCGCCGACGTCATCAACATCTCCCAGGACACGGCCAACGCCGTCGCGCCCGGCGAGACGCTGGAGTCGGCGGTGAACTACGCCCTGGCCAAGCAGGTCGTGGTCGTCGCCTCGGCCGGCAACGACGGCCTCGGCGGCAACATCAAGGTCACCTACCCGGCCTCCTACGAGGGCGTCCTGGCCGTGGCGTCCTCCGACCGCAACAACGAACGCGCGTCCTTCTCCCAGTCCAACGAGTTCATCGGCGTGGCGGCCCCCGGCGTCGACATGATCTCCACGGTCCCCGGCGGCGGCCACTGCTCGGACAACGGCACGAGTTTCTCCGCCCCGTACGTGGCCGGCGTCGCCGCCCTCCTGAAGGCCAAGTACCCCCAGTGGACGGCCGCCCAGATCGTCGCCCAGATCGAGCAGACGGCCGAACGCTCCATCCCCGGCCACGACCGCCTCGTCGGCTGGGGCGTCATCGACCCGGTCAAGGCCCTCACGGACGTGGACCCGGCCCACCCGGCGGAATCCCCGACCCCCGACAAGGGCGTCCTCCCGGCCGAGGCCCCCTCGGTCCCCCCGGTCCACTTCGGCGAAACAGCCGAGGAACGCAACACCCGCGTAGGCACCTACGTGGTCGTGGGCGGCCTGGTCCTGGCAGCAGGCCTGACGGGCACAGCGGTGGCCATCAGAGACGCCCGCCGGAGACACGGGGGGCGGTGAGGGCGCCTCAGACGCCGTCGAAACCGGCCGACGGCTCGTCCCCGCCGAGAGCCTGCTGGGCCCGCCTCGCGAACACCGTCACGGGGTCGGCCGGCAACGCGTCCCCAACCTTCACGGTCGGGCCGATCTCGGCGGCGGTGAACAGGACAGGGCTATAGCGCGTCTGCGGTGCACGCGGCCGAATCCTCGACCCTCTCGGTATAAGAAGTGATGAGGCGCTTCATGGCATCTGCATCGCTATGGTGCGATCCTTGTGCCTGAATTGCCACATACAGCTCCTGTTTGTATCTACGGTCCGTGCATTTGCGCGTCTTACCGAAACCCTCATTTCCGGAAAAGCGAAATCGCCCCGAGTCGGTTGATCGATCAACCCTTTTGAGGGTCTGCCCTGCGGCGAAGTAGGACGTGGTTCGTCCCTGAGCCACCCAAGCCTGCGTAGCTGTCAGCACCAGGGTCCCATCGACAACCACCTTGCAGATCTTCGTCCCGGAGTGGGCTTCCTCACTCATCGTGATCTGCTTGCCTGCGGGCAGGAACGCTGTGAGCTCCGCCGCGCTCACAGGCGTCCCGCACAAAGCACCAGGGACCGCGTAGTCGCGAGCGGCTTTCCCGCTGCTACAGCCCATAACCGTAGTCAGAGCGGCGACAGCAACTAGATGAACAGGGGCAGCGCGAACGGTTGTATTCCACCATCGGAGACCATCAAAGTCTCTGATTCTACGACTGATCATGAGAACTCCGCGATATTCACGGGTGTCTGGCCCCTGCCTTGTCGGTCTCAGTTGCCTACGGTGACCTGGGGTGGCAGTGCTGCCTCCGACTCACAACCCAGGTGACGAGACAAGGCCCGGGACATTGCGTTCAGAATGGTCATAATATCTTTACCATTAGCCTTGGTGGAGACCTGATCAGGAGAGCTGTACAACGTCGCCTTGACGTAGGGGGTCTCGGTATTTCCGTCCCTTGTCGAACACGCGAAGTATAGCGTGGCGCTGTTGGTGCTCTGAGTCTTGGCGTAAAGCCCGATGGGGTAGAAAATGCTATCTGGGTCTGCCGCCTCGGACGGTGAATTCGGCTTGGCGTGCATGGCGGTGGCAGAGAAGTCCACGTCGACCAGTGGATGACCGCTGTCATCGTCCGCCTTGTAGACGAAACAGCCGGTACGCCGCGTGGCATCATCGTGTAGTGTCCGCGCCACGCTGGCGAGAGAAAACCCTTCGGGGGTACCCCTGTAGTTCTCCCGGAAGTTTTTCGTGTTACCCATCCGCTCCAGTGCCGCAGTTGCCGACTCGTCCAGTGTGGAGGCGCATACCTGTGCCGCGCTCAAGGTTGGTTTCTGCTGCTCGTCGCCGCTGCAAGCGGACAGAGTTACCGTCAGTGCCGCGACTGCAAGCAGCGATTTCCGGGACACGGATTGTGTCAGAAGTTTCATGGGTCAGTCCTCGTAAGGGGCGCGACCGCGGTATTCACTCTCATGGGAACCAACACCGTAGTAGGCGTTCTCGATGTCTTGGTTCCAATCTCCAGAATCGGCAGTCTTGTTTACTTTCTCATTCTCGCCAATGTAAGCAGCATAGGCGGAACCAAGTTGATCAGCTCCCTTGCCATAGAACTCGCTGCTCGTCAGCTGAGCCTTCTCTGCGGGTTTTTGTTCCTTTCCGTCCACTGCGTGATCGATTCCATGCCCGATGAAAGTATTCACTGCGTCGCCAACGGTATCCGCGGCGACGGGAGCGATTACGAGCGCCGCCGCGGTGGACCCTGGGAGCGGGATAGCAGCAATGCCACCGGCAACAACAGCCCCCGCCCCGAGCTTGACCCAGTCAGCGGACCGACCCAACGACTTGTTGGCCTCCTCCGCATCCCCCTTGTAGGTCGCTTCTGCCTGCCCGACGCGCGAGTTGTCGAGGATGCCGCGGGCCTCTGCCCCTGTCACCAGAGCATCATGGGCTCGCCCGATGTTGTCGTCATTCGTCGGCGGGTGCGCATCCAACGCACTAAGCGTGTACAGATGTTGTGCAGCTGTGACGGCGGCGTGGGATTTTTCATCTTGGCCAAGTACGCTCAAGAAGTTGATAGCGCCAGTTTCGGTGAAATTCGCACGCCCTTTGTACTGCGGTGGAAATGTCTTCTCATCGAGCACGTGATTACCGACACCAGACAGGCTGTGGTCGATGTCGTCGATGTAGGCGCCCGCCATCTTTCCCAAGCTGTCGGCAAGTTCAGGCTGATCATGCAGCATCTTGGGACCGTTCTCACTCCCGTACGTGTACGACACCTGCTCCATGACTGCGGCTGTGTCGGCAGTGCGATGTCCGCCGCCGGCTGCAATGATGTCCTTGATGTCCGTGTCGTATGCGAATCCGGTGGTTGCTGACTCCAGAGCGTGACCCAGAGAATTGCGCCCGGCGACGTAGTCGTCGTCGCCTTGGAGTGTAGCGTCGGATACCCAGACGCGCTCCTGAGTCAGGTACTTGAGGTGCTCATTGACCTCGAACTTTTTGTCGCTCGGGTCAAGAGTCACGTCGGGTGAGGCGAAGAATTCCGTCGAAGCGTCAGGGTTGTGTCCCAATGCTTCGAGGAACCCGGTCATTGGGTCGCGACCACGGTCGTTCTTGTAACCCCAGAAGTTTAGGTCCCCTTGATTCGCATTATTCATCCAGAGGTTGATTCCCTCGCCGTTGAGCTGCTTGTCATAGGCGACAAGTCTGTTGCCGTAATCGTTCAAGAACTGGTCGTCGTAGTCGCCGAAGCGAATGAGATTACTCATGACCGCGAAACCAGTTGGATTACTTGCGTCGTCGATTTCGAGCTGATTTTCACCCAGCTCAAGCATCGAGCTCTTCCAGGTAGTCATAGCAGAGCTGTCAGAGAGTGTCGCTCGACCGATGGTGATGCCCAGATTCTTCTGAAGTTGCTTGGCTTCGTCCCCTCGAGTCGGGTCGTAGGTCGCCTGGTAAGGATCAGCGATTCCTGCCCAGAAAGTTAGAAGTCCCTTCGGTCCGACACTCGTGGCGAACTTCTCGGCGAAGAGGGGGTCGTCTTTGTACTTGACAAGAGCAGAGTTGAGGGTGGCCAATTCCGTGTTGGTCACGTCGTGTGGATCCCTCTTCGCCAACTTGGCCATGGCTTCGGCGTCAGCGATGGCTTTGGCAGCGGAGTCTCGGTCCTTGTAGCTGGCGTCGGCGAATCCCAACTTGCTCTGATCTGCGATGGCACGGAGTACGGTCTTGGCAGAGTTATCACTCTCGGTGGCCTTGTTGAGAATCCTCTGGATTTCATCGCGGAGTGCGGTGATGTCTGCCTTGTTGTCTTGGTCCATCTTGCTGCGTGCTTCTGGAGGAACGTCCGTTGTAACGGTGAATCCCCCCTCATAGCCAAGGACCCTGAGGCCCTTCTTCCTGCCGCCGTCGATCGCTTCGACAAGTTGCCGGTGGTAGCCCTTCAGCTCACCTGCGGTGTCGCTGAGAATTTTATAAATGCTGTCGGCCTGGGTATGGGCATCGGTAAACTCACCGGCAGTCTTACGGATGAACTCTGTGGACACCTTGGCGTTTTTACCGGCCCACTGGGCCTTGTAAGCGACCTTGGCAAGGTTGTCCTCGGCATCCTTTTTTAGTGTTTCGAGGTTCTTGACCAGGGCGGACCAGTCCTTTACTGCGTCGTCAAGCAGCTTGAAATTGGCGTCGCGGAGGGTATCGAGTTCCATGGAACACTCCTGGAGGATAATCGGGGAGTTGCGCTGTCTTGAGAGTTGCTCCGGTCCTTACTCATTCTTGTTCTTGCTCGGCGCCCAGCCCCGCGCGTTGAAGTCGGCGTCCAGCGTGCCGATACTGCTCATCTGTCGCTGGATGTATCCCTCGTCTCCGTCATGTGGCTTCTTGGTGATCCGTATGTGGTTGGAGATCTAAGCGCACGCGTCCATCAGGGACTTCAACTGCTTGTCCCAACCGTTTACGTGCTGGAGTCCCGTACCGATTGCGAAGCCTTGCTTTGAGAGGTCTGCAGTTGCGGCGCCATTCGTAGGTTCGAAAACGGCTGTACCGATCTTGGTGAGACCGTTATTTGGGACTTCGAGGTCACCGTAGGAGCTCGGCCTAGGGGTGAGCTGCCGTTCACCTGGTTCAACTGCATGCATATGGAACCTTGTTGGCGCTGCAGCGCGTCGGTTTTGACCTGTTCCCGCTCGGCCCATGCCATGGATCGCAACCCCTCCCCGTGTGCAGGGACTCCTGACCGCCTGCGCTAACTGGTGGGCGTCCTTGCGGTGTCCGGACTCTGCAATAAGTTAGCAACTGTCGTCCGTAGGCTGACCGCGTGCGTCTGATGTGGCCTGATTGCGTACGTGAAGTGGTTGCGGTGATGTGATGTCCCGCCCCCGTAGCATGACCACCTTGACTGCAGGCGGAGTTGGGAGTCAGGGCGGAGAGGCGCCGGATCTGATGCGGAGTTGCGTGAGGGGGCCGTACAGATCGTCACGGAGACCGCTCAGAAATGGTAGGCCCCCTGACTTCGCGCGGCGGAACTTCACCACCCCGCACCCGACCTGGTCTGGTGCGGGGTGGTCACTGAGATCGAAACCGGCGAGGGACAACTGTATTTGGCCACGGCCATGGCCTGTTCTCCCGCCGCCCGCTTGTCGGGGCGACGGGGTCCCATACGACATCGAAGTGGTCTTCGCCACCCTGCACATGCCACCGCGACCCGGGGCGGCGGCATCTTCTGGTGATCTTCCACAGCGGTCGCGGAATCGATTACGACTCGACTCGCGGGAGTTCCGCCGGGCCTGTCGGAAGCTGGGCGTCGCCCAGACGAAAGGGTGCCGTCGGCCGGTCACGGCAGGGCGATGTCGCACTTCGCCTTGGCGTGTGCGTACGTCGCGGCGTTCTTCGCCAGGTCGATCAGGCCCGCCCGCGTGTCGGTGTCACTCGCCTCGCCCGCCTTCTCGAGATGGACGACGACGCTGAGGTCGTACTGGCCGCCGGGGATCTTCCCAGCCGACGTGCAGGGGACGAGGACAGCGGCCACGGTGGGGGAGGCCGTGCCCTTGAGGCCCGTGGTGAAGGGCGTGAGCCGGTCCTTTCCGTCCGCGTGCTGCGCGACCTCGTCGTCGGCCCAGCTCTCGAACGGCTCGTCGCGGATCATCTGCGTCCGGGCGCTCAGGAGCTGGTCACCGCCGCCCGAGACGAAGCAGTCCGAGCCGTAGCCGCTGTCCTGTTCGTCCACGCGAAGGTTCACGTCGTCGTTGAACGCATACGACGACTCCTCCGGTAGCACCGTCTTCAGTGCGTCGGCGGCCCGGGAGCCCGAGCCCAGTGAGTCGCACACGGCACCGGCCTCGATGTCCCCCGTGTCCTCGGCGAACGGCGGTGCCTTGAAGAGATACAAGGCACCGAGCACGCCCACGATGACGACGGCGACGACAGCGATCGCGTATCCGCTCCGCCTGGCATTCACGTTCAGTCTTCCTTCTCCAGCTGCCGGGGCACGCCCTCGCCGTCGAGTGCGTCGTGGACGTTCTTCCCTGCGTTGTTGAAGCCCTGCTCCGCCGCCGTGGCGGCGGCCGAGACGATCGCGGGAGAGGGGTTGTCGGCACCCTCCCCGGCCTTCTTCGCCGCGCTCTCGACGAGGGCGTACGTCGAGTCCTTGGTGCCGTCAAGGTCCTGTCCGTTGCGGTAGATGACCTCGCCGGAGCTGTCCTTCATCGCACCGTCGGTGATCGCGCTGATGATCTCGTCCGCGGCCGTGCCCGCCACACCGCCGGCGACGACACCACCCGGGCCCGTGAACGGGGCGGTGCCGAGCCCGACGCCGATACCGACCGCGGTTCCTCCCCAGGTCCCGACCTTCTCGATGGCGGCGTTGTAGTCCGCGTCCTTCTTCCCGCCCTCGATCTCGCCCTCGTAGGCCCGGCCCGCCCCGATGGTGCCCTCCACCTCGCCGGCCACCCGGGCGACGTCCTCGATCGTCTTCTTCAGGTTCTCGTCCTGGGAGAAGTTCGGATCGTTCAGGTAGGCGTCCGGATGCTGGAAGTGGTACTGCATCAGGCTCGTCGTGTAGCTGTGCTGCCCCAGGTTGACCGCCGTGTACCCCTCCGGGTTCCGGCCCACGGTGTACAGGAAGCGGGTGATGTCGGTCTCGCCGAGCTTGGCCGCCGAACCCGCGACGGGAAAGAGCTTGTCCTCGCCTTCCGTGCCGGGGTGCAGACCCCGGTGGATGTCCGGCATGTACTCGGCGGCTATCTGCCCCATGCTGTCGGACATGTAGCTGTTCTTCGACAGGCGGCCCGGGTCGTCTGCGACGGAGGCGACCAGATCCTCGACGAGCTTCGCCTGGCCGGCGTTGTGCGCGGGGGTGTCCACCGTCGGCATCTCACCCGCCGGGTGGCCGGTGGTGGCGGCCTCGAGCGCCAGCGCCAGGTTGTTCTGCCCGGTGTGGAGTTCGTCCCCCTTGAGGTTCGACTCCTGCGGCCAGTCCCGCTCCTCGAACAGGTACTGGAAGTTGGACAGCGACACCTTGCCCTTCTTGCCGTTGTCGTCGGTGTCGCGCTCGAAGGGGTTGTCCGGGTCGTCCTTCGAGATGAACTGCTCGTTGAGGAAGTCGGTGGCGGCGTCCGGGCTGTTGGACAGGCCCTTCAGGTAGCCCGTCAGGGGGTCCGTGCCGCTGTCGTCGCCGATTCGGTTGAGCACCGGGTCCATGCCCATGCGCTGCCACGCGAGATTGGCGTGCTCCCCGTTGCCGGTCAGCTTGCGCTCGGTGGCCATGAGCTTCGTGCCGTAGTCCGTGAGGAACCGGTCGTCGTAGTCACCGGTCCGCATGAGGTTGCTCATGACCTGGAAGCCCATCGGCCCGCCGCGGTTCTCGCCGTACAGCGGCTTGTCGCCGATGTCGATCATCGTGCGCTTCCACTCGGCCATCGCCGCCGAGTCGCTCTGCGTGGCGTTGGCGAGCGTCATGCCCAGACTGCGCTGCAGATCGTCGAACTTGTCCAGGCGCTCATGGCCCAGTTCCCAGTTCCCGCGCTGCGGGTCACTCACCCCGGCCCAGAACTCCAGCGTCTTCTTCGGTCCGAGCGCCGTGGCGAACCGCTCGGCGAACAGGTCGTCGTTGGCGTACTTCTTCAGCCCCTCGTTGAGCTTGTCGAAGTCGGCGACGCTGAGGTCGTCCGGGTCCTTCTTCGCGAGGGCGGCCAGTTCGTCGGCCTTCTTGACGGCGTCGGCCGCGGTGTCCCGGTCCTTGTAGCTGGCGTCGGAGAAGCCCATCTTGCTCTGGTCGGCGATGGCCTGCAGGACGGTCTTGGCGGAGTTGTCGCTCTCGCTGGCCTTGTTGAGGATTCCCTGGAGTTCGTCCCGGAGCGCGGTGATGTCCTTCTGGTTGTCCTGGTCCATCTTGCCGCGCGCTTCCGGGGGAGCGTCCGTGGTGACGGTGAAGCCGCCCTCGTAGCCGATGACCTTCAGGCCCTTCTTGCGGCCGCCGTCGATGGCTTCGACCAGCTGCCGGTGGTAGCCCTTCAACTCACCCACCGTGTCGCTGAGGATCTTGTGGATGGTGTCGGCCTGGGTATGGGCATCCGCGAACTCACCGGCGGTCTTGCCTATGAATTCCTTGGACACCTTGGCGTTCACACCGGCCCAGTCGGCCTTGTTGGCGCCCTTGTGCAGATTGTCCTCGGCGTCCTTCTTCAGCGTCGCGAGGTTCTTGACGAGGGTGGACCAGTCCTTGACGGCGTCGTCGAGCAGTTTGAAGCTGGCGTCGCGGAGCGTGTCGAGTTCCATGGGTTCCGTCCGTGGGGTGAGTGGGAGCAGAGCTGCGGGCGCTGTGGGCCGTCCCTCAGTCGTCCTTCTTCTTGCTCGGCTCTCCGTAGATCTTGTTCTTCTCACCCGGCGCCCCGACGCGCTCGTCGAAGCCGGCGTCCAGCATGGCGATGCTGCTCATCTGCCGCTGGATGTAGCCCTCGTCCCCGTCATGCACCTTCTTGGTCACCCGCATGTGGTTCGAGATGTGGGCGCAGGCGTCCATCAGTGACTTCAGCTGCTCGTCCCAGCGGTTCGACACGTGCTTGAGCCCGGCGCCGAGAGCGAAACCCTGCTTGGACAGGTCAGCGGCCGCGGAGTCGCTGGTGGGTACGGCGACACGTGCCTTGTCCCACAGGTCGTTGTAGAGCTCGAACGCGGCGGTGCCGATCTTGGTGAGCCCGTCGTTCGCGACCTTGAGGTCACCGTACGAACTCGGCTTGGGAGGCGCCCCGCCGTCCACCTGGTTCAACTGCATGTGCGCAGATCCCTGCTGGCGCTGCAGTGCGTCGGCCTTGAGCTGTTCCCACTCGTTCCATGCCATGGACGGCAACCTCCCCGTGTGCAGGGCTGCCTGCCGCCTGTGCCGGCCGGTGGGCGTCCTGCGGTGTCCGGACTCCGCCACAAGTTAGCAACTGGGGCCAGCCAGGCGACCGGGTGCGTCCGAGGTGGGGTGATTGCGGAGGTGAAGTTTTTGGGGAGATCTGCGGATCGGTGGGTCGAGCGGGGCCGGCGGGCGCATATCGGCCGCGCGCCCGGGTCGCGTACGAGATCGCGTACGAGGGGGATGACGGGCGGCATCGTGCGGGTGCACTACTTCGAGTGATGCGCGGTCGTCCGCCCGGCACCGCCGCTAATCGTTCACCTTTTAACCACCCGACCGCAGAGCCGAACCGCTCAACTGGCGCCGATATCCTGGGACTCACCGGCGTGTCATGTTCGGGACGTCTTTGTAACTGGGCTAGCACACATCACGGTTGGCCCTGTCGTACCCGTTGACTAGAGTGGTGATCGCAAGACGCGCGCGGCTCGCTTTGCGATCGCGGGGGCGAGTGGCCGACCGGCCACAGCGATGAAGCTACGGGGAACGGGGAGGGAGCGACGTGCTTCCAGCGGACATGGTGGGGGGCGTGTCAGCAGCCAGGGCGGCGAACCTGGAGGTCACCGGCGAGGCGCTGAGCACGTTCGTGAAGCGGGTGGACGCGGTCCTGACCAACCTCGAGGGATCGCCCGGCAACCCGACTCGAGTCGGCGCCCAGACGATTAAGCCGACGTCGCTGGCGACGGACCCAGGCGGTTTTCCCGAGGCGCACGCCCTGTACCTGCAGTACAACCAGGTGCACGAGACGCTCACCTCGCTGTCCAAGACCCTGCACCTGCAGATCGAGGCGATCGGTATCGCTGTCCGGGGTGCGCATGTGGGCTTCGACAACCTTGAAGAGGAGCAGCGGCGCCGCTTCTGGGCGATTCAGTTGCAGATCAAGGACCTGCAGGACGCGGGAGACGGCGAGCGGCGTGCGAAGCGCGACAAGACCACCGGAGGCCTGACGTGACCGACAAGAAGCACGAGCAGGATCTGGAGCGGGTCTCCGGGCAGAACGCGTTCACGGACCTGACACGGCATGCCGAGAAGCCCTCAAGCGGTGACGGCGGGTTCCTCCGCCGGGCGATCGACGACATGGTGCGTGATGCGGCGGCGGGTACGCCGTACGCACGAGGGGTGCAGCAAGAGCGCACCAACTTCGAGAAGCGCCGTCTGAACGACATGATCGACCTGGTCGAGCAGACCAACCCAGAGGACCTCGAGTCCTCGGGTAAGGCCCTGTGGGACGCGCGGGACGCCATCACCGAGGCAGCCAAGGAACTGGATGGCCACATCGAGAAGGTCCATTGGGTTGGTGAGTCGGGTGAAGCCTTTCGTAAGTGGGGGCGCTCGCTGGTCACCAGCACGTATGGGCTGAGTGACTTTGCCGGTGGGGCGGGGGATCAGATCACGGCTGCCGCCGTGGGCCTGGCGGCGGTACGCAAGGCCATGCCGCCTCGGGACACGAGACCGGCGGCGCAACAGGCAGTGAAGCCCTGGGAGCTTCCGGCGCCCAAGCAGGTCGAGGGCAACGCCGAGTACGCCGAAGCGACCCGCGTGGAGAAGGACCGCCAAGAGGCGATCAACCAGATGAATCGGTTGTCTTCCTACTACGCGGTGGCGAACCTGCAACTCCAGGAGTTGCCGCTCCCAGAGTTCAAGGCCATGCCGGACGTGGGCGTTCCGAAGCCGGCACCTGGCTCCGGCGACAAGATCTATGTCGGGGACAGTGGTGCGTCGGCGACACACCAGTCGAGTACGGGAACGGTCGGCACTAGTCACCCACCGTCGATCGCCACAGCAGGCCGCGCCGAGACGGGCGGCTTGGCTGACGTACCCCTGCGTCCGACCGACGTGGCACGGCCCCCTGTGGATCCTGACATCGCCGTCGAAACGACCATTGACAGCGTCGGAACCCTGCCGCCCGTAACGCCCGCTGCACATGGGGATATTGCCCCAATCGTCGGTGCCCCCGGCGGGAGCAACATTGCGAACAACGGACCCAGTAACGCGTTTGGGCCGATCAATAACCTGCTCCCAGGGAAGGGCACGAGCGGGCCAACCGGTCTCAGGGCTCCGATCACCACAACCGGGCGAACCGGTACGAGCGGCATGACCAACGTGGGGCCGGGACGCACAGGCAACGGTCCCCTCAGCCAGATGGGCCGGACAGCGGCGACCGGCCAGCCGATTGCCAAGGGCGCTTCTCCAGGAGGGAAGACCCTGCCCATGGGTCCGGGAGTGACCGGTGGGACAGCGAGGCCAGCCGGACCGTCCGCTTCAAGGCCGCACGGCGGCAGAGCGACTGGTGCCGGCCATGCGAATGGCGTGGTCGGGGGACGGCCCGTGACCGGAGCGGCAACACCAGCGAAGAACGGGCCGAAGGTTCCTCGAGGCACGGTGATCGGCGCTGAAGCTGCATCCGGCTCCAGGTCAGCCGAGCGGCGTCTTGGGCAGAGCGGTGTCTTCGGCGGACCGACCTCCGCCGGGAAGGCGGGTTCCGCTGCGACGAACAGGCCTCGAGTCGGCTCGACCACGTCCAAGTCCATCACTGGCAGTCCTGCTGCACGCAATTCCGCAACCGTTGCTGAGCGGAACGGTATGACTCGTGGAGGCGCCGGCCTTGTGCGCGGGCCGAGTGGCCGCGCAAAGTCGGGTGACAAGGATGCGGGCAAGGACAGGGAAGAGGCTCCTCGGGCCACCCACGTCACCGAGGACGAAGAGGCCCACCTGCCCGATCAGCAACGGCGCGACGTGCCGCCAGTCGTCAACTAAGTGCTAGCGAGGACTCACAACGTTATGAAGCCAGGGACCAGCCGACTGGCCGAGCGGAATGGCCTCCGCAGGAGCCACTGCAAGCGACGCGTGCGTGCCGTTGGCGCGTCGGTCGGCGCCTTGGTGGCTGCGAGTGTGGGATTCGCTCCGCACGCGATGGCGTCCGACGCTCAGTCGGAGCAGTGGTATCTGCAGCCGATGCAGGTAGAGCAGATGTGGAAGGACAGCACTGGTAAGGGCGTCAAGGTAGCGGTCATCGACACGGGAGTGAACCCCCAGACCGATGCGCTTGAGGGTCAGGTTTTGGTGGACGATGTCCCTGAAGCCGTCGCGTACGGTGCGACCGACGATTACACGGGTCACGGCACGAGCATGGCGGAGCTCATCGCAGGCACGGGCGTCAATGGCAGTATTCAGGGCCTCGCACCTGGCGCGAAGATCGTTCCGTACCGCATTCACCTGAAGGGCCTGACTGGGGCCGAGGACAAGAAGAAGACTGCCCTGCCTGCCGAGGCGATCAGAGCCGCGGCTGATACTGATGCGAAGATCATCAGTATGTCTTTTAGCCTCCCCTACCTCGATCTGGATGTGGAGGAAGCGGCTGTCTACGCCGCTTCGAAAGGCAAGATGCTGATCGCTGGCGTTGGAAACGACGGCACCTCCGGCGAGAACAACATTGGTTATCCGGCTGCGGCTCCGTATGTACTGGGTATCTCGTCGATGAACAAAGACAACAAAATTTCGGAGTTCTCCTCGCACGGGAACTATGTGGACCTCGTAGCACCGGGTGAGGACATGCCTGGCTACTGCCGTCCCAGCTTTGAGTCGTACTGCCACGACCTGGAGGGCACCAGCGCTTCCACCGCCATCGCCTCGGCGTCCGCCGCCCTCATCTGGTCCGCGCACCCCGACTGGACGGCGAACCAAGTCACTCGGGCGCTCATCGACACCGCAAGCCGCCACTGGCCGAAGGACGACCCGACGCAGTACGCCGGTTACGGCACCGTTCGCCCCTACAAGGTGCTCGAGAACCCGAACTTCGACGCCGGCCCCGCCTACTCCGATCCCCTCGCCAAGTGGAACCAGGAGAAGGGGAAGAAATTGGTGACGGAGATTCCGCCCGCCTCCGCGGCTTCCCCCTCCGCAACAGGCTCGTCACAAGCACCGGAAGCCTCTTCAGGTGCCGACAAGGCCGCAGCAGGATCGAAGGCGGACAAGACGGAGAACGTGGCGGCCGAGTCCTCGAGCGACGACAACAGCACGCTGTGGATCGCCCTCGGCGCTGCCGCCGCCGTCGTCGTGATCGGAGGCGGAGCCTTCATCGTCCTGCGATCGCGTCGCGCCACGTGACGTCGGCCGCCCGGGCCCTGAGCCGCTAGGCCAGGACATGGAGAACGTGCTCATTGCCGCAGGGCGTTGAGCCGCACAGTTGGACCCCGAAACGGAAAAGGGAGGGCAGGCGGAACATGGCCGTCGACCAGAAGCTTGAAGATGCAGCGGTAGTCAAGCTGCAGAAGGACATGTACGAGAAGTTCGACAGCATCCGCGCGCGGGTGCACAGCCTGCAGGGTGTCATCGACAGCCTCGAGGGTCAGTGGCAGGGCATCGGCCGCGCCGCGTTCGACACCAAGCAGTACGAGATCAACACGTCGCTGAAGAACATGGGTGGCATCCTCGCCGAGGTCATCGAGGCCATGACGGCGACGCGCAACATCAAGGACACCAAGGAAGACGAAGTCCGCGCGGCCGTCAACAAGATCAACGTCAAGGACGGTGCCCCCACGGTGTCGCCGTTCAGCTCGATGTAACGACACCCACGGCGCGGACAACAATCACCGGCGGAAAGAGACGAGGTAGGCGGACATGGGCGCCAATAACGCGGACGGCTTGCAGGTAACGTACGACGGGCTCGACATCGCGGCGACGAACATCGCCAACCAGGCGAAGCAGCTCGACGAGGACATCCAGCAGCTTCGCAAGATGGTGGAGAACAGCAAGCAGTACTGGGTGGGTAAGGCCCAGGACACCTACAACTCCAAGCTGGAGCGCTGGGACCGCGAGGCCAAGGACATCCACCAGGCCCTGATGGGCATCGGCCACGTCGTCGGCCAGTCGGGCGGTACGTACATGGAGGGTGACCTGGCCGCGTCCAGGTACCTGATGTAGTCACCGGCGGCCGAGGCTGCAGCAGGAACGAGGGTGGGCGTGCGCGGGAGACGCCCACCCTGTTGCTGTGCGCCACCTGACACGACGACGGACGATGACAGAAAACATGACAGGGTCCGACAGCGGCGCACGAGTACCCCGCTGTCCCTACACGGCACTCACGCGTCTCGACGCGCGCGGATCCGTTGCCGACCCCTACTCGCGCCCCGCCCCGATGTCGCGCTTCATCGCCCGCAGCGCCGACGGTGAACGCACCGTCTTCCTCAGCAAGCCGCTGACGGCCGTCCAGCCGGCGGCATTTCTGGCCGAGGCCGAATTCTCCCGCTACCTCCTGGGCCCCTGGGTCCTGCCGATCGTCGAGGTGGCCGCTCCCGGAGCCGAGGCATGGGCCGCCCACACCTACGTGCCCGCGCTTCCCCTCCCCGCCGTGCTGGCCCTCCACGGCGGTCCCCTCCCCGAGCACACCGTCAGGGCTCTCGCCGTCGCCCTGGCCGAGACCCTCGCCGTGCTGCACGGGCAGAACGTCACGCACGCGGGACTGTCCCCCGCAGCGGTACTGATCGCCGCCGACGGACCCCGGCTCTCCTGCTTCGGAGCGGTCCGCGCCGCAGCGCAGGACGGTGTTCCGCGGCACGACGCACCGGGACTGGACGCAGGGAGTCTGCCGCCCGAACAGGCGGCGGGCGGCCGGCCCCGGCCGTTGGGCGACGTCTACGCGCTCGGCGCGACCGTGGCCTACGCGGCCACCGGCTACACGACGCCCGAGCAGGGCGAACTGCCGCCCTTCCTGGGGTCACTCATCGGCCGGAGCCTGTCCAGAGACCCGGCACGCCGCCCGTCGATCGCCGAGATGATCCGCGTGCTGGCCGACGATCCCGCACTACCGAGCCCAACCGGGTTCGGTCCCGTCACACGTGCCGAGGCCTTCCTCGGTCCGGGCTGGCTGCCCCCTCGGGTCATAGCCGCCATCGCCCATCAGTCGGCGTCCGTACTGGCCGCCGAAGTGGCGGCAGTGACGTAAGTCCGCGAGCCGTCCGAACTGGCACAACTGCCCGGTGTTCCGCACGACTTCGATGACGAGAAACCCATGCCGACCCCCCTCACCCACGACGACCCCAGCGCCCTCGGGCCCTACCGGCTCATCGCCCGGCTGGGCAGTGGAGGCATGGGCACGGTGTACGTGGCGCGCTCGGGCGGCGGGCGCACCGTGGCACTCAAGACGATGCACGCGGCCATCGCCGCGGACCCGGCCGCCCGCACCCGTTTCCGGTTGGAGGTCGATGCCGCCCGGGTCATCGGCGACCGGTTCGGCGCACGGGTGATGGACGCGGACCCGCTCGCGGAGACACCGTGGATGGCCACCGAGTACGTGCTCGGACCGTCGCTCGACGAGGCCGTCGGCATCGCCGGACCGCTGCCCGAGGCCTCCGTGCGGGCGCTGGGTGCCGCGCTGTGCGGCGCGCTCGGCCAGTTGCACCGCAGTGACGTGGTCCATCGCGACCTCAAGCCGTCCAACATCCTCGTCGCCGGGTACGGTCCCAAGCTCATCGACTTCGGCATCGCGAGGGCCATCGGCGACGACCGTCTGACGCGCGCCGGTGCGACCGTGGGCACACCGGCGTTCATGTCGCCGGAACAGGCCACGGGGCAGGACCACGGAGCTCCCGGTGACGTGTTCGCGCTCGCTGGCGTGCTGGTGTTCGCGGCGACCGGCCGCGCCCCGTTCGGGCACGGACAGGCCGCGGATCTTCTGTACCGGGTCCGGTACGCGGAAGCCGACCTCGAAGGAGTGTCGGCTGCGCTGGCGCAGGCGCTCGCCCCCTGTCTGTCCAAGGATCCGCTGGAGCGTCCCCGCACCGAAGACCTGGCCGTCCGACTCCACGACGGGTCGGGGGAGTTCGCCGACCACTTGCCTGAGGCGCTGCTCGCGGACATCGGCCGGCGCGCGGCTGACGTGTGGCAGCCGATGCCGCAGCGTGCGGCTCCACCCGCGGTTCCGGACACGTACGAGGCGGCTCCGGAAGAAGCACGGCGTGCACCGTCCCGCCGTCGGTTCCTGATGTGGGGCGGAGCCGTGGCTGCGAGCGGCGCGGCCGCGGCCGGAGGGGCGTGGTGGGGGAGCAGGGACACCGACAGGCGTCAGGGCGCGATCGCACCCGCGCCGACGCGCAACCTTGACCCGCTGTGGCAGTACGAGAACTCGAACCAGATGATGATGCTGAACTGGAGCCTGATCATCCCCCAGTCGGCCAATGGTCACATCGACCTCGCCATGCGTGCCCAGACCGTGCGTCTCAACTCCTACACCGGTTTGCGGCAGACGATCGCGATCTCGGGGGAGTGGTGGCAGGTGGCATCCGTCGAGAACACCGACTACCGGCTCTCGAACGACTTCGATCACCCCCAGGACCAGAGAGTCCCGGTCGAGGTCGCCACTTATGACACGCAGCAGCACTACGTGAAACCCACCGGGACCTACTTCCCGGACACGAACTACGATCTACGCGGCCACCAGCTCCTCACCGTCGTCGGTACCACCGCGTACATGGTGCTGGGGCAAGGGACCTCGGACTACGACGGGACCTTCTCCGCCTCGCAGACCTGGACGCTGCGCGCCGCCGACCTCTCCACCGGCCGGACTCTGTGGAAACAGCCCCTGCCGAAGAGACCGGACAAGAGCACCCGCCTGTACATCCTCTCCGCGGCGGTCGTCGGCACACGCCTCGTGACGTTCCAGGAAGCCAACGACAAAAAGGTGCGCCTCGTGGTCCGTGACACCCGTACCGGAGCCGTGCTCTGGGACAAGCCCCACGACGCCGACGACCCCGAGCCCCTGCGTAGTCCGATCGCCGTCGACCAGGAGCGTGTCTACGTCGGAGGCACGGGACTCAGGGCCTTCCGGCTGACCGACGGGGCGCAGGTGTGGGCGAGCGGACAGGGGCGTCGGTACAGCCCGCCGACGGTGAAGAGAGGCGTGGTGTACGCCGTCGCCGAGGAGGGCGGGATCGAAGCGGTGGACGCCGTCCGAGGCACGTCGCTCTGGACCGAGAAGACGGACCAGGCACAAGGCGCGTACACCGCCTGGCGTCCTCTGATCGGCGACCAGCGGGCGTACTACCGCAGCGGCGTTCACCTGCGGGCCGTCGGCCTGTCGTCGCACACCACGGAGCGCACCTACAAGACGAGCGGCGAGCAGTTCCACGTGGAGGCGCACCTGGGGCTGATCCTCGCCGTGGACGCCGATCACGTGTCCGCCTACCTGCTCGTCTAGCCGGCCACGTCCCACACAGACATCTCCCGCCTCCCCTCAGTAGAAGGACCTCGCATGGACCCCCTCGGTACCGGAGACCCGATTCGTCTTGGTCCCTACCGCCTCCTCGGCGTCCTCGGAGCAGGCGGCATGGGCAAGGTGTACGTGGGACAGGACACCGCCGGAGGCCTGGCCGCCGTCAAGGTCCTGCGCCCCGAACTCGCCCACGACACCGACCTCGCCCAGCGCTTCGTCCGTGAGGCGCAGGCGGCGCAGGCGGTGCGCAGCCCCGGTGTCGCGGCAGTGCTCGGTGCCCAGACCGAGGCGGCACGGCCGTGGATCGCCACCGAGTACCTCGCGGGCGTCACACTCGACCACGCGGTGGACACGCACGGCCCCCTCGACGAACCCGCACTCAGAGCGCTCGCGGCCTCCCTCGCCCGCACCCTCGGCGACATCCACGCGGCCGGCTTCGTCCACCGTGACCTGAAACCCCCGAACATCGTCCTCACCTCGGCCGGTCCACGCGTCATCGACTTCGGTATCGCCCGGCCCGAACACGGACTCACCCTCACCAGCACCGGTCAGGTGCCCGTCACCCCCGGATACGGAGCGCCGGAGCAGGTGCTCGGGCGACGGGTCGCCCCGTCGGCCGACGTGTTCTCGCTGGGCGCGGTGCTCGTGTACGCGGCCACCGGGCGACGGGCCTTCGACGGCGGGCACGTTGCGGAACTCCAGTACCAGGTCGTCCACGGCGAGCCCCTGCTCGACGGCATCGAGCCACGGCTGCGGGAGCTGATCGCCCCCTGCCTGGCCAAGGACCCGGCCGTGCGTCCCACCCCGCCGCAGATCGTGCAAGCCATGTCCGCGCCCAAGGGTGCTGACCGGGTGTGGCGCAAGGGCAAGCTCGCCGACGCCATCAAGCAGCGCGAAGCCGATTCACGTGAGCTGACGAGCCAGGCCGCACTGACGAGCAGTGGCGCCACACCTCCCGTCACCCGGCGCCGCCTGCTCACCGGGTTCGTCACGACGGGCGCGGTGCTGGCCGCGGGGGGTGGTGCGACGGCATGGTGGTTCGGCAGCCGGGAGGAGAAGGCACCTCCCCAGGTCAGGAAGACCGACCCGTTCGACATCCCACCCGCCGTGCCGACCCCCGAGGAACCGCTCGGTACAGTCGACTTTGACGCGGTCTACGGTGACCAGCCCACGACCATCTGGTCGCTGGAGGACGAAGCAGACCTCTTCTCACCGAAGCTCCTGCCGGTGCGGGACGTCCTCGTCCTCGGCGCCGCGAGCGGCGGTATCGCCGCCTACGACGTCAAGGACGGCACACGACGCTGGAGCGCGCCGGACCTTCAGCCGAAGCGCGGGTATCTGTCGCTCTCGGACCGCCTGGTGGCGGGGGCCGACGACAATGGCGTGCTGCGCACCCGCGTGCCCTCCACCGGGACAGCACGATGGACCTGCCCCGGGGCCGAGGCGAAGTGGCTGCTAGCCGCCGACGACGAGGCGGTGTACGTCGTCACCGACGACGACCGGCTGCGCAGCGTGCGACGCGCGGACGCCAAGGTCGTCTGGACGGTGACCCTGCCTGGCGACTTCCGCAAGAAGCTCAACGAGTACGCCGTCGTCGGGCGGGGCCGGCTGGTCCTCCCCACGACGGACGGCAACGTTCTCGTCGTGCGCACGAGCGACGGCCGTCCGATGTGGCGACGCACCGACCGTGTCGGCGTCTCGGTACGCCCCGCCGTCGAGAACGACGTGGTCTACCTCAACGGCAAGACACTGGACGCACGCCGCCTCAGCGACGGGGAGGCGCTCTGGAGTACGAAGCTCGACGCGGACCAGGACGCCGCGGACCAGTGGGGGCAGCCGGTGGTCACCGATGAGGCCGTGTACGCCGTCGGCGGCTTCTACCCGAGGCGACTGGACAAGAGCAACGGCGAAGAGGTCTGGCGGGGAGACCGCGATGCCACCACCGCGAGCCCTCTGCTGGTGCAGGGGCACGGTGTCTGGTCGGTCGTGAGGGCTGACATCACCGGTGACGAACGGCTGTTCATCGACACGGTCACCACCGCCGACGGCGAGTCGGCATGGGGCTACCAGGTGTCTCCCCTGTTCCAATACCGCCTGCGCATGGCCGCCGACGGCAACCGCGTCTTCTACATGAGCGACAGCTCGGTCTACGCCCTCACCTGCTTCTGAACGGCACGGTCTCAGCCCGGCAGCCGAAGCTCCCCGCATCCGTGCCGCGTCGCCGACCGCTCGGCGAACATGCGCAGGGCCGAGGCCAGGAACTCACCCGTCGGAGCCGTAGACCGTCGCGTCGATGCTGAACACCGCCGGCACGGTGCTGCCCGGGCACGACGCCGTCGCCCTGGCGCTGTCCCGTGTGATGCCGGGCTGAGGCCAGTCCGGGTCGTCGCCGCCCGCCTCCGGCCGCAGCCGTTGGGCGTACGGGCCGAACGCCGCATCCAGGGAGTAGAGGACCTCGTCCCTTCCCCCCGTCTCGCCGAGGAGGCACTGCTCCAGCGGGGCGCTGTCCGATGCCTTGGTCTCCTCGATCCAGTCGATCCAGTCGATCCAGTCGTCCGGTACGGAATCCGACAGCCGGATGCCGGCGCACGTGCCCGACGCGCTCAGCAGCGCCGTCTTCCCCTTCGAGGGCGGGAGCTCGGGCAGGGAGCTGCCGAAGGCCGCCAACACGACGCATGACTCGCTGCCTTGCGGGCGACGGCCGTGGCGAGCTGCCCCACCGCGCGACCCCCCTCGGTGTTCTCGTGGGACTCGTCGCCCGCGACGCTCACCACCAGGGACGCGTCCTTGTTGGTGCAGGGCAGTACGACGCCCGTGTTCCGCAGGTCCGTGTAACCGCGCCAACCGCCGCCCAGTGCCACGGGCAGGTTGTTCGGGGAGCCGCCGCCCAGCATGCTCAGCATGTCGTCCCCCGTGCCCGAGGGGGCCGCGTCGGCGGGGATCAGCCCGACGGACACGGTGAGGTCAGCCACTTGGCACACACGGAAGGGCGTCTCGCCGTACCCGTACTCCCCGTCCGGGAGAGGCCGACCTCGGTGTCGAGGCTGGTGAAGACCGCCGACTCGTCGTACGGGATCAGGCCACCGCAGTACCTCGCGAGCTTGTCCTCGTAGCGTCAACCCGGCCCGTGTCACTCACCCGATACCAGGTGTAGGCGGCTGCGAGCGCGAGTACCAGCGGCAGTACACAGAAGAGACCGATCCTGCGGACGATCTTCACTGCCCGCCCCCGTCCTCCACCAACCCCACCTGAACCAGCGGCTTCCCCCGCCGACGCGACACGAACACGCCCCGCCCCGGCGGCATCTGGCGCGGGCGGACACCGCCGAGCAGGTCGCCCTCCGCCGGGTCGCCGCTGAGGACGACGCCCTGGGCGCCGAGTTCCTTGATGCGCTGCATGAAGGCCTCGTAACCGGCGCGGCCCGCGCCCGCGGTGGAGCGGGCGATGATGAAGCGCACGCCCACGTCCCGGGCGAAGGGCAGCATCTCGGTCAGGCCCGCCAGCGGGTTGCCGCTGGACGTGGCCACCAGGTCGTAGTCGTCGATGACGATGTAGATCGTCGGGCCGTTCCACCAACTGCGGTCACGCAGCTGCTCCGGTGTGACGTCGGCGGTCGGCGTACGGCGCTGCATCAGCTCGGCGAGCGCGTCCATGTGGTGCTGCATCTGGTTCGACATCGGGACGTACTCGGCCAGGTGCGAGGACGGGGTCACGCCCAGCAGGGAGCGCCGGTTGTCGACGACGAACAGCTTGCAGTGGTCCCCGTCGTAGCGCTCGGTGATGCGCTGGACGAGGAGCTTCAGCAGGTTCGACTTGCCGGACTCGCTCTCGCCGAAGACGAGGAAGAACGGGTCCTGGTCGAAGTCCACGAACACCGGCTCGAGGCTGTCCTCGTCGAGCGCGAAGGAGACTCCGCGCCGGGGGAACCGGTCGCCGGGCGGCAGCTGGCGGGCCGGGAACTCCCTCGGCAGCAGCCGCACCGCGGGCGCGCCGGGCTGCTGCCAGTGCCGGGAGACCTCGGTGGCGAGCGCCTGCGTCGCCTCCGCCAGGTCCGTGTCCGAGGACAGGCCGTCGATGCGCGGCACCGCCGCCATGAAGTGCTGCTTCTGCGGCGTCTGGCCCCGGCCGGGCACACCCGTCGGCACGTTGGCCGCGATCTTTCGGTCGAACTCGGAGTCCATGGGGTCGCCGAGCCGCAGTTCGAGCCGGTTCCCCAGCTGGTCCTTGACGTTGCTGCGGACCTCCATGGACCGGGACGCCGTGAGGATCAGGTGGATGCCGTAGCCGAGACCACGCGCCGCGATGTCCAGGACGTACGGCTCCAGGGCCTCGTAGTCCGTGCGGAAGTTGCCCCAGCCGTCGATGATCAGGAAGACGTCGCCCCACGGCTGGTCGGTCACGGAGATGTCGCCCCGCGCGCGGCGGCTGCGGAACTCCGCGATGGAGGAGATGCCGGCGGTGCGGAAGTACTCCTCGCGGCGGGTCATGACGCCGTAGACCTCGGCCGTCGTGCGCCGTACCTGCTCGGGGTCGAGGCGCGAGGCGACACCGCCCACGTGGGGGAGCCCGGCCACGGCCGACATGCCGCCACCGCCGAAGTCCAGGCCGTAGAACTGCACTTCGTGCGGAGTGTGGGTGAGACTGAAGGAGGCGATGATCGCGCGGAGCAGCGTCGACTTGCCGGACTGCGGGCCGCCGAGGATCTGCATGTGGCCGGCCGCGCCGCCGAAGTCCAGCCACAGCGGGTCCCGGCGCTGCTCGTACGGCTTGTCGACGAGACCGACGGGCACCACCAGCCGGCCCGCGCCCTCGTAGCCGGGCTGGGTCAGGCCGCGGCCCGGAACCTCCGCGAGGCCCGGCAGCAGCGTGTCCAGCGACGGCGGGCTGTCCAGCGGCGGCAGCCACACCTGGTGGGCGGCCGGACCCTGCGCCTCGAGGCGGCGCACGATGACGTCGAGGACCGTGTCGGCGAGCGCCTCGTCGGGCTCCTCCCGGGTCTCCTCGCGCTGCGCGGGCACCGGCAGGTACTGCACGGGGACCTGGGCGGCGGTGAACAGCACGGGCCGGCGGTCCACGGGGAGCGGGCACCCGTAGGACGCCGTCTGCTGGGCGCTCGTGCGGTACACGCCCGAGACGTACGCGGCCTTGAAACGGACCATCTCGTCCGTGCCGAACTTCAGGAAGCCGGAGCCGGGCACGTTCGGCAGTTCGTAGGCGTCGGGGACGCCGAGCGCGGCCCGCGACTCGGCCGCCGAGAAGGTGCGCAGACCGATCCGGTACGAGAGGTAGGTCTCCAGCCCGCGCAGCCGGCCCTCCTCCAGGCGCTGCGAGGCGAGCAGCAGGTGTACGCCCAGCGACCGGCCGATACGGCCGATCTGCACGAACATCTCGATGAAGTCCGGCTTGGCCGTGAGGAGTTCGCTGAACTCGTCGATCACCAGGACGAGCGACGGGATCGGCTGCAGCGGGGCACCGGCGGCGCGGGCCTTCTCGTAGGCGTGGATGTTGGCGTAGTTGCCCGCGTCCCGGAGCATCTCCTGGCGGCGGTTGAGCTCGCCGCGGATCGAGTCGCCCATCCGGTCGACGAGTGTCAGGTCGTCCGCGAGGTTGGTGATGACGGCCGCGACGTGGGGCATCTGCGCCATGCCCGCGAAGGTGGCACCGCCCTTGAAGTCCGCCAGCACGAAGTTGAGGGTCTCGGAGGAGTGGGTGACGGCGAGACCGAGGACCAGCGTGCGCAGCAGCTCGGACTTGCCGGAACCGGTCGCGCCGACGCACAGGCCGTGCGGGCCCATGCCCTCCTGCGCCGCCTCCTTCAGGTCGAGCATCACGGGCCGGCCGTCCTCGCCGACGCCGATCGGCACCCGCAGCCGCTCCGACTGCGAGCGGGGCCGCCAGGTGCGCCGGGTGTCGACGGAGGCCGCGTCGCCCAGGTTGAGCAGATCCGTGAACTCCAGGTTGGCGAGCAGCGGTTCGTCGTCGTCGCCGCCCGACGCCATGCGCAGCGGGGCGAGCTGCCGCGCCAGCGCCTCGGCGGCCTCGTACGACAGGCCGTCGGGCGTACCCTCGTAGACCATGCCGTGCGCCGACTCCAGGCGCAGCTCCTTGGGGTGCACGACGATCGAGAGGTCGCCGCGTCCGCTGGTGAGGCTGCCGGGCATGACCTCCAGCACCGTGACGCCCTGCATGCCCTCCGGGCTCGCCAGCAGCGACGTCGGCGGCAGCGAGACCCCGTCGAGCACGACGACCAGGTGCGGCTGGTCGGGCACGGGCTGGCCGTCAGGGTGGAAGCGGGGACGCCCCTGGAGCCGGTCGGCGAGCAGGTCCTCCAGCTCCACCGGGTCGGTCGTGATCAGACGGATGCTGCCCGCGCCGTCCGCGGCGCCCCGGGACTGCACGTGCGGCAGCCACTTGGCCCACTCCCACTCCCCGGCGGACTCCCGGCCGGTGGCGACGGCGACGACCAGGTCGTCGGGGGAGTGCAGCGAGGCGAGCGAGGCGGTGACGGCGCGGGCGGTGGCGCGCACGGGGCCGGTCTCACCGCTGACCGTCACGTGGTAGAAGGCGCGCAGCGAGATCGCCATCGGCAGGTCGTCGAGGGTGCCGTGCGTGGCGAGGAAGCGCTGCATGGCACCCGTGGTGAGCGGCTCCAACTGGTCGACGGGGGCCGTCTCCGGCGCGATCAGGGGAGTGGCCAGGGCCTGCGGACCGAGGCCCACCCGCACTTGGCCGAAGTCCTCGTCACCGGCGCGCCGCTCCCACACCCGGCTGCCCTCGGCGACCAGCGCCCACAGTTGCTCCGGTGAAGGATGCAGGTAGTACTGGGCGTCGCGCTGGACCCGCGCGGTCGTCTGCGCGGACTCCCGGGTCTGGGACAGGTAGCGCAGGTAGTCCCGGCGCATGTCGGCCATCTGCCCCTGGTTGCCCCGGCGGTAGCGGACCAGCATCGCGATGCCCATGGCGATCGTGGAGGCCACCATCACCATGCCCATGATCTTCATGAACGGCTGGGCCTGCGGGTTGAAGAAGAAGACCACGGAGCCGCCCATGCCGAGCATGGGCAGGAGCTGCATCAGGGCGCCTTCCTGCTGCCCCCGCGGCAGCTCGGGCGGTGGCTGCAGCACGACTTCCTGCGTGGGCACGTCCTTCGGCAGTGCCCGTGGTGGGCGCTTGACGACGATGTGACTCACTTCGCACCAATTCCCTTGCCCGGCCGATCCGTTCCGCCCGCCGCCCCGTGTCCGGCGCACGTCGATCGCGAAGGGCGATCCTACTGACTCCCGCTGACAACGGCGGACGATAGGGTGCCCGTGAGACGTGTGAACAGTTGCGAATCGGCCGGGGATCGCGGCGGCGCGGGACGGCCGGACACGACGGCCACCGGCGGACGAGGCGCCACGCTACCGCGCCCAGCCCGCATCACCGACGAGAGCCCGTATTACCGACGAGGGGGAACAGCAGGTGAGCATGACGGCCTCCGCGCCGGCCGGCGCGGCCGGCGGAGCGGGCAGCACAGTCCCAGCGGGGTCAGGCACGGGACTCGGCTTCTGCCGGGTCACCATCGTGGCTCCCGACAGCCGCATCGACGTGGCGCTTCCCGACGACGTACCGGTCGCCGACCTCTACCCGGAGATTCTCAGGTTCTCCCAGCAGAGCCCCGCCGAGGGCGCGCCGGTCGGCTACCACCTCGTACGCCGTGACGGCACCGTCCTCGACAGCGCCCGGTCCTTCGCGGCCCAGCGCATCCTGGACGGCGAACTGCTCACGCTGCGGCCCTTCGCCGCGTCGCTGCCCCCCGCCGTCATCGACGACGTCTCGGAGGCGGTCGCCTCGGCCGTCACACGCGACCGCGCCCTGTGGGACGGCGAGCTCACGCGCACCGCCGGCCTGGTCGGGGCAGGCGTCCTGCCGGTGCTGCTCGCCTTCGTGGCGTGGAGTTCCCAGGTCCGCCACGACATGCACAGCCTCCAGGGCATCATCGCCGCGGTCACCGGCGTCCTGCTGGTCACCTTCGCGTGCGTCCGCGCCCGGGTGTACGACGACCGCGGCTCCGCGGTCGCCCTGGGCCTCGGCGCCCTCCCGAACATCGCCGTGGCGGGCTCGGGACTCGTGCCGCTCGCCGACGGCCAGGGCATCGGACGGCTCCAGTTCCTGCTCGCCTGCGCGGCGGTCCTGATCGCCGCCGTCGTGCTGACGCTGGTGTCCCCGGGCGGCGACAGCCCCTTCGTGGCGTTCGTCTTCGCCGCCGCGATCGGTCTGCTCACGACCTTCATCGCGATGCTGACGCACCTCGAGCCCAGGGAGACGGCCGCGATCTGCGCCCCCCTGTCGGTGTGCGCCCTGGCCTTCCTGCCCGGCCTGTCCATGCGCTTCGCCCGGCTGCCCATCGGCTTCGAGCTGCCCAACGGCTCGCGCGGTTCCTACACGACGGACGAGACGGTCTCCCCGGAGCCCGTCGACGCCGAACGCGTCGCCGCACAGGCCCGCCGCGGTCACGAACTCCTCGCGGGGCTGGTCGGCGGCTGCGCGCTCCTGGCGGTCGGCGCGGCGATCGTCCTCAGCTTCTCCGCCGACGTCTGGGCCCAGCTCCTCGCCCTGGCCACCGGCATCGCGATGCTGATGCGCGCCCACCTGTTCCGCTACACCACACAGGTCGCCGCCACGCTGGCCGCCGGACTCGGCTCGCTCGTCTTCCTCGGGCTCGGGCTCGCGATGAACCCGCCCGTGGAGTACTGGCGTGACGCGCTCCAGGGCGACACCGCCGCCCTCGACATCCGCAGCGTGTGGCTCGCTGCGGCCGTCGCTGCGGCCGTCGTGCTGGTCACGGCCATCGGCCTGATCACCTCCCGGCGGGGTGTCACACCGTTCTGGGGCCGCTTCACGGAGATCGCGGAGGCCTTCGTCCTCCTGACCCTGATCCCCCTCGCGCTGGCGGTCTTCGACGTCTACGCCTCGGCGCGGTCGATGACGAGCGACTGACCGGCGCCCGCCGCGGGGAGCGGGGCGCGCACCCCGCCCCGGTCCGAGGGGCGGCGCACACCGTGCCGCCCCGCCCGCCTCACCCCGCGCCGTTGCCCGGCGCCGGCTCCAGGTCGAACTCGCCGTCCCGCGCGCCGAGGACGAACGCCCGCCACTCCGCCTCGGTGTACCGCAGCACGGTGTCCGGGTCGAGCGACGACCGCATGGCCACGGCGCCGCCGGGAAGGTGGGCGATCTCGACCCGCTCCTCGTGCTCCTCGGTGCCGGGCGCGCTGTGCCACTCGACGCCGGAGATGTCGAGGGAGTACAGCTCGTCCCTCTCCCGCTCCTTGCGCGCCTTCACTTCGGCGTTCCCGGTGTTCTCGGCGTCGGCCATCGGGCTCGGTCCTTCCTGCGTGCCAACGGATGCGCGGTCACCCTACTTCGCGGGGTTCTCCCAGCTCAGCGGTTTGCCGATGTCCGTACCGACACGGGTGACGCCCCGGCCGCGGAGGCCGCGGACAACGGCGTCCGCCCAGGCTGGTACGCTGTGTGACGGCCGTTTGTGTACGCGCCCCCGGAGCCCAGTGCCCTGGAGGCCGCGCCCAGCGGATCCCCGCCTTCCGAGTCACGGAAGATCCCCCGAGAAGCAGACCGGGGGCACTCGAAGGCCAGTCACAGTCCAAAGAGGAGTACGCGTGTCGCTCGACGCCGCCGTCAAGAAGCAGATCATCTCCGAGTTCGGTACCAAGGAGGGCGACACCGGCTCCCCCGAGGTCCAGGTCGCGCTGCTGTCCCGTCGGATCTCCGACCTGACCGAGCACCTGAAGACGCACAAGCACGACCACCACTCCCGCCGTGGCCTGCTGATCCTCGTCGGTCAGCGCCGCCGGCTGCTGCAGTACCTCGCCAAGAAGGACATCCAGCGCTTCCGTGCGCTGGTCGAGCGCCTCGGCATCCGCCGCGGTGCGGCGGGCGCCAAGTAAGACGCCGTGGAGGGAGCGGTTCCCATCGTTCGGGGGCCGCTCCCTTTGCTGTACGTGCGAGGTGTCACCGCGGCTTTGTAGTGTGGTAACACAACGCAGGACGTACGACACAGCGTGAGGGGCGCCCGCACAGGCGGCGCACACCACGCACACCGAACGAAACGAGGAGAAGCGCGCCTCGCCGCCGCCGGTCCTCGGTAGTGGCCCCCGGGAGAGGAATCCCGGGTGCTTCGATCGAAGACCGGCCCGCACAGGACGGAGCGCTTCTCCGCCACCGTCCCCCCGCCACACGGGCGAGGAGGGACGAAGACGAGGAGAAAACACTAGTGGAGAACGAGACCCACTACGCCGAAGCCGTGATCGACAACGGCGCTTTCGGCACCCGCACCATCCGCTTCGAGACGGGCCGCCTGGCCAAGCAGGCCGCCGGTTCCGCCGTGGCGTACCTGGACGACGACACCATGGTGCTGTCGGCCACCAGCGCCTCCAAGAACCCCAAGGACCAGCTCGACTTCTTCCCGCTCACGGTGGACGTCGAGGAGCGGATGTACGCCGCCGGCAAGATCCCCGGCAGCTTCTTCCGCCGCGAGGGCCGGCCGTCCGAGGACGCCGTCCTCACCTGCCGCCTCATCGACCGCCCGCTGCGCCCGTCCTTCAAGAAGGGCCTGCGCAACGAGATCCAGGTCGTCGCCACGATCATGGCGCTCAACCCCGACCACCTGTACGACGTCGTGGCGATCAACGCCGCCTCCGCGTCGACGCAGCTGGCCGGCCTGCCCTTCTCCGGCCCGATCGGCGGCGTCCGCGTCGCGCTGATCCGCGGCCAGTGGGTGGCCTTCCCGACGCACACCGAGCTCGAGGACGCCGTCTTCGACATGGTCGTCGCGGGCCGTGTCCTGGAGGACGGCGACGTCGCGATCATGATGGTCGAGGCCGAGGCCACCGAGAAGACCATCAAGCTGGTCGAGGGCGGTGCCGAGGCCCCCACCGAGGAGGTCGTCGCCGCCGGTCTCGAGGCCGCGAAGCCCTTCATCAAGGTGCTGTGCCGCGCCCAGGCCGACCTCGCCGCGAAGGCCGCCAAGCCGACCGGCGAGTTCCCGATCTTCCTGGACTACCAGGACGACGTCCTGGAGGCGCTGACCGCCGCGGTCAAGCCCGAGCTCGCCCAGGCGCTCACCATCGCCGGCAAGCAGGAGCGCGAGGCCGAGCTGGACCGCGTCAAGGCGCTCGCCGCCGAGAAGCTCCTGCCGGAGTTCGAGGGCCGCGAGAAGGAGATCTCCGCCGCGTACCGCGCGCTGACCAAGTCCCTGGTCCGCGAGCGCGTCATCAAGGAGAAGACCCGCATCGACGGCCGCGGTGTCACCGACATCCGCACCCTGGCCGCCGAGGTCGAGGCCATCCCGCGGGTCCACGGCTCCGCCCTGTTCGAGCGTGGCGAGACCCAGATCCTGGGCGTCACCACCCTCAACATGCTCCGCATGGAGCAGCAGCTGGACACCCTCTCCCCGGTGACCCGCAAGCGCTACATGCACAACTACAACTTCCCGCCCTACTCCGTCGGTGAGACCGGCCGCGTCGGCTCCCCGAAGCGCCGCGAGATCGGCCACGGCGCCCTCGCCGAGCGCGCCATCGTGCCGGTGCTGCCGACGCGCGAGGAGTTCCCCTACGCGATCCGCCAGGTGTCCGAGGCCCTCGGCTCCAACGGCTCGACGTCCATGGGCTCGGTCTGCGCCTCCACCATGTCGCTGCTGAACGCCGGTGTGCCGCTGAAGGCCCCCGTCGCCGGCATCGCCATGGGCCTGATCTCCCAGGAGATCAACGGCGAGACGCACTACGTCGCCCTCACCGACATCCTCGGTGCGGAGGACGCCTTCGGCGACATGGACTTCAAGGTCGCCGGCACCAAGGAGTTCGTGACCGCCCTCCAGCTCGACACCAAGCTGGACGGCATCCCCGCCTCCGTCCTGGCCGCCGCCCTCAAGCAGGCCCGTGACGCCCGCCTCCACATCCTCGACGTGATGATGGAAGCGATCGACACGCCGGACGAGATGTCCCCGAACGCGCCGCGGATCATCACCGTGAAGATCCCCGTCGACAAGATCGGTGAGGTCATCGGCCCCAAGGGCAAGATGATCAACCAGATCCAGGAGGACACGGGCGCCGAGATCACGATCGAGGACGACGGCACGATCTACATCGGTGCCGCCGACGGCCCGGCCGCCGAGGCCGCCCGCACCACGATCAACGGCATCGCCAACCCGACGATGCCCGAGGTCGGCGAGCGCTACCTGGGCACGGTCGTGAAGACGACCACCTTCGGCGCGTTCGTCTCCCTGCTGCCCGGCAAGGACGGTCTGCTGCACATCTCGCAGATCCGCAAGCTCGCCGGCGGCAAGCGCGTGGAGAACGTCGAGGACGTCCTCGGCGTGGGCCAGAAGGTCCAGGTCGAGATCGCCGAGATCGACTCCCGCGGCAAGCTCTCCCTGATCCCCGTGATCGAGGGCGAGGAAGGCGACGAGACGAAGAAGGACGACGCCGACCAGTGACGTCCCGTGGCAACAAGGCGACGGCCCGCACCTCCTCGGAGGCGCGGGCCGTCGCCCGTACCCAAACCCTGATCAAGGGCGAGAACGGCATCGGCACGGTCCGCAAGACCACCCTCCCGGGCGGCCTGCGCATCGTCACCGAGACGCTGCCCTCGGTCCGCTCGGCGACCTTCGGCATCTGGGCGCACGTCGGCTCCCGCGACGAGACGCCCGCGTTGAACGGCGCCACCCACTATCTGGAGCACCTGCTCTTCAAGGGCACGAACCGCAGGTCCGCCCTGGACATCTCCTCCGCCGTCGACGCGGTCGGCGGCGAGATGAACGCGTTCACGGCGAAGGAGTACACGTGCTACTACGCGCGCGTGCTCGACACCGACCTGCCGCTCGCCATCGACGTCGTCTGCGACATGCTGACCGGCTCCCTGATCCGCGAGGAGGACGTCGACGTCGAGCGCGGCGCCATCCTCGAAGAGATCGCGATGACCGAGGACGACCCCGGCGACTGCGTGCACGACCTGTTCGCGCACACCATGTTCGGCGACAACGCCCTCGGCCGCCCCGTCCTCGGCACCGTCGACACGGTCAACGCCCTCACCGCCGACCGCATCCGCCGCTTCTACAAGAAGCACTACGACCCCACCCACCTGGTCGTCGCCGCCGCCGGCAACGTCGACCACAACAAGGTCGTACGCCAGGTCCGCGCCGCCTTCGAGAAGGCCGGCGCCTTCAAGGACCCGGTGGCCGCGCCCGTCGCCCCGCGCGAGGGCCGGCGCACCCTGCGCACCGCGGGCCGCGTCGAGCTGATCGGCCGCAAGACCGAGCAGGCCCACGTCATCCTCGGCATGCCGGGCCTGGCCCGCACCGACGAGCGCCGCTGGGCACTGGGCGTCCTCAACACCGCCCTCGGCGGCGGCATGTCCTCGCGCCTGTTCCAGGAGGTCCGCGAGAAGCGCGGCCTGGCCTACAGCGTGTACTCGTACACCTCGGGCTTCGCCGACTGCGGCCTGTTCGGTGTGTACGCGGGCTGCCGGCCCTCCCAGGTCCACGACGTGCTGAAGATCTGCCGCGACGAACTCGACCACGTCGCCGAGAACGGGCTGTCCGACGAGGAGATCGGCCGCGCCGTCGGCCAGCTCCAGGGCTCCACCGTCCTCGGCCTGGAGGACACCGGCGCGCTGATGAACCGTATCGGCAAGAGCGAGCTGTGCTGGGGAGAGCAGATGTCCGTCGACGACATGCTGGCCCGGATAGCCTCGGTCACGCCGGACGACGTCCGCGCCGTCGCCCGCGACGTCCTGGGCCGGCGGCCCTCGCTGTCGGTCATCGGCCCGCTGAAGGACAAGCAGGCGTCCCGGCTGCACGACGCCGTCGCCTAACCCCCGGTAAGGAAGTCAGAAGACATGAGCAAGCTGCGCGTGGCCGTCCTCGGCGCCAAGGGCCGGATCGGTTCCGAGGCGGTGCGGGCGGTCGAGGCCGCCGAGGACATGGAACTGGTCGCCGCCCTGGGCCGCGGCGACTCGCTGGACGCGCTGACCGACAGCGGCGCGCAGGTCGCGGTCGAGCTGACCACCCCGGCGTCGGTCATGGACAACCTCGAGTTCTGCGTGCGGCACGGCATCCACGCCGTCGTCGGCACCACGGGCTGGACCGACGAGCGCCTCGCGCAGCTCAAGGGCTGGCTCGACGCCTCCCCGGAGACGGGCGTGCTCATCGCGCCCAACTTCTCCATCGGCGCCGTGCTGACCATGAAGTTCGCGCAGATCGCCGCCCCGTACTTCGAGTCCGTCGAGGTCGTCGAGCTGCACCACCCGAACAAGGTGGACGCCCCCAGCGGCACCGCCACACGCACCGCGCAGCTCATCGCCGAGGCCCGGCAGAAGGCAGGCGCCGCTCCGGCGCCCGACGCCACTGCCACCGCCCTCGACGGAGCGCGCGGCGCGGACGTGGACGGCGTCCCCGTGCACGCGGTCCGCCTGCGCGGCCTGCTCGCACACCAGGAGGTCCTGCTCGGCGGCGAGGGCGAGACCCTCACCGTCCGGCACGACTCCCTGCACCACAGCAGCTTCATGCCGGGCATCCTGCTCGGCGCCCGGCGCGTGGTGACCACTCCGGGCCTCACCTTCGGCCTGGAACACTTCCTGGACCTGGGCTGAGCCATGCGCGCGAAGATCACCTACCTCATCACGGCCGTCGTCCTGGTCTTCTACTTCGTCCTGGTCGGCAGCCGCGGCGTGATGCTCATCGACGCCGGCACCCCGCTCACCGTCACCCTCGGTGTGGCGGTGCTGGTGCTGCCGGCGATCGGCCTGTGGTTCCTGTGGAAGAACACCCAGTTCGTCCGCCGGGCCAACCAGCTCGCCGCCGAACTGGACGCCGAGGGCGGCCTGCCCGTCGACGAGCTGAAGCGCACCCCCAGCGGCCGCATCGACCGTGACTCGGCCGACGAGGTCTTCGCCCGCCGCAAGGCCGAGACGGAGGCGGCTCCCGACGACTGGCGCAGCTGGTTCCGGCTCGCCCCGACGAGCTGGACCGCATCGTCGACCTCATGCGCCACCTGCGCGGCTCCGAGGCCCGCATGCACGTCCGCGAGGAGATCCCGTTCTACACCGGG